>NZ_JAMOKY010000039.1:0-43096 GCF_024499815.1 Stenotrophomonas testudinis | reverse complement strand
CCCCCCCCCCCCCCCCCCCCCCCCCCCCCCCCCCCCCCCCCCCCCCCCCCCCCCCCCCCCACACCGCCCCGCCCAACACACAGAAAACCGGAGCCGCTCTGGCCTTTGACCTTGCCTTTGCTCCTGGCAGGTGCAGGGCGGCAGCCCTGCCGACAACACCCCCTCTACAACGATGGTATTACCCATTCAGTGCGGTATTCGCACACGTAGTCGATTACCGCACTTGAATGGTGCAGTGCGATAAACCTAATTTCACTCCCACAGTTTCATAGCAGTCCAAGCGATCCACCCCTGGCGGGGCGAGGGCAGCAGCCGGTCCGGTGCTGAAGCCAGGTGCAGGGGAAGACCGCCGGATTTCCCTTCACCTGTGCGGAGTGCTCGCATGCGCCGTCGTCTGTCCGTTGTTTCCCTGTCCCTGCTTGCCGTGCTGCCGTCGCTGGCGCTGGCCTACCAGGCCGAACCGCCGCGCGAAGCCCTGCAGGTCCTGCGCGTGGACCGCTATGCCGACGATGCCAACGCCGGCTCGCTGCGCTGGGCCATCACCACCGCCAACGCCGCGCCGGGCCGCTACCGCATCGAGATCGATGCCGTCGGCGCCGCGCCCTACGTCATCAAGCCGGCCGCGCCGCTGCCGGAGATCAAGGGCCCGGTGCAGATCATCGGCACGTCGTGGGCGCGCGATGGCCAGTACGTCGCCATCGACGGCTCGGCCTACGTCACCGGCACCGGCACCGATGCCTGCCCGGGCGCCGAACCCGGCCAGTCCGGTACCAACGTGCGCACCACCACGCTGCCGGGCCTGGTCCTGCGCGATACCCAGGGCGTGGAGCTGGCCGGCCTGGAGATCCGCAACTTCTGCATCGGCGTGCTGGTCAACCGTTCCAGCCACAACGAGATCCATGACAACCGCATCGTCGCCAACAAGGGCGGCGCCGGCATCATGCTCACCGGCGACGACGGCAAGGGCCAGTCCACCGCGACCACCACCGTGCACAACCGCATCGTGCGCAACGAATTCCTCGACAACGGCGACGGCCTGGAGCTGACCCGTGGCGCGGCCTGGAACCTGGTGGCCGACAACCTGTTCCAGTCCACCCGCGCCAACCCGGAACCCTCACAGGGCATCGAGATCCTGTGGGGCAACGACAACAGCGTGGTCCACAACCGCTTCGTCGATTATTCCGATGGCCTGCAGATCAACTGGGGCAACCGCAACTACATCGCCGCCAGCACCTTCACCGGCAACTCGCTGGGCCTGAGCATCACCGGCAGTGGCAACGTGGTCGATGGCAACACCATCACCGGCAATGGCATCGGCATCGGCGTGCGCCCGCAGCCGATGAGTGCGCCGAACCGCTTCACCGCCAACCGCATCCATGGCAACGGCCTGCCGATCGAGCGCTGCGAGGCCGGCGGCGCCTGCGTGAAGGGCCAGCCGCGCGGTGCCATCGTGTTCGGTGTGCCGGGCCTGGAGCACGCCAGCTTCGTCGGCTCGCGCGGCCGTGGCGTCAACAACGATCCGTCCAAGCGTGCGCGCATCTGCACCGCCGCCGGCCAGGCCGACTGCCAGCCGCTGCCCAACCTGGGCCAGGCCGCGCCGCAGCTGACCGCCGTGCAGGGCAAGGGCGCGCAGCGCCAGCTCAACGGTCGTTTCCAGGGTGCCCCGGATTCCCGCTACCAGGTGGAAGTGTTCGGCAACCGCGCCGCCAACGGCAGCGAGGCCGAGCTGGTGCTGGGCAGCGTCGAAGCCCGCACCGATGCGCAGGGGCACGGCAGCTTCACCTTCCCGCTCGGTGCGGGGGCAGATGCTGCCGCTGCCGGCAGCCTGACCGCCACGGTCACCTCGGCGCAGGGCGCCACCTCCCCCCTGAGCGCGCCGCTGTCGCTGCGCTGATCACCTCCACGAGACCGCGATCATGAATCCTGCGAAATCCCCGTCACTGGGCCTGTCCCTGGGCATCCTGGCCACCGCGCTGCTGCCGGCCCTCGCCGGCGCGCAGTCCAGCAACCGCTATGAAGGCAAGACGCTCACCGGCGACTGGGGCGGCACCCGCACCGACCTGTTCGAGCGCGGCATCGCCTTCCGCGGCGATTACGTGGGCGAGGCCATGGGCGTGGTCGATGGGGGCTACGGCGAGACCGGCGCGCGCTATGCGCAGCAGGTGCGCGTGGGCATGGACCTGGACATGGGCAAGCTGGCCGGCTGGGACGGCGGTGCGTTCCACTTCACCCTCAACGACCGTCGCGGCCGCAGCACCTCGGTGGACTTCGTCGGCAACCGCTTCCCGATCCAGGAAGCGTACGGCGGCCAGTACACGCGCCTGACCGAGCTGAGCTACGACCAGACCTTCAACGCAGGCCAGTCGTACTACAAGCTGGGTTACTACGCGATGGGTAACCAGTTCGGCCTGCACAGCCTGCTGACCCACTTCGTCAACGCCGCCTTCTGCGCGCACCCGCTGGCGATGTCCGGCAACAGCGGCTGGTACAACTACCCGATGGCACGGTGGGGCGGCGAGTTCGCGCAGCAGATCAGCCCGGCGGTGAACGTGCGTACCGGCTGGTTCCAGGTCAATCCGAACCTGGGCGGCAACATCGAGCGCAACGCGTTCCGTCCGTTCGTCTCGGGTACCACCGGTTCGCTGTTCCCGGTGGAAGTGACCTGGACCCCGGCCAAGGGCAGCCGCTACGCAGGCGTGTACAAGTTCGGCGGTTACTACGACACCTCGCGCGTGGACAAGCGCGGCCTGGACACCTCGCCGACCACCGGCCGCCACGGCGCCTACGTGCTGGCCGAGCAGCGCCTGACCCAGGAATCGGCCGACCCGAGCCGCGGCCTCACCGCCTTCGCGCAGTACATGGTGTCCGATACCGATACCGCGCAGATCAAACGCTGGTACGCGCTGGGTGGCGTCTACCAGGGCATCGGCTCGCGCGCGCAGGACAGCATCGCGCTGGGCTACGTCGGCGCCGACATCAACGACCGCCTGGTCGATGCGCGCCGGGCCACGCTGATGAGCGGTGGCGTGCCCACCGATTCGCCGCTGTACAACCTCAGCCAGGCCGAGGAGCTGTTCGAACTGTCCTACAGCTTCCAGGTGAACCCGTGGCTGATGATCCGCCCGGACGTGCAGTACATCGTCAACCCGGGCACGTTCAATTACAGCGGTACCGACAACGCCTGGGCCGTCGGTGTCCAGGCCAAGGTGACCTTCTGATGGCCGCGCGCTCCCTCCATGCTCTGGTGACTGCCATGAAATTCCCGTTGGCTTCCGTTGTCCTCGCCGGTGCGCTCAGCGCCTCCCCCCTGCTGGCCCTGGCCGCACCGCCGCCGGCGGTGCTGCAGGTCGGCCAGCTGCGCATCGGCGAGGGCAGCCCGCGCACCATCGTGCCGATCACCGGCGCCACCGCTGAGGTCGCCCTGCAGCAGGCCGCCGCCATTGCCGCCAGCAAGTCCACCGACATCGCCGAGTGGCGCATCGACTACCTGGACATCGCCACCGATGGCAAGGCACTGGTCGCACTCGGCCAGCGCATCCAGGCCACGCTGGCCGGCAAGCCGGTCATCGTCACCTTCCGCACCCAGGCCGAAGGCGGTGCCAAGCCGATCAGCGATGCCGACTATGGTGCGCTGTACGCCACGCTGCTGCGCGGCGGCGTCGCCCAGCTGATCGACGTGGAGATGTTCCGCGACCCGAAGGTCGTGCAGTCGCTGGTGGCACAGGCGCACAAGGCCGGGGTCAAGGTGGTGATGTCCAACCATGACTTCCATGCCACGCCGCCGCGCGAGGAGATCGTAGCGCGCCTGCTGAAGCAGCAGGCACTCGGCGCCGACGTGCTGAAGATCGCGGTGATGCCGCGTGATGCCGGCGACGTGCTGGCCCTGCTCGATGCCACCTGGCAGGTGCGCCAGCAGAGCGACAAGCCGCTGCTGACCATGTCGATGGGCGGCACCGGCGTGGTTTCGCGCCTGGCCGGCGAAACCTTCGGCCAGGCCCTCACCTTCGGCATGATCGGCACCCCGTCGGCGCCGGGCCAGGTCGAGGTCGATCGCCTGCAGGACGTCCTGCAGGTCATCCATGCATCCAGCCAGGCCGGTCACTGAGACCTTCCCCGCCGGACGTTCCACCGCACCACGCTGTTGCAGGAAACCGCACCATGAGCCACGCCTCCGCCGCTGCACCGCCGCTTGTCCTTGAACGGATGAGTCCGTTCCAGTGGACCGCCATCGCCATCTGCGTGCTGTTGAACATGCTCGATGGCTTCGATGTGATGGTCATGGCCTTCACCGCGCCGCACGTGTCGGCAGACTGGGAACTGTCGGGCAAGGTGCTGGGGCTGATGCTCAGTGCCGGCCTGGTCGGCATGGCGCTGGGTTCGTTCCTGCTGGCGCCATTGGCGGACCGCTGGGGTCGGCGGCCGATGATCGTCTGCTGCCTGCTGATCCTGACCAGCGGCATGGCGCTGTCGGCGCTGGCCGCCAACGCCTGGCAGCTGGGCGCGCTGCGCGTCTACACCGGCGTCGGCATCGGCGGCATGCTGGCCGGTGTCGGGGTGATCACCGCCGAGTACGCCAACGCCAAGTGGCGCAGCACGGCGGTCGCGCTGCAGGCCACCGGCTATCCGATCGGTGCCACCGCTGGCGGCCTGCTGGCGGCGTGGATGCTGGAACACTGGTCCTGGCACAGCGTGTTCCTGATCGGTGCAGGCGCGTCGCTGCTGTGCATTCCGCTGGTGCTGAAGTGCCTGCCGGAATCGCTGGATTTCCTGGTCGCACGTCGCCCGGCCAACGCGCTGCCGCGGCTGAACGCGCTGCTGTCGCGCATGCGCATGCCGGAACTGCAGGCACTGCCGCCGGTGCCGGTGCGTGATGGCCAGCGCCAAGGGTACGCCGCGCTGTTCGTCGGCGACCTGCGTCGCGTCGCGTTGCTGATCGCGCTCGCCTTCTTCCTGCACATGTTCGCCTTCTATTTCGTGCTGAGCTGGACGCCGAAGCTGCTGGTCTCGGCCGGCGTGTCGGCGCAGCAGGGCATCACCGGTGGCGTGCTGCTGAACCTGGGCGGCATCGTAGGCGGCAGCCTGTTTGGCTGGCTGGCTTCGCGCTGGTCGCTGTCGAAGCTGACCGCTGGCGCGCTGCTGCTGGCGATGGTGTCGATGCTGGGCTTTGCGGCGTTCAACACGCAGCTGGGCGTGGCCTTCCCGCTGGCCTTCGTGATCGGTGCGGCCCTGTTCGCGGCGATGGCCGGCCTGTACGCGGCAGCGCCGGTGGTGTTCGCCGCCGAAGTGCGCACCACCGGCCTCGGCTGGGCCATCGGCATCGGCCGTGTCGGCGCGATCCTTTCGCCGCTCACCGTGGGCGTGCTGGTGGATGGCCACTGGCAGCCGTCGGCGCTGTACGTGCTGTGCGCCTTGCCGCTGCTGCTGGCTGCGTGGGCGTGCCTCGGCCTGCGGGTGGGCGTCGGCCAGAACCGGCGTTGAACCGATGGCCAACGCAGTTCACTCAATGTGCGATTATCGAATCACCTGGCCGAATATCGCATTGACCGGACGGAGCGCCGTGGCGACCATGTCCGGGTCGTGTTTTCCCTTCGCAGTGGCCCTGCAGCGTGGCGGCGATGACCGCCGGCAGGCAGGGCAAGGAGCAATGCAGTGATCGACAAGACCTTGGCCAGCGTGGAAGCAGCGGTGGCCGATATCCATGATGGTGCCACCGTGATGATCGGCGGCTTTGGTACCGCCGGCATGCCCGATGAGTTGATCGATGCGCTCATTGCACAGGGCGCGCGCGAACTGACCATCATCAACAACAACGCCGGCAACGGCGATACCGGCCTGGCCGCGCTGATCAAGCACAAGCGCGTGCGCCGCATCGTCTGCTCCTTCCCGCGCCAGGCCGATTCGCAGCACTTCGATGCGGCCTACCGCGCCGGTGAGATCGAACTGGAGCTGGTGCCGCAGGGCAACCTGGCCGCGCGCATCCACGCGGCCGGTTCCGGTCTGGGCGCGATCTTCACCCCCACCGGCTACGGCACCGAGCTGGCGCAGGGCAAGGAAACGCGCGAGATCGATGGCCGCCACTACGTGCTTGAATACCCGCTGCACGCCGACTTCGCACTGATCAAGGCCGACCGTGGCGACCGCTGGGGCAACCTGGTGTACCGCAAGACCGCACGCAACTTCGGCCCGTTGATGGCGATGGCCGCACGCTGCGCCATCGTGCAGGTGCGTGAAGTGGTGGCGCTGGGCGAACTGGACCCGGAGGCCGTGGTGACCCCGGGCATTTTCGTGCAGCGCGTGGTGCCGGTGGCCGCAGAAGGAGTGCAGGCATGAACAAGCTCAGCCGCGAACAGATGGCCGCGCGCGTGGCGCGCGACATTCCCGAAGGTGCCTACGTCAACCTGGGCATCGGCCTGCCGACCACGGTGGCCAACTTCCTGCCGGCCGACAAGGAGATCTTCCTGCAGTCGGAAAACGGCCTGCTCGGCATGGGGCCGGCGCCGACCCCCGGCCAGGAAGATCCGGACCTGATCAACGCCGGCAAGCAGCCGGTCACCCTGCTCACCGGTGGCTGCTATTTCCACCATGCCGATTCGTTCGCGATGATGCGCGGCGGCCACCTCGACATCTGCGTGCTTGGTGCCTTCCAGGTGTCGGCACACGGTGATCTGGCCAACTGGAGCACCGGTGCGCCCGACGCGATTCCTGCCGTGGGCGGCGCGATGGATCTGGCCATCGGTGCCAAGCAGGTCTTCGTGATGATGGACCTGTTCACCAAGAAGGGTGAAAGCAAACTGGTGGCCGAATGCAGCTACCCGCTGACCGGCCTGCGCTGCGTATCGCGCGTGTATACCGATGTGGCGGTGTTCGACCTCGGCGCCGACGGCGCGACCGTGCTGGAAATGGTCGAGGGCATGGACATCGAACAATTGCGTGAACTGACCGGCCTGCCGCTGGCACTGGCCGTGGGAGTCTGAGATGAGCCTGCACGAAACCTACATCATCGATGGCATCCGCACCCCGATCGGCCGCTACGGCGGAGCGCTGTCCGGTGTGCGCGCCGACGACCTCGGCGCGGTTCCGCTGAAGGCGCTGCTGGCGCGGCACCCGCAGCTGGACCCGGCGCTGGTCGAGGATGTCTACCTCGGCTGTGCCAACCAGGCCGGCGAAGACAACCGCAACGTCGCCCGCATGAGCCTGCTGCTGGCCGGCCTGCCGGTGACGGTGCCGGGCAGCACGATCAACCGCTTGTGTGGTTCGGGCCTGGATGCGATCGGCACCGTGGCCCGTGGCATCGCCGCCGGCGAACTGGGCCTGGCCATTGCCGGTGGCGTTGAATCGATGTCGCGCGCGCCGTTCGTGATGGGCAAGGCGACTTCGCCGTTCGCCCGCGACCAGCAGATCGAAGACACCACCATGGGCTGGCGCTTCATCAACCCGCGCCTGCGTGAGCTGCACGGGGTGGAGACCATGGGCCAGACCGCCGAGAACGTGGCCGAGCGCTACGGCATCAGTCGCGAGCACCAGGATGCGTTCGCCCTGCGCAGCCAGCAGCGCACCGCCGCTGCGCAGGCGCGCGGTTTCTTCGACGGCGAGATCGTGGCGGTGGACGTGCCGGGCCGCAAGCGCGGCGAGATGGTGACCGTCGACCGCGACGAACACCCGCGCGGCGATACCACCGCCGAGGCGCTGGCCAAGCTCAAGCCGCTGTTCCGCCAGCCGGGCACGGTCACCGCCGGCAATGCCTCGGGCATCAACGATGGTGCCGCCGCACTGCTGCTCGCTTCGGGCGCGCAGGTGAAGGCGCTGGGGCTGACCCCGCGCGCGCGCATCCTCGGCTTCGCCAGCGCCGGTGTCGAGCCGGCGATCATGGGCATGGGCCCGGTGCCGGCCAGCCAGAAGCTGATGGCGCGGCTGGGCCTGTCCATCACCGATTTCGATGCCATCGAACTGAATGAAGCCTTCGCCTCGCAGGGCCTGGCCTGCATGCGCCAGCTCGGCCTGGCCGACGATGCCGCGCACGTGAACCCCAACGGCGGGGCCATCGCCCTGGGCCACCCGCTGGGCATGAGCGGCGCGCGCCTGGCGCTGACCCTGCTGCGCCAGCTGGAAGCCAGTGGCGGCCGCCGCGGCCTGGCGACGATGTGCATCGGCGTGGGGCAGGGCGTGGCGCTGGCCATCGAACGCGTGTAAGCCTTCGCCCGTATCCATGATCTGCAAGACAGCCGCGGCCTTCGGGCCGCTCGCCAACAGGAGTACGCCATGAGCGATCCCACCGAACTGCGCGGCTACCGCAAGCCGTACCCCGGCAGCCAGCCGCCGCGCATCCATCTGCCGTATGCCTCCACCGCGCTGCGTGGCCCGGGTACCGACCCGATCGCCATCCCGGTGACGCTCTCGGAAGTGACCGGCCCGAGCATCAACCGCATCACCCTGGGTGAGCATGCCGCCGACCTGACCGCCGGCTTCCCCGGCCAGCCGCAGGGCGAGCGCATCATCGTCAGCGGCCGCGTGCTGGACGAGAACGGCCGCCCGGTACGCAACACCATTGTCGAGGTCTGGCAGTGCAACGCCGCCGGCCGCTACCTGCACAAGGGCGACCAGCACGATGCGCCGCTGGACCCGAACTTCAAGGGCACCGGCCAGGTGCTGACCGACAGCGAAGGCCGCTACCGGTTCACCACCATCAAGCCGGGCGCGTACCCGTGGCGCAACCACTACAACGCCTGGCGCCCGGCGCACATCCATTTCTCGCTGCATGGCGATGGCATCGGCCAACGCCTGGTCACGCAGATGTACTTCCCCAACGATCCGCTGCTGGCGTTCGACCCGATCTACAACTGCGTGGACGACGCCAAGGCGCGCGAGCGCATGGTGTCCTCGTTCGACTGGGAAAACACCGCCAACGAATTCGCACTCGGCTACCGCTTCGACATCGTGCTGCGCGGTCGCAAGATGACCGTCTGGGAGTAAGACCATGAGTTTCCAATCCACTCCGTGGCAGACCGTGGGCCCGTACTACCGCCTGGGCCTGGAACCGCTGTACCGCACCGAAATCGCCCCGGCCACCGCGCAGGGCGAGCGCATCGAAGTGCAGGGCCAGGTCTTCGATGGCAATGGCACGCCGGTGTCCGATGCCGTGCTGGAAATCTGGCAGGCCGACGCGCAGGGCATCTACGCCCATGGCGAAGACCCGCGCCGTGATGACCACGATCCGGCCTTCCATGGCTGGGGCCGTGTTCCCACCGACGACCAGGGCCGCTTCGCCTTCACCACCGTCAAGCCGGGCCGCGTGCCGGGCCTGCGTGGCGAGCCGCAGGCACCGCACCTGATGGTGCTGGTGTTCATGCGCGGCCTGCTGCAGGCCACCCGTGGCCGCATCTACTTCAGTGATGAAGCCAGCAACGGCGAGGACGGCATTCTCGCGCTGGTGCCCGCCGAGCGCCGCCACACCCTGCTGGCTCAGGCGCAGGGCAGGGGCCTCTACCACTGGGACGTGCGCATGCAGGGCCCGGACGAGACGGTGTTCTTCGCTTACTGATCGCGGCGCGGCCAACGCGCCTTCCGGCCACTCCACGCCCGCATGCAGCGGGCGCGGGTAAGCTGTGGCCACCCAGGATGGACTGCACCGATGAGCCACTCCCCAACGCTGCTGGGCGGTCTGTTCGGCGACCCCGCCGTCGACGCTGTGTTCAGTGATGAAGCACGCCTGCAGGCGATGCTGGATGTCGAACGCGCCCTGGCGCGCGCCCAGGTACAGTGCGGGGTGATCCCCGCCGCTGCGCTGGCCCCGATTGAAGCAGCATGCAGCGCCGATCTGTACGCGGTTCCCGCGTTGTCGGCGGCGACCGCACTGGCCGGCAACCCGGCCATTCCGCTGGTCAAGGCACTCACCGCACAGGTAAAGGCGGGCGATGCCGAGTCCGCGCGCTGGGTGCACTGGGGCGCCACCAGCCAGGACATCATCGACAGCGGCGCGGTGCTGCAGCTGCGCGCGGCGGTCAGCCACGTGCAGGCGCGCCTGCAGGTTTTGTGTACCGCGCTGGCGCGGCTGGCAGAGGCCGAGCGCGGCACCGGCCTGCCCGGGCGCACATTGCTGCAGCAGGCGGTGCCGGTCACCTTCGGCCTGAAAGCCGCTGGTTGGCTCGATACCCTGCAGCGCAGCCAGCGTCGCCTCGATGCGCTGGCTGATGACACCATGGTCCTGCAGTTCGGCGGAGCCGCCGGTACGCTGGCTTCGCTGCAGACGCGTGGGCTGGACGTGGCCGAAGCGCTGGCCGCCGAGCTGCAGCTGCCGTTGCCGGCGCTGCCCTGGCACACCGCGCGTGACCGCATCGCCGAGTTCGGCAGCGTGTTTGCGCTGCTGACCGGCAGCCTGGGCAAGATCGCCACCGACATCGTGCTGCTGATGCAGTCCGAAGTTGCTGAAGCCTTCGAGCCGGCAGGCGAGGGCAAGGGCGGTTCCTCGGCGATGCCGCACAAGCGCAACCCGGTTGGCTGCGTGGCCGCCATCGCCGCGGCCACGCGTGTGCCGGGCCTGTTGTCGACCCTGTTCAGCGCCATGCCGCAGCCCCACGAGCGTGCGGCCGGGCAGTGGCATGCCGAGTGGGACACGGTGCCGGAGATCGTGCGCCTGTGCGCCGGCAGCCTGGCCCAGGTGACCGTGGTGGTGCAGGGGCTGCAGCTGGATCGCGCGCGCATGCGCCAGCATCTGGACAGCCATGGCGGCCTGCTCTATGCCGAAGCCGTGGCGGTCACCCTGGGTGAGCGCATCGGCAAGCCGGCCGCGCATGCGCTGGTGGAACAGGCGGCCAAGCAGGCGCTGGCGCAGTCGCTGCACCTGCGCGAGGTGCTGGCGCAGACGCCGGAGGTCACCGCGCAGCTTTCACCCGCACAACTGGATGCCCTGTTCGCCGCCGACAGCTGGCGTGGCATGGCCGATACCTGGATCGACCGCGTGCTGGCGCGCGGCTGATCCCTACGTTCAACGCTGGAGCCCCCATGCCCTTCCTCGACCTTCCGCAGCATCGCCTGCATTACCAGACCGAGGGCCGCGCCGATGGCCCGTGGCTGACCTTCTGCAACTCGCTCGGTACCGACCTGGGCATGTGGCAGCCGCAGGTGGATGCACTGGCCGCGCAGTACCGCATCCTGCGCTATGACCGCCGCGGCCATGGCCAGTCCAGTGCGCCGCCGGGGCTGTACACCGTGGCCGAGCTGGGCGCCGACGTGCTGGCCCTGTGGGATCACCTCGGCATCGAGCGCAGCCACTTCTGCGGCCTGTCGATCGGCGGCCTGACCGGGCAGTGGCTGGGCATGCACGCCGGCAACCGTCTGCGTACGCTCACCGTGGCCGCTACCGCGGCGAAGATCGGCACGCTGGACGGCTGGCAGGCGCGCATCGCCCAGGTCCAGCACGATGGTCTGCTGCCGCTGGTGGATGGCACCCGCGAGCGCTGGTTCACCGCCGGCTTCGCACAGACCCATGCCAGCCAGGTGGAGGACATCCTGCAGCGTTTCCTCGCCACCAGCGTCGAAGGCTACGCTGGCTGCTGCAATGCGGTGGGCACGGCCGACTTCCGTGATGCACTGGCCAGCATCGGCGTGCCGATGCTGGCCATTGCCGGTGATGACGATCCGGTCTGCGTGCCGGCCGAGCTGCAGGCGATCGCCGAGGGCGTGGCGCAGGGGCGCTATGCCGCCGTTGCGGGCCGCCACATCTGCAACCTGGAATCGCCGCAGGCGTTCACCGCCGCACTGGCCGCGCATCTTTCCGCGCAGCACTGACATCCCTCAACAGGTACACGACGATGGACGAACAGGAACGCTACGAAGCCGGTCTTGCGGTGCGCCGCCAGGTGCTGGGCGAGGCGCATGTCGACCGCTCGCTGCAGGCGCGCACGGAATTCACGACTGAATTCCAGGACTTCATCACCCGCACGGCGTGGGGCACGGTGTGGACGCGCGAGGGACTGCCGCGGCATACGCGCTCGCTGCTGACCATCGTGATGATGGTGGCGCTGGGCCACGACGAGGAATTCAAGCTGCATATCCGCGCCGCCCGCAACAACGGGGTGACGCCGGAGGAGATCAAGGAAGTGCTGCTGCAGGCGGCGATCTACTGCGGCGTGCCCGCGGCCAACCACGCGTTCGCGCTGGCCAAGCCGATCCTGGAAGAGCAGGCTTCGGAACGTTGATACGGAATCCGCCGGGCCATGCCCGGCGGCTTTGCCTCAATTCAACAACGTACCCAACCGCTGTGCCGCCTCGCGCAGGCGTGGCAGCAGCTGGGTCTGCATCACGCCCAGGCCGATGCGGCCCGCCTGGGTGCCGATGTTCAGCGCGGCCACCACCTCGCCGCTGCGCGAATGCACCGGCACAGCGATCGAGCGCAGACCGATCTCCAGCTCCTGGTCGACCAGCGAAACGCCTTCGCGACGCACCTTTTCCAGCAGGTCGAGGAAATCGTCCATGCGGGTGACCGTGCGTTCGGTACGCGGCCGCAGCGGATTGCGTTCCAGGTAGCCTTCCAGCGTGTCGCGCGGCAGCGCCGACAGCAGCACGCGGCCCATCGAGGTGCAGTACGCCGGCAGGCGGCTGCCCGCACGCAGGCCGATCGACATGATGCGCACGGTTTCCGCGCGCGCCACGTACAGGATGTCATCACCGTCGAGCACGCCCAGCGAGCAGGATTCGTGCACGTCATCGCGCAGCGCATCCAGTACCGGTTGTGCCGCCGCGGTCATCGACGACGAGGCGACATAGGCGCCGCCCATGCCCAGCACGCGCGGCAGCAGCACGAAGCCACGGCCCTGCTCGCCGACGTAACCGAGCTTTTCCAGCGTGTACAGCACGCGCCGTACCGCTGCGCGCGAGATGCCCGTATCGGTGCTGATCTGCGACATCGTCACTTCGCGTGGATGCTGCGAGAACACGCTCAGCACGGCCAGGCCGCGGCCGAGCGAGGTCATGAAATCCGGATCGCCCTGGTTGTCCTGGATCTGCTGCATCAGCTCATGGGCCAGGCCACGATCCTGCGGTGGCGCAGGCGGGCGCTTGGGGCGACGGCTGGGAGGAACGGCAGGCATGGCAGCAGCTTTCATCAGGTTCGACCTTGCATGGTAAGCGCTGGAACCGGCAACCGGTACCCACGCGGCGCAGCCTGGCAGGCTGCACCGCGTGGCACGGTTTACCTGCGCTCGGGCAGCGCGTAGGCGATCACATAGTCGCCACGGTCCGGCGACTGGCGTGCGCCACCGGCGGAAATCACCACGTACTGGCGACCGGTCTTCGGCGAGACGTAGGTCATCGGCGTGCCCTGGCTGCCGACCGGCATGCGGGCCTTCCACACTTCCTCGCCGGTGCGGCTGTCGTAGGCGCGCAGGTAGTAATCCTGCGTACCGGCGAAGAACAGCAGGCCCGACTGCGTAGCCAGCGAACCACCCAGGGTCGGCATGCCGATCGGAATCGGCAGGCCCATCTTGATGCCCATCGGCCCGGTGTCCTTCACCGTGCCCACCGGCACCTGCCAGACCAGCTGGCGGGTGGCCAGGTTGATCGCCGACATCGTGCCGAACGGCGGCTTCTGGCAGGGGATGCCCAGCTTGGACAGGAAGCGGTCGCGCAGCGAGCCGTACGGCGTACCGGTCTGCGAAGCCGCACCCATTTCCACGCCACCGGCGCCGCTGGTCATCTGTGCACGCGGGATCAGCTTGGTCCACAGGCCCAGGCGCATGTCATTGACGAACAGGTAGCCGGTGGTCGGGTCGACCGAGGCACTGCCCCAGTTCATGCCACCCAGCGAACCCGGCCACTGCAGCGCGAGGTCTTCGCCCGGCGGCGTGTACATGCCGTCGTAGCGGAACTGCTTGAACTGGATGCGGCACAGCATCTGGTCGATCGGGGTCGCACCCCACATGTCCGACTCGGTCAGCGTCTGTGCGCCGATCTGCGGCAGGCCCACCGAAAGCGGCTGGGTCGCGGCATAGCGTTCGCCTTCGGCATTGCCCTGCGGCGCCGGGATGTTGCGCACTTCGCTGATCGGCACGCCGGTCTGGCGGTTGAGCATGAAGATCTGCCCGGCCTTGGTGATCTGCAGCAGGGCCGGCAGGGTGCCGCCCTTGCCGTCGGGCACGTCGGTCAGGGTCGGCTGCGCCGGCAGGTCGTAATCCCACAGATCGTGGTGCACGGTCTGGTAGACCCAACGCTCCTTGCCGGTGGCGACGTCCAGCGCGACAACAGCCGAGCTGTACTTGTCATCCTGCGGGGTGCGCTCGCCGGCCCACTGGTCCGGCGTGGTGTTGCCGGTGGGCAGGTAGACCAGGCCCAGCTGCGGGTCGTAGGCCATCGAGGTCCACACATTCGGCGTGGCGCGCGTGTAGTGGATCGACGGATCCAACGGCACGTCCGGCGTTTCCTTCGACAGGTCCCAGACCCAGGCCAGCGCGCCGGTACGCACGTTGTATGCACGCACCACGCCGGACGGTTCACCCACTTCGATGTTGTCGGCCACACGGCCGCCGACCACGATCAGATCGCCGGCCACCAGCGGGGCGGCGGTGAGCGTGTAGAAGCCGGGCTTGATCTCGCCCATGCCGGTCTTCAGGTCGACCACGCCGTTGCTGCCGAAGTCCGGGCACAGCGCGCCGGTCTTCGCATCCAGCGCGAACAGGCGCGCATCGATGGAGGTCATCAGGATGCGCTTTTCGCACAGGGCCGGGCCGGTGCTGGCGGTCTCGGTGGCCGGCTGCGGCGCGGGTTCCGGCGCAGCCGACGTTGCAGCTGCCGGTGCCGTGGTCGCGTCGAAGTAGCCCAAGCCACGGCAGCGCTGCCAGTTCGGCGCGGTGGCCTTGGGATCGAAGGCCCAGCGCTGCTTGCCGGAGTCGGCGTCGATGGCGATCACCTGGTTGTGCGGGGTGCACAGGTACAGGGTGTCGCCAATCTGCAGCGGGGTGTTCTGGTCCTCGGCACCGAAGCCGTTGCTTTCGGGCACGTCACCGGTGTGCGCGGTCCAGGCGACCTGCAGTTCCTTCACGTTGGCCGGGGTGATCTGGTCCAGCGCGGCGAAGCGGGTGCCGGCGGTGGTGTTGCCCCAGTGCATCCAGTCGCGCTGTTCAGCGCCCTTGGCCACCGGCACCACCGGCGGCGTGGTGCCCTGTGCGGTCTGCACCGGGCGCGGCTGGAAGGCGGAGAAGGCCGTGCCCAGCAGGCCGATCAGCAGCACCGCAGCCACGCCGTAGGCGCCACGGCCGGCGACCTGGCCGCGGCTGCGGCGCAGTACCGGCCAGGCCAGTGCGACCAGCAGGGCGAGCACGGCCGGCATCACCAGGCGCGAGACCAGCGGCCAGAACTCCCAGCCTGCATCCACCAGCGCCCACACCAGCGTGGCCACGAAGGCCAGGCCGTACAGCAGCGCACCGTTCGGCCGGCGCATCACCAGCAGTACGCCGGCCACGGCCGACACCGCACCCATCAGCAGGAAATACCAACTGCCCCCCAGCATTACCAGGCGAACACCACCGACCAGCAGAACCAGGCCGAACAGGGTCACCAGGATGCCCAGCAGGACCACCAGCACACGGCACAGGGCCGGAACTTTCGTCGTCTCGTCCACGTTGCATGAACCTCATTGCGAAAAACCCGCGCGGAGGCGGGAAAGCCCCGCGCGCGCCAGGCGTGGCGGGGGCCGTCGGCATCCCGGGCGGCTGCGGGCCATGGCGGCGGGCAGGCGTCTGCCTGCTTATGACGCAGGCGGGGTGAATGACCGGTTAGGGCGATTATCGCACAGGTGTGCGATTTTTGTGTGATGCTGCGAGGCCATGCGTGGAACGCAGCGGCGCGGTGGTGCCGGGAACGGGCAGGGTCGCGGCGAACCGGTTACCCTATGCCGCCATACAAGCTGGTAGCTGCAATGACCGACGCCACCGTGGCTGTCCCCGCCTGGGCCTCGCGCCTGCGCGATATCGCCGATTTCCCGAAGCCCGGCATCCTGTTCAAGGACATCATGCCGCTGCTCGCCCACGGCGAGGACTTCCGCGGCGCGATCACGGCCATGGCCGACCGCTGGCGCGGGCAGCAGCTGGATGCCATCGTCGGCATCGAATCGCGTGGTTTCATCCTGGGCGCCGCCATGGCGCTGGAACTGGGCGTGGGCTTCGTGCCGGTGCGCAAGCCGGGCAAGCTGCCGGGCAAGGTGCTGCGCGAGGAATACACCCTGGAGTACCGCAGCGACTGCATCGAAGTGCATGCCGACGCGCTGCCGGCCGGCGCGCGCGTGGCCATCATCGATGACGTGCTGGCCACCGGCGGCACGCTGGGTGCCGCGCTGTCGCTGGTGCGCCGCCTGGGCGTTGAAGTGGTCGGCGCCGGCGTGCTGGTCGAGCTGGACGGCCTGGGTGGCCGCGGCCGCTGGGAAGCGGATCTGCCGCTGCACACCGAACTGGTGTTCTGATTGCTTAGCCGGGCATGGCCCGGCGCTACCAACAGCCTGCAGGTAGCGCCGGGCCATGCCCGGCCGATACCTTGATCGTTACATCATCCGCACGCGGAAGCGACGGCCCTTGATCTTGCCGGCTTCCAGCTTGGCAACCGCCTTATTGACCTGCTCACGGGCGATGGCCACGTAGGAGCGGGTCGGGAAGATCGCGATCTTGCCGATGTGCTTGCCCGACAGGCCGGCATCGCCGGTCAGCGCGCCGAGGATGTCGCCCGGGCGCAGCTTGTCGGTCTTGCCACCATCGATGCGCAAGGTGCGCATCGCCGCCTGCGGCAGCTCGGCCGGGCGCGAGGTCGCCAGCGGCGTCTTCTGCCAGTCCAGCGGCTGGCCCAGATGGGCTTCGACGGCCTCGGCGCGGGTCTTCTCGCGACCGGCCACCAGGCTGATCGCCAGGCCGCTGGCACCGGCGCGGCCGGTGCGGCCCACGCGGTGCTGGTAGCTCTCCACGTCGGTGGGCAGCTCGTAGTTGATCACAGCCGCCAGCTCTTCCACATCCAGCCCGCGTGCGGCCACGTCGCTGGCCACCAGCACGTTGCAGCTGCGGTTGGCCAGGCGGAGCAGCACTTCCTCGCGGTCACGCTGCTCCATGTCGCCATGCAGGGCCAGCGCCGAGAAGCCGAACTGCTGCAGCGAGTTGGCGACCTCGTCCACGTCCTTGCGGGTGTTGCAGAACACCACCGCCGATTCCGGCGTGTATTTCAGCAGCAGGCCGGCCAGCGCCTTCTGCCGGTGGGCCGGTTCCACTTCGCAGAACAGGTGGCGGATGGCCGGGGCCTGGTCGGCGCCTTCCACGGTCACTTCCAGCGCATCGCGCAGCAGGTCGCGGGCGATCTCGCGGATGCTGTCGGGGAAGGTGGCCGAGAACAGCAGGCTCTGCCGGTCCTTGTGGGTGCGGCCGGCTATCTCGCGGATCGGCTCTTCAAAGCCCATGTCCAGCATGCGGTCGGCTTCGTCCAGCACAAGGGTGCGCACCGCGCCCAGGTTCAGGGCACGCTTGCGGGCCAGTTCCTGCACGCGGCCGGGGGTGCCGACCACCACATGCGGGTCGTGGCCTTCCAGCGAGGCCAGCTGCGGGCCCAGCGGCACGCCACCGACCAGCAGCAGCAGCTTCAGGTTGGGGATGCCGGTGGCCAGCTTGCGGATCTGCTTGGCGACCTGGTCGGCCAGCTCGCGGGTCGGGCACAGCACCAGCGCCTGCACGCGGATCAGGCTGGGATCGATGGCCTGCAGCAGGCCCAGGCCGAAGGCGGCGGTCTTGCCGCTGCCGGTCGGCGCCTGGGCGATCACATCGCGGCGATCGAGGATCGCCGGCAGGCTCTGCGCCTGGATAGGCGTAAGGGTGGTGTAGCCGAGGGCGTCCAGGCCGGGCTGCAGGGCCGGGCTCAGCGGCAGGGTCGAAAAGTCAGTCATGGCACATTGTACCTGTGTGCCCTGACCGGGTTGCAGCCATGGCTGGGGGAATGCAACGGTCGACTCTACCGCCGAGATTCCGGCGGGCGCCCGCCAACCCGTACAATAGTGGGATGCCTCTGATTACCCTACAGAACGTCGACTTCAGCGTCGGCGGCCCGTTGTTGCTGGAAAAGGCCGAACTGTCGATCGAGCCGGGCGAACGCATCGCCCTGATCGGCCGCAACGGCGCCGGCAAATCCACCCTGCTCAAGCTGCTGTCCGGCGACCACAAGCCTGATGACGGCGAAGTCCGCGTGCAGCAGGGCGTCCGCGTGACCCGCCTGGAGCAGGAAGTGCCGCATGGCGCGGCCGGCTCGGTGTTCGACGTCGTGGCCGATGGCCTGGGCGAACTGGGCCAGTGGCTGGCCGAATTCCACCACCTCAGCCATGCCGAGGTCTTCGACGGTGAAGCCCTGGGCAACGTCCAGGCCAAGATCGATGCCGCCAACGGCTGGGGCCTGGACCAGCGCGTCAGCGAAACCCTGACCAAGCTCGACCTGGATGGCGAGGCCGAATTCGGCCGCCTGTCCGGCGGCATGAAGCGCCGCGTGCTGCTGGCCCGCGCGCTGGTGTCCAGCCCGGACGTGCTGCTGCTGGACGAACCGACCAACCACCTCGACATCGAGGCCATCGACTGGCTGGAAGCCTTCCTCAAGGGCTGGAGCGGCAGCGTGGTGTTCGTCACCCATGACCGCCGCTTCCTGCGCGCGCTGGCCACCCGCATCGTCGAGATCGACCGCGGCCAGGTCACCAGCTGGCCGGGCGACTGGGCCAACTACGAGCGCCGCCGCGAGGAACGCCTGAACGCGCAGGCCCAGGAAAACGCCCGCTTCGACAAGCTGCTGGCGCAGGAAGAAGTGTGGATCCGCCAAGGGATCAAGGCCCGCCGCACCCGCGACGAAGGCCGCGTGCGCCGCCTGAAGGCGATGCGCAACGAGCGTTCCGAGCGCCGCGAACTCAGCGGCAACGTCAAGATGGAAGCCGCACAGGGCGTCAGCTCCGGCAAGAAAGTCATCGACGTCAAGGACATTTCGTTCGCCTTCGGCGAGCGCACCATGGTCCGCGACTTCACCACCACCATCCTGCGTGGCGACCGCATCGGTCTGATCGGCCCCAACGGCAGCGGCAAGACCACGCTGCTGAAGCTGCTGCTGGGCGAACTGCAGCCGCAGAAGGGTGAGGTCAACGCCGGCACCAACCTGCAGATCGCCTATTTCGACCAGTACCGTGCGGTGCTGCGCGAAGACTGGAGCGCGATCGAGAACGTGGCCGAAGGCCGCGATTTCCTCGAGTTCAACGGCAAGCGCAAGCACGTGCATGCCTACCTGCAGGACTTCATGTTCACCCCCGAGCGTGCGCGTGCGCCGATCACCCGCCTGTCCGGTGGTGAGCGCAATCGCCTGCTGCTGGCCAAGCTGTTCGCGCAGCCCTCCAACCTGCTGGTGATGGACGAACCGACCAACGACCTCGACGTGGAAACCCTGGAGCTGCTGGAAGAGCTGCTGGGCGACTACACCGGCACCCTGCTGCTGGTCAGCCACGATCGTGACTTCATCGACAACGTGGTGACCTCTACGCTGGTGATGGAAGGCGACGGCGTGATTGGCGAATACGTGGGTGGCTATACCGACTGGCAGCGCTATGCCGCCAGCGTGGCCGCGCCTGCGGCGGCGCCGGTGGCCAAGCCGGCTGCTGCTGCGCCGGCCGCTGCTGCGGCGGCGGCCCCGGCCGCGCCCAGGCGCAAGCTGGCCTACAAAGAAGCGCGCGAGCTGGAACAGCTGCCCAAGACCATCGAGAAGCTGGAAGGCGACGTGGACGGCCTGACCGCAGCAATGAACGACCCGTCGTTCTACACCCGCAGCAGCGCCGAAGTGACCGCGCATACCCAGCAGCTGGCCAAGGTCCAGGCCGAGCTGGATGCGGCGTACGCGCGCTGGGAAGAGCTGGAAGGCTGATTGCCGAGCCGAGCCGAGCCGCGCCGCGCCCGCCCGGCGCGGTGTTGGTTCACGACGCGATATACGGGTAGCGCGGGGCCATGCCCCGCGAGCGCGCAGCGCGGCGCTCCTGCATTCCGCCGGGCATGGCCCGGCGCTACCCAAGGGCAGCCGAGCATACGCCCGGCGCTACTTCACCCCGTGCAGATCCCGCAGCTGGCTCGGCCGGCTGCCGAAGTACGCGGCCAGGTCGGCGATGTCCTGGTCGCTCAGATCCTTCGCCTGCGGGGTCATCAACGCATGCTGGCGGTCGCCGGCACGGTAGGCCTGCAGGGCATGGGCCAGGTAATCGCCGTACTGCCCACCCAGCTTGGGGTAGGTCGGGTCGATCGGCGCATTGCCGTCGGCACCGTGGCAATCAATGCAGCTCTGGTTGGTCGCTTTCCCCTTCACCTTGGCCCGGGCTTCACCGGCGGCCTCGCGGCCCGGCGGCAGGCCGGCCGAGGAGGACGAACCGTGTTCGCCACTGGCATGGCCGGGATCGCCGGCCGACTTCTCACTGCTTTCCACCTGCGACTGCGAGCAGGCCGCCAGCAGCAGGGCAACGGACAGGGCGATGGCGTGACGCATCGTGTGCGCGGCTTTCGACATGGGCGGGCCTTACTTGACGGTGGACAGGTAAACAGCGAGATCGGCGATCTCCTGTTCGCTGAAACTCATCGACTGCGCCTGCATCGTCGGATGCCGGCGCTTGCCCTGGCGATATTCGGTCAGGGCCTGGGTCAGGTACTGCTGGGTCTGGCCACCGATCTTCGGTACCCGATAGCTGGGGTACGCGTTCTTGTAACCGGTGATGCCGTGGCAGCCCTGGCAGGTATAGGCGAGCACCCGGCCATTGTCGAAGTTGCCGGCCGGAGCGACGGCAGCGGGCGGGGTGGCCTGGGCAGGAGCCGGGGCGGGTGCTGCAGGAGCAGAAGCGGGCTGTGCGGCGGCCCCGAGGGGCAGGAGGACGGCCAGAGCGAGACAAGCGGCGAGCGGCTGCGGGCGCATGATGTCGTTATCCGGGGATTCGGGTCTGGTCGTTCCGGCGTGGGGTACGGAACGACCCGAGTATAGCCTCAGGTTTCATCTAGCTGAAATGGGGGGCGGGCCGACCAGCGGCGTGAAGACACCATGACCTTTGGGATATGGTGTTGCCGTGAAGTGGTGCATTACTTTGCTACCACACCTGCCCACGCATCCTCCAAGGATCTGACGATGTCGCACCCAATCTTCCTGCCCGGCCGCCGCACTGGACTCTGTGCCGCTGCCCTGCTGATCTCCACCTCCCTGCTGCTGGGCGGCTGCGCTGCCGGCCCCAGCGCCGATGCCAAGGCGGCTGAAACCAAGGACGAGAAGAAGGTCGACGCCGTGCCGGTGGAAGTGGCCGTGGCCAGCCACCGCGCCGTAGCCGCCAGCTACACTGGCACCGCCGCACTGGAACCTCGCGCCGAATCGCAGGTGGTGGCCAAGACCTCCGGCGTGGCCCTGGCCGTGCTGGTCGAGGAGGGCCAGCGGGTCACCGCCGGCCAGCCGCTGGTGCGCCTGGACCCGGACCGCGCACGCCTGGCCGTCGCGCAGAGCGAGGCGCAGATGCGCAAGCTGGAAAACAACTACCAGCGTGCACAGAAGCTGGTTGGCCAGCAGATGGTCAGTGCCTCCGACGTCGACCAGCTGCGCTACGACCTGGAAAACATGCGCGCGCAGTACCGCCTGGCCACGCTGGAACTGTCCTACACCACGGTGGTGGCGCCGATCTCCGGTGTGATCGCCTCGCGGTCGATCAAGACCGGCAACTTCGTGCAGATCAACACGCCGATCTTCCGCATCGTCGACAACTCGCAGCTGGAGGCCACCCTGAACGTGCCCGAGCGCGAGCTGGCCACCCTGCGCGCCGGCCAGCCGGTCGTGCTGTCGGCCGACGCACTGCCGGGCAAGCGCTTCACCGGCACGGTGGACCGGATCGCTCCGGTGGTGGATTCGGGCAGCGGCACCTTCCGCGTGGTCAGCGCCTTCAACGGCACCGAGCACGCGCTGCAGCCGGGTATGTTCGGGCGCATCCGCATCGATTACGACCAGCGCGCCGACGCCCTGGTGGTGCCGCGCCTGGCCCTGCTGGACGACGGCGAGCCGGCCGTGTTCCGCGTGCGCGAAGGCAAGGTGGCTCGCGTGCCGGTCAAGCTGGGCTATGCCGAAGGGCCGTGGGTGGAAATCCGCGACGGCCTGGCTGCCGGCGACCAGATCGTCACCGCCGGCAAGGTCGCCCTGCGTGACGGCACCGCCGTGCAGGTCATCGCCGATCCCAAGGCCAACCCGAAGGCAAAGCCGGCTGCGGTCACCGCCGCCGCCAAGCCCGCAGACAAGGCCGGGAGCCAGCAATGAGCGCCCCGGGACACGACCACGGTGCCTCGCCGGCCGGCGACGGCGCCGCTGCCGGCATGCGCGGTGGCCTGGTGGAATTCGCCACCCGCCGCCGCGTCACCATCGCCATGTGCACGGTCACGCTGCTGCTGTTCGGCCTGATCGCGCTGGGCAACCTCAAGGTCAACCTGCTGCCGGACCTGAGCTATCCCACGCTCACCGTGCGCACCGAATACACCGGCGCGGCACCGACCGAAATCGAAAGCCTGATCACCCAGCCGGTGGAAGAAGCCGTGGGCGTGGTCAAGAACCTGCGCAAGCTGAAGTCGGTCTCGCGCACTGGGCAGAGCGATGTCGTGCTCGAGTTCGCCTGGGGCACCAACATGGACCAGGCCAGCCTGGAGGTGCGCGACAAGATGGAAGCGCTGAACCTGCCACTGGAGGCCAAGGCTCCGGTGCTGCTGCGCTTCAATCCGTCCACCGAGCCGATCATGCGCCTGGTGCTGTCGACCAAGGCCACCCCGGCCAGCGATGAAGACGCGATCCGCGAACTGACCGGCCTGCGCCGCTATGCCGACGAAGACCTGAAGAAGAAGCTGGAACCGGTGACCGGCGTGGCCGCGGTAAAGGTGGGCGGTGGCCTGGAGGATGAGATCCAGGTGGACATCGACCAGCAGAAGCTGGCCCAGCTGAACCTGCCCATTGACACCGTCATCAAGCGGTTGAAGGAAGAGAACATCAACATCTCCGGCGGCCGCCTGGAGGAGGGCTCGCAGCGCTTCCTCGTGCGTACCGTCAACCAGTTCGCCGATCTGGAAGATATCCGCAACCTGCTGGTCACCACCCAGTCGTCCAACGGCAGCGCGGCCGATTCGGCCCTGCAGCAGATGTTCAACATTGCCGCGTCCACCGGCTCGGCTGCGGCAGTCGCTGCGGCGTCGGCGGCGCAGAGTGCCTCGTCCGGTGGTGGTTCCAGCGTGGTCGCCAACGGCGTGCCGGTGCGCCTGAAGGACGTGGCCAGCGTGCGCCAGGGCTACAAGGAACGCGAAGCCATCATCCGCCTGGGCGGCAAGGAATCGGTCGAGCTGGCGATCTACAAGGAAGGCGACGCCAATACCGTGGCCACCGCCGAGGCGCTGCGCAAGCGCCTGGAGCAGATCAAGGCCACCTTCCCCGGCGATGCGGAACTGACCACCATCGAGGACCAGTCGCGCTTCATCGAGCACGCCATCAGTGACGTCAAGAAGGATGCGGTGATCGGCGGCCTGCTGGCCATCCTGATCATCTTCCTGTTCCTGCGCGATGGCTGGTCGACCTTCGTGATCAGCCTGTCGCTGCCGGTCTCGATCATCGCCACGTTCTTCTTCATGGGCCAGCTCGGCCTGAGCTTGAACGTGATGTCGCTGGGCGGCCTGGCGCTGGCCACCGGCCTGGTGGTGGATGACTCGATCGTGGTGCTGGAAAGCATCGCCAAGGCGCGCGAACGCGGCCTGGGCATCCTGCAGGCGGCCATCGTCGGCACCCGCGAAGTCAGCATGGCAGTGGTCGCCTCAACCCTTACCACCATCGCGGTGTTCCTGCCGCTGGTGTTCGTCGATGGCATCGCCGGCCAGCTGTTCCGCGACCAGGCGCTGACCGTGGCCATCGCCATCGCGATCTCGCTGCTGGTGTCGATGACCCTGATCCCGATGCTGAGCTCTCTGAAGGGCCGGCCGCCGCTGGCCTTCCCGGAAGAAGCCGCCGCCGAAGCGTGGCGTCCGGAAAGCCGCTGGCAGAAGCCGGTGGCGCTGGGCCGTCGTGGCTTCGTGGCCGGCGTGCGCTGGAGTTTCTTCGCCCTGGCCTGGCTGGTGGTGCGCGTGTGGCGCGGCGTGGTCGCCGTGGTCGGGCCGGTCATGCGCAAGGCCAGCGACATCGCGATGAAGCCCTACGCCGGTGCCGAACGCGGCTACCTGCGCCTGCTGCCCAACGCGTTGGCGCACCCAGGCAAAGTGCTGTCGATGGCCGCGCTGGCCTTCGTTGGCACCATGGCCTTGGTGCCGATGCTGGGTGCCGACCTGATTCCGCAGCTGGCCCAGGACCGTTTCGAAATGACCGTGAAGCTGCCGGCCGGCACCCCGCTGAAGCAGACCGACGCACTGGTGCGCGAGCTGCAGCTGGCCCACGGCAATGGTGAAGGCGTGGCCTCGCTGTACGGCGTCAGCGGCAGCGGTACGCGGCTGGATGCCAGCCCGACCGAGAGCGGCGAGAACATCGGCAAGCTGACCGTGGTGATGGAAGGCGGCGGCAACGCCCGCACCGAGGCGGAGATCACCGAGCGCCTGCGCGACACCATGGGCCAGCACCCCGGTGCGCAGGTCGACTTCGCGCGGCCGGCACTGTTCAGCTTCTCCACGCCGCTGGAAATCGAGCTGCGCGGGCAGGACATGGCCACCCTCGAGCAGGCCGGCCAGCGTCTGGCCGCGCTGCTGCGCGGTAATGCCCACTACGCCGACGTGAAGTCGACGGTGGAAGAGGGCTTCCCGGAAATCCAGATCCGCTTCGACCAGGAACGCGCCGGTGCGCTGGGTCTTACCACCCGCCAGATCGCCGATGTGGTGGTGAAGAAGGTGCGTGGCGACGTGGCCACCCGCTACAGCTTCCGCGACCGCAAGATCGACGTGCTGGTGCGCGCGCAGGAAGGTGACCGTGCCAGCGTGGACAGCATCCGCCGGCTGATCGTCAACCCGGGCAGCAGTCGCCCGGTCACCCTGGACGCCGTCGCCGACGTGGTCGCCACCACCGGCCCCAGCGAGATCCATCGCGCCGACCAGACCCGCGTGGCCGTGGTCTCGGCCAACCTGCGCGACATCGACCTGGGCGCGGCCATGCGCGAAGTACAGCACATGGTGGCCGAGCAGCCGCTGGGTGCGGGCGTCGGCCTGCATATCGGCGGCCAGGGCGAGGAGCTGGCACAGGCCGCCACGTCGCTGATCTTCGCCTTCGGCCTGGCCATCTTCCTGGTCTACCTGGTGATGGCCTCGCAGTTCGAATCGCTGCTGCATCCGTTCGTCATCCTGTTCACCATTCCGCTGGCCCTGGTCGGCGCGATCCTGGCACTGATGCTGACCGGCAAGCCGATCTCGGTGGTGGTGTTCATCGGCCTGATCCTGCTGGTTGGCCTGGTCACCAAGAACGCCATCATCCTGATCGACAAGGTCAACCAGCTTCGCGAGGCCGGCGTGGCCAAGCACGAGGCGCTGGTGGAAGGTGCGCGTTCGCGCCTGCGGCCGATCATCATGACCACTCTGTGCACGCTGTTCGGCTTCCTGCCGCTGGCGGTGGCGATGGGCGAGGGCGCCGAAGTGCGCGCGCCGATGGCGATCACCGTCATTGGCGGCCTGCTGGTGTCGACCCTGCTGACCCTGCTGGTCATCCCGGTGGTCTACGACCTGATGGACCGCCGCGGCGATGCCTACTACCGCGAGCGCGGCCGCAAGCATGCCGGTGAAGGCCTGCACGCGGCCGAGGGTGGCCACCGCGGCGGCGCGGAGGAACCGGCATGAGCGTCGCCGAGTTCTCCATCCGCCGCCCGGTCACCACCATCATGTGTTTCGTGTCGCTGGTGGTGGTCGGCCTGATCGCCTCGTTCCGGCTGCCGCTGGAAGCGTTGCCGGACATCTCCGCGCCTTTCCTGTTCGTGCAGATCCCGTACAGCGGCTCGACCCCGGAAGAGGTCGAGCGGACCATTATCCGGCCGGTGGAGGAATCACTGGCGACGATGACCGGCATCAAGCGCATGCGCTCGCAGGCCACTTCGGAAGCGGCCTCGATCTTCATCGAGTTCAGCGACTGGGACCGCGACATCGCCATCGCCGCCTCCGATGCCCGCGAACGCATCGATGCGATCCGCAGCGACCTGCCCGACGACCTGCAGCGCTACAACGTGTTCAAGTGGTCCAGCAGCGACCAGCCGGTGCTGAAGGTGCGCCTGGCCAGTGCCACCGACCTGACCTCCGCCTATGACATGCTCGACCGCGAGTTCAAGCGGCGCATCGAGCGCATCCCGGGCGTGGCCCGCGTGGACATCACCGGCGCACCGCCGAACGAGGTCGAGATCGCCATCGATCCCGATCGGCTCAGCGCGCACGGCCTGAGCATCAACGAACTCAGCGACCGCCTGCGCACGCTCAACTTCTCGATCTCGGCCGGGCAGATCAACGACAACGGCCAGCGCGTGCGCGTGCAGCCGGTGGGCGAGATCACCGACCTGCAGGAAATGCGTGACCTGGTGATCAACGCCAAGGGCCTGCGCCTGGGCGACATCGCCGAGGTGCGGCTGAAGCCGGCGCGGATGAACTACGGGCGTCGCCTCGACGGCAACCCGGCCATCGGCCTGGACATCTTCAAGGAACGCAGCGCCAACCTGGTGGATGTCTCGCGCGCTGCCCTGGCCGAGGTCGAAGCGATCCGCGCGCAGGACTCGATGCGCGACGTGCAGATCAAGGTCATCGACAACCAGGGCAAGGCGGTCACCTCCTCGCTGCTGGAACTGGCCGAGGCCGGTGCGGTCGGCCTGATCCTGTCGGTCACCGTGCTGTTCTTCTTCCTGCGCCACTGGCCGTCCACCCTGATGGTGACCCTGGCCATCCCGATCTGCTTCACCATCACCCTGGGCTTCATGTACTTCGCCGGGGTGACGCTGAACATCCTGACCATGATGGGCCTGCTGCTGGCCGTGGGCATGCTGGTGGACAACGCCGTAGTGGTGGTGGAAAGCATCTACCAGGAACGCGAGCGCATGCCGGGGCAGCCGCGGCTGGCCTCGATCATCGGCACCCGCAACGTGGCCATCGCACTCAGCGCCGGCACGCTCTGCCACTGTATCGTGTTCGTGCCCAACCTGTTCGGCGAGACCAACAACATCAGCATCTTCATGGCGCAGATCGCGATCACCATCTCGGTCTCGCTGCTGGCCTCGTGGCTGGTGGCGGTCAGCCTGATCCCGATGCTGTCCGCGCGCATGGCCACGCCCAAGCTGCTGCACTCTCAGACCGGCGTCATCGCCCGCCTGCAGCGCCGTTATGCGCGCCTGCTGGACTGGTCGCTCCGCCATCGCGGCTGGAGCCTGCTCGGCATCCTGCTGGTGGTGCTGGTCAGCCTGGTGCCGATGAAGCTGACCAAGGTCGACATGTTCGGCGGCGGTGGTGGCAAGGACATCTTCATCGGCTACATGTGGAAGGGCGCCTACACCTACCGGCAGATGTCCGAGGAAGTGGCCCGCGTCGAAGCCTGGGTGGAACAGAACCGCGAGCGCCTGCACGTGCAGCAGGTCTATTCCTGGTACAGCGAGCAGGAAGGCAGCTCGACCACGGTGACCATCGACGAGAAGTACGCCAAGGACATCAAGGCGCTGCAGGAGGAGATCCGCAAGGGCCTGCCGAAGTCGGCGCGTACCGATTACTTCGTCGGCAACCAGGGCGGCGATGGGGGCAACGGCAACCAGGGCGTGCAGGTGCAGCTGGTGGGTGACTCCAGCAGCATGCTGCAGGAGATCGGTCAGGAAGTGCTGCCGCTGCTGGCCCAGCGCCCCGAGCTGCGCGACGTGCGCATCGACAATGGCGAAAAGGGCGGCGAGCTGAAGGTGCACGTCGACCGCGAGCGCGCCGCGGCGTTCGGCTTCAACGCCGAGCAGGTGGCCAGCTTCGTCGGCCTGGCCCTGCGGGGTGCGCCGCTGCGCGAGTTCCGTCGTGGCGACAATGAAGTGCCGGTATGGGTGCGCTTTGCCGGCGCCGAGCAGAGCAGCCCCGAAGACCTGGCCAGCTACAGCGTGCGTACCGGTGATGGCCGCAGCGTGCCGCTGCTCAGCCTGGTCAGCGTGGACGTGGGTTCCTCGGCCACCCAGATCGGCCGCACCAACCGCCAGACCACCCTGACCATCAAGGCCAACCTGGCCGAGAAGGTCACCGCACCCGATGGCCGCAAGGCCATGGAAGCGGTGCTCACGCCGATGAGCTTCCCGGCCGGCTATGGCTTCACTTTCGATGGCGGTGACTACGGCAACGACAACGAGGCGATGCAGCAGATGGTGTTCAACCTGCTCATCGCGCTGGTGATGATCTACGTGGTGATGGCGGCGGTGTTCGAGTCGCTGCTGTTCCCGGCGGCGATCATGAGCGGCGTGCTGTTCTCGATCTTCGGCGTGTTCTGGCTGTTCTGGATCACCGGTACCTCGTTCGGGATCATGTCCTTCATCGGCATCCTGGTGCTGATGGGCGTGGTGGTGAACAACGGCATCGTGATGATCGAGCACATCAACAACCTGCGCCGCGGCGGCATGGGCCGCACCCAGGCGCTGGTGGAAGGCTCACGCGAGCGCCTGCGGCCGATCATGATGACGATGGGCACGGCGATCCTGGCGATGGTGCCGATCTCGCTGACCAACACGCAGATGTTCGGCGATGGTCCGGAATACGCCCCGATGGCGCGCGCGATTGCCGGCGGCCTGGCGTTCTCGACTGTGGTCAGCCTGCTGTTCCTGCCGACCATCTACGCGGTGCTGGATGACCTGCGCAGTGCGGTCACGCGCCTGATCCGTCGCGCGCGCGGGCTGGACATCGTGGAACCGGGCGCTGCCCGCGTGTAACGCACGACAACGTGTTTGTGGTGGGGGGAGACCGGTCGTAGTGGGGCGGTCTCCCCTTTTTTTCAGGCTTTGCGCAGGAACAGCGTGCGCCGGGTGTACTCATGCCCGAAATCAACATGGCCGAAGCGGGCGATCTCGCGCCGGCCGCGCCGGTAGTAGCGCCACGGCGCCTTTTCCGGCGGCGGCGTCTGGCCATAGAAGACATCCATGTGGCCGACCGGCATCGACTTCGGGGTCACGTGCATCACCACGCTGCGGCGGGTGCCGGCGGACGGATGCGGGGCGCCGCCATGGAACAGTTGCGGATGCCAGACGATCACATCACCCGCCTGTACGTGCACCGGCTGTGACTGCAGGCCGGCTTCCTCGCACTGGCGCGCAACCGCTGCCTGGTAGGCGTTCCAGCCCTCGCTGGCCATCGGGCTGACCGGCCCGTCTCCGAACACCTCGCGACGCAGCGCCTGCAGGTCGATGGGCGGCAGCAGGTGGCTGCCGGGCACCACGCGGAGCGGGCCATTGGCATCATCAACCGCATCCAGCGCCGTCCACACGCCCAGGTACTTCTCGCCCGGCGAGGTGCAGAACATCGGCGTATCGCGATGCAGCGCCTGCTCGGAGCCGCGTTCGTAGTAGAGGCTGGTGTAGAGCGTGGTGGCCTCGCCCAGAAAACGGTCGCAGACGTCGATCGCCGGGTTGTGGGTGAGCAGCCCCGTGATGGCATCCACCACCAGGTGCAAGTTGACCACGCGGTACAGGCGCTGGTGGTCATCCAGGTTACGCGAGACCGCCTTCGCATTGCGCCGCTTGAACAGCGCGATGCGGGCATTGATATCTTCAACCACGGCCGGCGCGATGGCCTGCCGTACCACCACGTAACCATCGCGCATCAGCGCGTCGTATGCATCCATCGCTGTGTTCCTCCTTTGGAAACGAGTGTAACCAGGCGCTGGCGGGGCGTTACCCCGCCACCTTCCCCCATACCTTGCCGGCGGTCAGCCACAGGCCGAGCATGCTGCCTAGGTTGGTCAGCATGAAGGTCAGCACCACACGGGTGACGCGGTTGCGGTACCAGCCCTTCAGGCTCTGCGCATCGTCACGCAGCTTGAGGAAGTCCTCGTAGGCCGGCTTTCGCAGGCGCGCTTCGACCAGCGCCGAGAACGCACCGGTCGGAATGCTCAGGCGGAACGGCTTGAACGGTGCCACTGCGATCGCGGTCAGGATGCTCAGCGGGTGGCTGCCGGCCAGCAGGCAGCCGATGCCGGCCAGGCCGCCGGTGTACATCGCCCACGTCGCCAGCAGTTCGGTGCCCACGCCCAGGCCGCCACGGTAGAAGCCCACGCCCACACCGGTGATCACGATGGCCAGGATGCCCAAGGTGAACCACGGAATGTTGCGCTTCTTCGGCACCGCTTCCAGCTCCGCGCGCAGCGGCACCGGTTCGGCGGTGTCGGTTTCCAGGTAGCGGGCCAGGCCGGCCAGATGCCCGGCGCCGACCACGGCCAGCACTTCGCGCAGCTGCGGGTTGTGTTCCTCACGCAGGCGCGTGGCCATGTAGCGGTCGCGCTCGCCGATGATGGTTTCGTACAGTGCCGGGCTTTCGCTGGCGAACTCACCAAAGCTCGATTCCAGCATGTCGCCTTGCTTGAGCTTCTCGATCTCGTTCTCGCCCACTTCCTCCGAGGAGAACAGGCCGGCGCCGAGACCGGCCACCAGCTTCAGCTTGCCGAAGAAGCCAAGACGCTGCGAGGCGCGGCGGAAGGTCAGGCCGACTTCGCGGTCGATCAGCTGCACCGGCAGGCCGCGCTCGCGCGCCAGGTCCACCGCGCGCTTCAGCTCGGCACCGGGCTCGATGCCCAGCTGTTCGGCCAGGCGGCGCTGGTAGGCCGACAGCGCCAGGTTGGCAGCAAACAGGGCCACGCGGCCCTTGCGGATCACCTCCACCAGGTCCAGCTTGGCCAGCGTATCCGGGTCGCTCAGCGCCTGCAGACGCTGCGGGTCCAGCTCGACCGCCACCGCATCGAAGCGGCCGCTGTCGATGGCCTTTTCCACCGCCTCGACGCTGGCGTGGGACACATGGGCGGTGCCCAGCAGGGTGTAACGCACGCCGTCGCGTTCAACGACGCGCACCGGCTGGCCGGCGAACAGATCGTCGCCGGTTTCGGGAAGGGTTTCAGTCATGGATTCATTCATTGGAAGGTGCGGTGTCGGCGCCATCGCCGAGCGCGCGCTGCATCTGCACGGTGTCCAGCCAGCGGCCGTGCTTGCGGCCCAGGCCCTTGAACACGCCCACCAGGTGGAAGCCGAAGCGTTCGTGCAGCTTGATGGATGCGGTATTGGTCGGCTCGCCGATCACCGCCACCATCTGCCGGTAGCCGCGCGCCACGCAGGCATCGATCAGCGCCTGCAGCAGGCCGGTTCCCACGCCCTTGCCCTGGAAGGCGGCATCGACGTAGACCGAGTTCTCCACGGTCCACTGGTAGGCGACGCGGGTGCGGTAGGTGTTGGCGTAGGCGTAGCCCGCGACCTGGCCGTCGATCTCGGCGACCAGGTAGGGGAAGCCCCGGTCGAGCATGTCGCGCATGCGGCGCAGCATCTCGGCCTGGTCGGGCACGTCGTACTCGTAGGTGTTGACGAAATCGGTGACTTCCACCGCGTAGATCGCGGTGATCGCAGCGATGTCGGCCGGGCCGGCATCACGGATGAGGACGGCCATGGCAGGTCTCCGGCTCAGTCGATGTAGCGCTTGAGCAGGTCACCGTACGCATCGATGCGACGGTCGCGCAGGAACGGCCAGATGCGGCGCACATGCTCGCTGCGCTGCAGGTCCACGTCGCAGACCAGCACGGTGGCATCGGTGCCGGCTTCGGCGATGAATTCGCCCTGCGGGCCGAGCACGTGGCTGTTGCCCCAGAACTGGATGCCCGACGCGCCCAGCGGCGAGGCTTCGTGGCCCACGCGGTTGCAGCTCAGCACCGGCAGGCCGTTGGCCACGGCGTGGCCGCGGTGGCTCAGCACCCAGGCATCGCGCTGGCGGGTCTTCTCGTCCTGCACGTCGTCCGGGTCCCAACCGATGGCGGTGGGGTAGAGCAGCAGTTCGGCACCGGCCAGCGCCATCAGGCGCGCCGCTTCCGGGTACCACTGGTCCCAGCACACCAGCACGCCAAGGCGGCCCACCGAGGTGTCGATCGGGGTGAAGCCGATGTCGCCCGGGGTGAAGTAGAACTTCTCGTAGAAGCCCGGATCATCCGGGATGTGCATCTTGCGGTACTTGCCCAGCAGGGTGCCGTCCTTCTCGAAGACCACGGCGGTGTTGTGGTACAGGCCGGCGGCGCGGCGCTCGAACAGCGAGCCGACCAGCACCACGCCATGCTTCTTCGCCAGTGCGCCCAGGCGCTCGGTGCTCGGGCCCGGAATCGGCTCGGCCAGGTCGAACTCGTCGACCGACTCGTGCTGGCAGAAGTACGGGCCGTTGTGCAGTTCCTGCAGCAGCACCAGTTTCGCGCCCTGCGCAGCCGCCTCGGCCACGCGTGCTTCGATCACCGCCAGGTTGGCGGCGGCGTCACCGTGGTTGCGCTCCTGGATCAGGGCGACGGTAAGGGGGCTGCGCGAGTTCATGCGGGGTGTTCCTGCGGGGGAAAACCAGCATGTTAGCGCGGATGGACGGCGACGGCGTGTCGCGCGCTGAATGGCCGGTGTTGCAGAGCCGAGCCCATGCTCGGCTGCGTTCTGCTTCGATCGCGCGAGCGGCCAGCCGAGCGTGGGCTCGGTTCTACAAAAAGCCAGTCGAGCATGGCTCGACTCTACAAGGGGAGCGCCGGGCGGGGCCCAGCGGCATCCGTCAGGCCTTCAACAGCCCTTCCGGCAGCTGCATGGTGATGCAGTGCAGGCTGCCGTTCTGCCAGATCAGCGAGCGGCAGGGTACCTGCACGATCTCGCGGCCCGGGTGGGCCTGGGCCAGCACGTCGCGTGCCAGGTCATCGGCCGGGTCGCCGTAGGCCGGCATCAGCACCGCGCCGTTGACGATCAGGTAATTGGCGTACGACGCAGCCAGGCGGCGGCCTTCGTCGATCACCGGCTGTGCCCACGGCAGCGGGAACAGGCGGTACGGCTGGCCATCCTTGGTGCGCAGCGCGGCCAGCTCGTTGCCCATCGCCTGCAGTTCGGCGTAATGCGAGTCGGCCTCGTCGTCGCAGGCCTGGTAGACGATGCTGTCAGGCGAGGCGAAACGGGCGAGGGTATCGATGTGGGCGTCGGTGTCGTCGCCTTCCAGGTAGCCGTGGTCCAGCCACAGCACGCGGTCCTGCTGCAGCCAGTCGGCCAGGTCCGCGGTCAGGCTGGCGCGGTCGCGGTCCGGGTGGCGCTCGTGCAGGCACTTCCAGGTGGTCAGCAGGGTGCCTTCACCGTCGGTCTCGATGCCGCCGCCTTCCAGCGCGAACGGAATGCTGCGCACCGGTGCGTCGTTGAACACGCCGGCCTGGTCGAGCGCGCCTACCAGCTGGTCGTCCAGGGTGGCGTCGAACTTGCCGCCCCAGCCGGTGAAGCGGAAGTCCAGCAGCTGGAAGCTGCCGTCGGCGCGGCGCAGGGTGATCGGGCCGGAGTCGCGCAGCCAGGTATCGTCATAGGCCGCCGTGGTGAAGCGGACCCGCTCCATGTCGATGCGGTTGGAGCGCAGCCGCATTTCGGCATAGGTCTCCACATCGTCGTCGGCCACGCAGATCAGCACCGGCTGGAAGCGGGTGATGGCCGCGACCAGCGCGATGTAGGTCTCCTCCACCTGGCCCAGGCGGTCGGCCCAGTCGGTGTCGGCGGTGGGCCAGGCAATCAGGACGCCGCTCTGGGCTTCCCATTCGGCAGGAAAACGAAGGGTCTGGTTCATGGTCTCGCTACACAGGCCCGCCAGCGGCGGGTAGGGGGTTCAGCGGATCGGCGGCTTCGGGCCGATCTCGTTCGGATCCGCCTTGTTGGCCACCACGTCGATCACCTTCTGCTTCTCGAAGTAGACAGTGAACTGCGGGTAGACCCAGCGGTTGATGGTCGGCCACTGGCGCTTCTGCCCGCCGCGCGGCTGCAGCTGCTCGCTCGGCGCGCCGAACTGCGACTGCACCTGCTGCATGCTCTGGCCACGGACGGGCAGGGCACCGGCCGGCTTTTCAGCGGCGCGGTCGACCAGCAGGGTATCGGCCAGCGCCGGCGTGGCGGCGGCCAGGGTGGCCAGGACGGCCAACGTGCTCAGGTAACGCTTCATCTCGATCTACTCCCCAGTGGTCAAGAAAGGCGATTACAGCAAAAAACGGCAGGAAAAAAAGCTGCGTGCAACAAAAAACCGCCCGAAGGCGGTTTTTTGCATCGGGTCGGTCCCGCGTGGGACCAGCCGCGGCCCGGAGGCCGTGAGGCTTAGCGCTGACGCGCCTTGAAACGCGGGTTCGACTTGCAGATGACGAAGATCTTGCCACGACGACGGACGACCTTGCAGTCGCGGTGACGGGCCTTCGCCGACTTCAGGGAGGACAGGATTTTCATGGCATACCTCGGCGTAAACAGTAGTTGTTCGGGTGGAGCGTGGCCGCGATATGCGCAAGACAATCGGCAGTTGGCGCTCGTTCAAGCCCGCCATTCTACCGGGCTTTTTGTCGTCGTTTCAAGTGGTTGCGCGAAAGTCTCTGCGCGGGGCCTTGGGCAGGGGCTAGAATGGCCCCTTCACACGCGCTAGGACCCCCATGAATCCACTCGCTCCCGTCCTGACCATCGACGGCCCTTCGGGGGCCGGCAAGGGTACCATCAGCCGCATCGTGGCGCGCCGCCTGGGCTGGCATTACCTGGATTCAGGCGCCCTGTACCGGGCGGTGGGCGTGGCCGCGAGCTGGGCCGACATCGATACCTCCGATGCCTCGGCACTGGTGCGCTGCACCTTCGACACCCACGTTCAGTTTGTTGAACAGGGTGAATCGATGCGGGTCATGGTCAACGGCACCGACGCCACCGACGAGCTGCGCCTGGAGACCACCGGCGCGCTGGCCTCGGCCATTGCCGCCATTCCTGAGGTCCGTGCAGCCCTGAAGGAGCGCCAGCGCGCATTCAGGGAGCTGCCGGGCCTGGTCGCCGACGGCCGCGACATGGGCACGGTGATCTTCAAGGACGCTCCCTACAAGGTCTTCCTGACCGCCAGTGCCGAGGAGCGCGCCGAACGCCGGCATAAGCAGTTGAAAGACAAGGGGGTTTCTGTTAACTTTGAAGACCTCCTGCGCGAGATCATGGCCCGCGACGCCCGTGATGCCCAGCGTACCGTGGCGCCCCTGAAGCCGGCAGACGATGCTGTCCTCATCGACACCACAGGCATCGGCATCGATGATGTCGTTGCCCGAGTGATGGATCTGCTTCCGGTTCCGGCTGCCTGATCCGTTCGCGCGGGAGTGCCACCAGCAACACCGGTGGTGGTCGCGCATAGCAGTGCTGTACCAGCTCCGTCGCGCAATGATGCGTGGCGGTTTTCCTACTACACACGACCTGCTTTTCCGGGGTCGACCAACAGGCGGGCGGTAACGGTCTTCAGTGGGGCATGTCCCCGGAAGGAAGCCAACCGACCCATGTGTCCAACAGAGTAAATCTAATGACCGAATCATTTGCCGAACTGTTTGAAGCCAGCCAGGCCAACCTGGCCAAGCTGAAGCCGGGCGCCATCGTCAGCGGTACCGTTGTTGAAGTCCGCGGCGACGTCGTGGTGATCAACGCTGGCCTGAAGTCCGAAGGCATCGTGCCGATCGAACAGTTCCGTAACGACGCTGGCGAAATCGACGTCGCCGAAGGCGACATCGTCAAGGTCGCCCTCGACTCCATCGAGAACGGCTTCGGCGAAACCGTCCTGTCGCGCGAGAAGGCCAAGCGCGCGATGGTGTGGGACGAGCTGGAAGAAGCGTTGGAAAAGAACGAAACCATCACCGGCCGCATCAGCGGCAAGGTCAAGGGTGGTTTCACCGTGGACATCAAGGATGTCCGCGCCTTCCTGCCGGGTTCCCTGGTCGATGTGCGCCCGGTGCGCGATCCGGCCTACCTGGAAGGCAAGGAACTCGAGTTCAAGCTCATCAAGCTGGACCGCAAGCGTAACAACGTCGTGGTTTCGCGCCGCGCTGTCGTCGAAAGCGAGCACTCGGAAGAGCGCGAGCAGCTGATGGACAAGCTGCAGGAAGGCGCGATCCTGAAGGGTGTCGTCAAGAACCTGACCGACTACGGCGCGTTCGTGGACCTGGGTGGTATCGACGGCCTGCTGCACATCACCGACATGGCATGGAAGCGCGTGCGCCATCCGTCCGAAGTCGTGAACGTCGGCGACGAGCTGGACGTGCGCGTGCTGAAGTTCGACCGCGAGCGCAACCGCGTTTCGCTGGGCCTGAAGCAGCTGGGCGAAGATCCGTGGGATAACATCGCCCGTCGTTACCCGGCCAACAGCCGCGTCTTCGGCAAGGTCTCCAACGTCACCGATTACGGCGCGTTCGTTGAGATCGAGCCGGGCGTCGAAGGCCTGGTGCACGTCTCCGAGATGGATTGGACCAACAAGAACGTCAACCCGTCCAAGGTTGTGCAGGTTGGTGACGAAGTCGAAGTGATGGTGCTGGACGTCGATGAAGAGCGTCGCCGTATCTCGCTGGGCATGAAGCAGGTTGCCGCCAATCCGTGGGAAACCTTCGCTGCCACCCACAAGAAGGGTGACAAGGTGTCGGGCCAGATCAAGTCGATCACCGACTTCGGCATCTTCATCGGCCTGGACGGCGGCATCGACGGCCTGGTTCACCTGTCCGACATCAGCTGGGCGACCACTGGCGAAGACATCGTTCGCAACTTCAAGAAGGGCGATACCCTGGACGCCGTCGTTCTGGCTGTCGATCCGGAGCGCGAGCGCATCTCCCTGGGCGTGAAGCAGCTGGAGCAGGATCCGTTCGGCCAGTACATGGCTGCCAATCCGAAGGGCTCCAAGGTCGAAGGCGTGGTGAAGGAAGTCGACGCCAAGGGCGCGATCATCGAGCTGGCTGACGGCATCGAAGGTTACGTCTCGGCACGCGACATCGCCAACGAGCGCGTTGACGATGCCACCCAGCACCTGAAGGTCGGCGACAAGGTCGAAGCCAAGTTCGTTGGCATGGACCGCAAGGGCCGCACCCTGCAGCTGTCGATCAAGGCCAAGGACGACGCGGAAATGCGCGAAGTGCTGGAGGAATACCAGTCCTCCTCGGCTGCCAGCGGCACCACCCAGCTGGGCGCGCTGCTGCGTGCACAGCTGAGCGGCAACAAGTCCGAGTAATCGGCCTTACGCTGTACGTTGTTTCCTGGACGGCCCGGGCATCCTGCCCGGGCCGTTTCAGGGTGAGTGACCCCTGATGTGAGCCGGCAATGACCAAATCCGAACTGATCGAAATCCTCGCGCGCCGCCAGGCGCACCTGAAGGCCGATGATGTCGATCTGGCGGTGAAGTCGTTGCTGGAAATGATGGGCGGTTCCCTTTCTGCAGGCGATCGCATCGAAATCCGTGGCTTTGGCAGCTTCTCGCTGCACTACCGTCCGCCGCGCCTGGGCCGCAACCCCAAGACCGGCGAATCGGTCGCCCTGCCGGGCAAGCACGTTCCACATTTCAAGCCGGGCAAGGAACTGCGTGAGCGGGTCAGCAGCGTGCTGCCGCTGGACGCCGATCCGGCCTGAGTGTCCCGTCGCGTCACCGCGTGCGAATACCGCGGCGAGTCGGATAAGCTACGACCTCCTGCCACTGGAGCTGTCGCATGAAAGTTTTTCGTCTGCTGGTCCTGCTGGCTGTTCTGATCCTTGGTCTGATCATCGGTGCCGTCAACATGACGGCCATGTCGATCAACCTGCTGTTTACCCAATTGAACACGTCCGTCGGCGTGGCGCTGATTGCCGCCCTGCTGATCGGTGTCGTGGTCGGTGCTGGCCTGGTGCTGGTAAGCGTGGTCATTCCGCTCTACAGCCAGCTGCGCCGTGCCAACAAGTCGGCGGTTGCACCGTCGGCGCCGGTGGCCCCCTCCCAATCGTTTGATGGACGTTGATCGAAGATGGAATTCGTTTCCGAGTGGTTCTGGTTCTTCCTGTTCCTTCCCTTGGCGGCGCTGGCCGGCTGGGTCATTGGACGGCGCGGCGGGCAACGCCATGGCGACAACCAGGTCAGCCACCTGTCCAGCACCTATTTCCGCGGCCTGAACTATCTGCTCAACGAGCAGCCGGACAAGGCCATCGAGCTGTTCCTGCACATCGCCGAGCTGGACAAGGAAACCTTCGAGACCCAGGTCGCGCTGGGCCACCTGTTCCGCCGTCGCGGTGAAGTGGACCGCGCGATCCGCTTGCACCAGGGTCTGGTCAACCGCAACGACCTGAGCGACGCGCAGCGCGTGCAGGCCCTGCTGGCGCTGGGTGAGGACTACATGAAGTCCGGCCTGCTGGACCGCGCCGAAACCGTGTTCACCGAACTGGCCCAGCTGGACCAGCGTGCACCGCAGGCGCTCAAGCACCTGATCGGCATCTACCAGGCCGAGCGCGACTGGGAAAAGGCCATCGACAACGCCACCCGCTTCGAGGATGTCACCGGCGAGCCGATGGGCAAGCTGATCGGGCAGTTCGAATGCGAGCTGGCCGAGCGCTTCCGTGGCGCCGGCAAACTGGAAGAGGCGAGGGCGGCCATCGCCCGCGCCTACCAGGCCGATGCGATGTCGGTGCGTGCCGGCATCATCGAAGGCCGCCTGGAAACCGATGCCGGCAATGCCGAGGCCGCCGTGCGCGCCTTCGAGCGTGCCGCGCGCAACGATCCCGAGTACCTGCCCGAGCTGCTGCCGGCGCTGATGGAGAACTACCGCAAGGTGGGCGACCTCGGCGGCGCGCGTGCGTTCCTGTCGGAGATGGCCGAGCACTACCGCGGCATCGCCCCGGTGCTGGCACTGACCCGCCTGATGGAAGAGCAGGAGGGTGTGGCTCCGGCGCGCGCCTACCTGGGCCGGCAGCTGAAGGATCGCCCGTCGGTGCGCGGCGAATCGGCGCTGATCGACCTGACCTTGGCCGAAGGCGCGGACTCCACCGCCACCCTGCACGACCTCAAGCACATCACCGACCAGCTGCTGGTGCGCAACCCGGCCTACCGCTGCACGCGCTGCGGCTTCGGTGCGCGTACCCACCACTGGCAGTGCCCGAGCTGCAAGGAATGGGGCACGGTCAAGCCGCTGCTGAACTACGCGGTGCTCTGAGCCATGGCTTGGCTGGTGATGGCCGCGCTGCTGGGGCTGGCCCTGCTCAGCGCCGCACTGACCTGGGCGGCGCGTGGCTACGCGCTGCGCCGCCGGCTGATGGACCAGCCCGGCGAACGCCGCAGCCATAGCGTGGCGACCCCGCGCGGCGGTGGCATCGCCATCGTCATCAGCCTGCTGGTGGCCGCGGTTGCTGCCATGTGGGCGTGGCCGGTGGCGATGCCCAGCCTGCTGGTCGCCAGCCTCGGCCTGGTGCTGGTGGCGGGCATCGGCTGGTGGGACGACCACCGGCCCCTGCCGGCGCTGCGCCGCCTGCTGGTCCATTTCATCGCCGCCGGCCTGCTGGCCGCGCTGGTCAAGGTGCAGGGCGGCAGCTGGCTGCTGGCCCTGCTGGTACTGGTGTTCACCGCCTCGCTGATCAACATCTGGAACTTCATGGATGGGATCAACGGCATCGCCAGCAGCCAGGCGGTCGTTGCTGCACTTGGCTTCGCCATCGTGCTGCCGTGGCCGTATTCGCTTGTCGCCATCGTGCTGGGCCTGGCCTGCGTGGGTTTTCTGCCATTCAACTTCCCGAAAGCGCGCATTTTCATGGGCGATGTGGGCAGTGGCGCGCTGGGCTATGCGGTCTCGGTGGTGCTGGCCGTGGCCGCGCTACGTACGGAAATCAACTGGTTGCTGCTGCTGGTGCCCATTTCCCCGTTCCTCGTGGACGCGGGCTTCACGCTGTTGGCGCGCATCCTTTCCGGACAGCGCTGGATGGAACCCCACACCCAGCACGTCTACCAACGCGCGGTGCAGGCAGGAGCCAGCCACGCCCAGGTAACAGGGATGTACTTTGTTGTAGGCCTGTTCAGCATCACAGTGTTCTATGTTTGCACCAGATTGCAGCCTAGGTGGGAGGCTGTCGTAGCGGTCGCGTGGATTTCCGCGCAGGCCCTGCTTTGGCTCCTCCTGCGCAATGGATTGCGCAACCGATAAGGAATTACGCGAAATATGTCTTCACCCTGGCGGGACAGAATTCTTGGCCTGTTGCCTCGCACGGCCATCGTCTGCCATGACCTGTTCATGGTCTGGGCCTGTTGGCAGCTGCTGCATGCCGGCCGTTACTCCATCCTGCCTGACGCCCCGTCGCTGCCCCTGTGGAACGTGGATACGACGCTGGTGCTGGCGCTGCAGGGCATCGTCTTCTGGCGCGTGGGCCTGTACCGCGGCCTGTGGCGGTTCGCCAGCGTCAGCGACCTGCTGAACATCTTCAAGGCCAGTTTCGTCGGCCTGGTCGCCATCGTCCTGGTATTGGCCTGGAAGCGTTTCAACGGCGTGCCGCTGTCGGTGCTGGTGATCTATCCGTTCGCGCTGTCGGCGCTGCTGGGCGCGCCGCGCCTGCTGTACCGCGCGTGGAAGGATTACCAGGCGCTGCAGTCCGATTCGACCGCGCGTCGCGTGCTGATCCTGGGCGCCGGCCAGGCCGCCGAGACCCTCGTGCGCGACCTGCGCCGGTCGGGCAACTTCGAGCCGGTCGGCCTGCTGGATGATGCCCCGCACCTGCGTGGCGCCAAGCTGCAGAGCCTGCCGATCCTGGGCACCCTCGATGATGCCCCGGCCGTGGCCCGCGAAACCGCGGCCAAGCTGCTGGTCATCGCCATTCCGTCGTTGGATGCGGTGGGCATGCAACGCGTGGTGGCCATCTGCGAGAGCACCGGCATCCCGTTCCGCACCGTGCCCAAGCTGAGCGACATCCTCCAGGGCCAGTCACTGCCGGGCCAGCTGAAGGAAGTGGCCATCGAGGACCTGCTCGGCCGCAAGCCGATCATGCCGGACTGGAACCTGATCCGCGGTTGGCTGGGCGGGCGCACGGTGATGGTCACCGGTGCCGGCGGCTCGATCGGTTCGGAGTTGTGCCGCCAGTGCGCGCGCCACGGTGCCGGGCGCATCGTCATGCTGGAAATGAGCGAGCTGCTGCTGCTGACCATCGAGGCCGAGCTGCGCCGCAGCTTCCCAGACGTAGAGATCGAAGCCGTGCTCGGCGACGTCGGCGACCCGGCGGTGATGCGCCACGCGCTGTCGTTGCACCCGGTCGATACCGCGTTCCATGCGGCCGCGTACAAGCATGTGCCGGTGCTGGAGCGCCAGCTGCGCGAAGCCGTGCGCAACAACATCCTGGCGACCGAGAACGTGGCGCGGGCGTGCATGGAAGCGGGCGTCGAGCATTTCGTGTTCATCTCCACCGACAAGGCGGTCGACCCGGTCAACGCACTGGGCGCCAGCAAGCGCTACGCCGAGATGATCTGCCAGAGCCTGGACCAGAAGTCGACGCGCACCCGTTTTGTGACCGTGCGCTTCGGCAACGTGCTCGACTCGGCCGGCAGCGTGGTGCCGCTGTTCCGCGAGCAGATCCTGCGCGGCGGCCCGATCACGGTGACCGATCCGGAAGTGACCCGTTACTTCATGACGATCCCCGAAGCCTGCCAGTTGATCCTGCAGGCGGCGGCATCGGCGTCGCACGGTGCCATCTACACCCTGGACATGGGTGAGCCGGTGCCGATCCGCGTGCTCGCCGAGCAGCTGATCCGTCTGGCCGGCAAGCAGCCGTACAAGGACATTCCGATCATCTATACCGGGCTGCGCCCGGGCGAGAAGCTGCACGAGACCCTGTTCTATTCGGACGAGGATTACCGGCCGACCTCGCACCCCAAGGTGCTGGAAGCCGGCGTGCGCACGTTCTCGCGCGACATCGTGCTGGGCAACGTGCCGAGACTGCGTGACGCTATCGCCGAGTACGACACTGATACGATTCGGGACATCCTGTTCGCGACCATGCCGGAGTTCTCTCCGATTGAACAGGACGCTTACATCTCCTCCGCTAAAGTGGTTCCCTTTCCGGCACGTGAGGCCAATAGGCACTAAATGAGCAAGCGAATTCGTAAGGCTGTTTTTCCAGTGGCAGGGCTCGGGACGCGCTTTTTGCCGGCAACCAAGACGGTTCCGAAGGAAATGCTGCCGATCATCGATCGTCCGCTTATCCAATATGCCGTTGATGAGGCCATCGAGGCAGGTTGTGACACCCTGATCTTCATCACCAACCGCTACAAGCACGCCGTCGCCGATTACTTCGACAAGGCGTACGAGCTTGAGCAGAAGCTGGAGCGTGCGGGCAAGCACGAGCAGCTCGAGATGATCCGCCACGTGTTGCCCGAGGGTGTGCGCGCGGTCTTTGTGACCCAGGCCGAAGCGCTGGGCCTGGGCCATGCGGTGCTGTGTGCGAAGGCGGTGATCGGTGACGAACCGTTCGCCGTGCTGCTGCCCGACGACCTGATCTGGAACCGCGGCGACGGCGCGCTGAAGCAGATGGCCGACCTCAACGAGGCCAGCGGTGCCAGCGTGATCGCGGTGGAAGACGTGCCGCACGAGAACACCGCGAGCTACGGCATCGTGGCGACCGAGGCGTTCGACGGCCGCAAGGGCCGCATCTCGGAGATCGTGGAAAAGCCGAAGCCGGAGGACGCACCGAGCGACCTGGCCGTGGTCGGCCGGTACGTGCTGAGCCCGAAGATCTTCGAGCTGCTGGAATCCACCGGCACCGGCGCCGGCGGCGAGATCCAGCTGACCGATGCGATCGCTTCGCTGCTGGCGACCGAGGAAGTGGATGCCTATCGCTTCGAAGGCACCCGTTTCGACTGCGGCACCCATCTGGGCCTGGTTGAAGCCACGATCCGTTTCGCGCTGGAGAACAAGAAGCTGGCGAAGTCGGCGCGCGCGAAGCTGACGGAGATGTTGGCCGAAGAGTGAGTTTTTTGGGTTTCAAGCGCTCCGTGCAGCGCCTTGTTCGATACGTGATGGGCGGGATGGGTGGGCCGCTGCAGGACACGCCGTGAACCCGTCCATGGGGGCTCGATGGCGCCTTGCTCGTGTGCGCTGTCCTGCGCACACGGCAAGACCGGGGTTGGGCGTCCTGCCCAAC
>NZ_JAMOKY010000038.1:0-43564 GCF_024499815.1 Stenotrophomonas testudinis | reverse complement strand
ATGGATGCGGCGACCGAGCTTACAGGGACGTACTTGCAGCGTCCCCCTCAACCGGACCCACCCCGCCATCCCACGGATAGCCAGCTCTTGAATTTGACGTTGCTCTGGCCTGTGGCGGGTGCAGGGCGCAGCCCTGCCATGCCCCCCCCCCTCCCAATACAGGTAACTCCAGGTCACAGGATAAGCAGACGCCTTGTTGCTGCCATCGAACAGGTCCACATTCCTGTGCAGGAGGCGGGCTGCCCGCCCGTTCTCGAGACAACAGGAGACCTGCATGTCCGCTGCCCCCACCACCGCCATCTCCCGCGATCCGGCCACCGGCCAGCAGATCGCCAGCCACCCCTTCGCCACCGCCGCTGAACTGGAAGATCTCCTGCAGCGCGGCCAGGTCGGCTTCGCCGCCTGGAGCACGCAGTCGCTGGACGCGCGCGCTGCCGTCCTGCGTGCCATGGCCGCCGTCCTGCGTCGTGACCGGGAGCCGCTTGCCGCGATGGCTACCGCCGAGATGGGCAAGGTACACGCCGAATCGCTGGCCGAGATCGAGAAGTGCGCGCTGCTGTGCGACTGGTATGCCGACAAGGGTGCGCAGTTCCTGCGCGACGAGCCCACCCAGGTGCCCGATGACAAGGCCTACGTGTCCTACCTGCCTCTGGGCGTTGTGCTGGGCATCATGCCGTGGAACTTCCCGTACTGGCAGGTGATGCGCGCGGCCGTGCCGATCCTGATGGGTGGCAACGGCTTCCTGCTGAAGCCGGCCGAGAACATCGTCGGTAGCGCGCAGCTGCTCGATGCGGCCTGGCGCGAAGCCGGCCTGCCGGACGGCACCTTCATCGCCGCCAACATCAGCCGCGAGGGCACCAGCGCCGCCATCGCCGATGACCGCATCGCTGCCGTCACCCTCACTGGCAGCGTCGCCGCCGGTCGCAGCATCGCCGCCCAGGCCGGGCAGGCACTGAAGAAGGTGGTGCTGGAACTGGGTGGCTCCGATCCGTTCATCGTGCTCGCCGATGCTGACCTCGACGCCGCCGTCGATGCGGCCGTGGCCTCGCGCTTCCAGAACACCGGTCAGGTCTGCATCGCCGGCAAGCGCATCATCGTCGAAGAGGCTGTCTACGAGCGTTTCGTGGCGCAGTTCTGCCAGAAGGTGAAGGCGCTGACCATCGGTGACGGCCGCGAAGCCGCCAACCGCATCGGCCCGATGGCCCGCCAGGATCTGCTGGAGCAGCTCGACGCGCAGGTGCGTGCGTCGGTCGATGCGGGCGCGCAGCTGCTGGTCGGTGGCCATCAGCTGGACCGGCCGGGCAGCTTCTACGCGCCGACCGTGCTGGCCGGGGTCGAGCCGGGCATGCAGGCCTTCGATACCGAAACCTTCGGGCCGGTGGCCTCGATCAGCCGCGCCCGCGACGCCGACCACGCGGTGGAGCTGGCTAACCAGAGCGAGTTCGGCCTCAGCGGCAACCTGTGGACCGGCAACCATGAACGGGCCATGCAGCTGGCACGCCGGCTGCAGACAGGCGGCGTGTTCGTCAACGGTTTCTCGGCCTCCGACCCGCGCGTGCCGATCGGCGGCGTGAAGAAGAGCGGCTTCGGCCGTGAGCTCTCGCACTTCGGCATCCGTGAGTTCGTCAACGCGCAGACGGTCTGGTTCGACAAGCGTTGACGCGCGGCTTCCACCCTCTCTGCAACGATCCATCATCAGTCCAGCGAAAAGGACGGCATCCAATGTCCAAGGGTTCAGATCTGCTTGTCGCCGCGCTTGAGAACGAAGGCGTCGAGCGCATTTTCGGTATTCCCGGCGAAGAAAACCTCGACGTGGTCGAGTCGCTGCGCCATTCCAGCATCGAGCTGGTCATTACCCGCCACGAGCAGGCGGCGGTGTTCATGGCCGCCACCTACGGCCGCCTGACCGGCAAGCCGGGCGTGTGCCTGGCCACCCTCGGCCCGGGCGCGCTGAACTTCACCACTGGCGCGGCCTATGCGCTGCTGGGGGCGTGGCCGGTCATCATGATCACCGGCCAGAAGGGCATCGTTGCCAGCAAGCAGGCGCGCTTCCAGATCGTGGACATCGTCAGCACGATGAAGCCGCTGACCAAGCTGGCCCGGCAGATCGTCTCGGCGCGCACCATCCCGACCATCGTCCGCGAGGCCTTCCGCGTGGCCCAGGAGGAGCGCCCTGGCCCGGTGCTGCTGGAGCTGCCCGAGGACATCGCCGCCACCGAGGTGGAGGGCGTGCCCCTCATTCCGACCCACGCGGTGGACCGGCCGATTGCCAGCCCGGAAGCGCTGGACCGCGCGGCGGAGATCATCCGCGGTGCCAAGCGGCCGCTGCTGATGATCGCCTCGGCGGCATCGCGCCCGCAGTCCAGCGAGGCGCTGTCGGCCTTCGTGCAGCGCGCCGGCATCCCGTTCTTCACCACGCAGATGGGCAAGGGCGCGGTGGCGGGCGGCTCGGGCCTGTACATGGGCACCGCGGCACTGACCGAGCGCGACTACGTGCACATGGCCATCGACCAGGCCGACGTGATCGTGACCATCGGCCACGAAGTGACCGAAAAGCCGCCCTTCGTGATGCGCCCGGGTGGCCCGACCGTCATCCATATCGGCTATTCGCAGGCGGCGGTGGAGCAGGTGTATTTCCCGCAGGTGGAGGTGATCGGCGATATCGGTCGCTCGCTGACCCAGCTCGCCGACCGCATCGAAGGCGCCGTGCCGCATTCCGATGCGCTGCTGCCGCTGCGCGCGACCATCCTCGAGCACCTTGCCGACCGTGCCGAGGAGGCCGGGTTCACCCCGCAGCGGCTGGTGCATGACGTGCGCCAGGTGATGCCGCCGGACGGCATCGTGGCGCTGGACAACGGCATGTACAAGATCTGGTTTGCGCGCAATTACCGCACCCAGGTGGCCAACACGCTGCTGCTGGACAACGCCCTGGCGACGATGGGCGCGGGCCTTCCGTCGGCGATCCTGGCCTCGATCCTGTATCCCGAGCGGCGGGTGCTGGCGGTCTGTGGCGATGGCGGCTTCATGATGAACAGTCAGGAGCTGGAGACAGCGCGCCGGCTGGGCCTGAACCTGGTGGTGCTGATCCTCAATGACGGCGCCTACGGGATGATCCGCTGGAAGCAGGCGGTAGATGGTTTCACCGACTACGGCATGACCTTCAGCAACCCGGATTTCGTGAAGTACGCCGAGGCGTATGGCTGCAAAGGCCATGAGGTGACCGCCATCGAGCAGTTCATCCCGACCCTGGAAGCGGCGTTCAACGACGGCGGGGTGCATCTGGTCTCGGTGCCAGTGGACTACTCGGAAAACCAGCGGGTGCTGGTGGAGGAACTACGGCAGGCGTTCCCCGGGAACGGGTGAGGTAGCGCCGGGCCACGCCCGGCGGATTTTGGACGACTGACCGCCGGGCATGGCCCGGCGCTACCGGCTCCGGCGGGGCCCGGGGAGGGCAGTTTTGATATGCTGTCCAACCGGCTGCGCCCGGCGCTGTACCCCCCTCCCACTACACGATTCCCGCAGATCCATGAGCGAAGCTACCGATACCCCCCCCGTCGACGAAAACAAGTTGATCGCCGAGCGCCGTGAGAAACTCAAAGCGCTGCGTGGGCAGGGCATCGCGTACCCGAACGACTTCCGTCGCGAGGACTTCGCCGGGCAGTTGCAGGCCGACTTCGCCGATGCCGGAATCTGGACCGCCGAAGCCCTGGAAGCCAACGGCCGCCAGGTGAAGATGGCTGGCCGCCTGATGGCCAAGCGCATCATGGGCAAGGCCAGCTTCGCCCAGATCCAGGATGAATCCGGCCGCATCCAGCTGTTCCTGCAGGGCGGTGCCCTGGGCGATGCCTACACCGCCTTCAAGGGCTGGGACGTGGGCGACATCATCGCCGTCGAAGGCGCCCTGACCCGTACCAAGACCGGCGAGCTGTCGGTCAAGGCCGAATCGATCCGCCTGCTGACCAAGTCGCTGCGGCCGCTGCCGGACAAGTGGCACGGCCTGGCCGACGTCGAGCAGCGCTACCGCCAGCGGTACGTCGACCTGATCGTGACCCCGGAATCGCGCGCGGTCTTCATCAAGCGCTCCAAGATCATCCGCGCCATGCGTGCGTGGCTGGACAACCGCGACTTCCTCGAAGTCGAGACGCCGATGATGCATTACATCCCCGGCGGCGCGGCGGCCAAGCCGTTCACCACCCACCACAACGCGCTGGACCTGGATCTGTACCTGCGCGTGGCGCCGGAGCTGTACCTCAAGCGCCTGACCGTGGGTGGCCTGGAGCGCGTCTACGAGATCAACCGCAACTTCCGTAACGAAGGCGTCAGCACCCGCCACAACCCGGAATTCACCATGATGGAGCTGTACGAGGCCTATGCCACGTACAACGAGATCATGGACCTGACCGAAGGCGTGATCCGTGACGTGGCCACCACCGTCAACGGTGGCACCGAAGTGGAGTGGGACGGCGCGAAGATCGACCTGGGCCCGGCCTTCCGCCGCTGGCGCATGGACGAGGCGGTGCGTCACCACAACCCGGAAATCTCGGCCGCCGACTGCACCGACCGCGAGGCGCTGCTGCGCCATTGCGAGCGCCTGAAGATCCGCGTCAAGCCGTCCTACGGCTGGGGCAAGCTGCTGCTGGAGATCTTCGAGGCGACCGTCGAGCACACCTTGATCCAGCCGACCTTCATCACCGACCACCCGGTGGAGGTCTCGCCGCTGGCCCGTGCCAACGACAACGATCCGGGCTACACCGACCGCTTCGAACTATTCGTCAACGGCAAGGAACTGGCCAACGGCTTCTCCGAGCTGAACGACCCGGAAGACCAGGCGCAGCGCTTCCAGGCCCAGGTGGCCGCGAAGGAAGGCGGCGACGACGAGGCCATGCATTACGACGCCGATTACATCCGTGCGCTGGAGTACGGCATGGCGCCGACCGGCGGCCTGGGCATCGGCGTGGACCGCCTGGTGATGCTGCTGACCGGCAGCAGCTCGATCCGCGACGTCCTGCTGTTCCCCTACATGCGTCCCGAGCAGTAAGACGCAGTTCCGCTCCCGACTGTGCGCGCCGTCCCGGATCCGGGCGGCGCCATTGACGCGATCCGCACTCGGCGTATGGTTGTGGCACGGCCTTGACACCCGCTATGGCTTGATGGGGTCGGGGAGGGTGCGATGTGGAGAACCCGCTTCACATTGTGACGACGATCATGAACCGGGGGAGCTCGTGACGGGAGTCGTACCGATGCAGGGTGCCAGTGTGCACAGCGGCGGGGTATCCTCGCTGGCTGATCTTCCAGCGTGGTCGAGAAGGCAGGCAGAGAACGCCTTGAACATCGTCATCGTCGACGACCAGACGTCCGCAAGGACGATGCTGCGCCATGTCATTGAAGACATCGCGCCCGAATTGAGCGTACACGACTTCGGTGATCCGCTCACCGCGCTTGCGTGGTGCGAGTCGTACCCGGTCGATCTGCTGCTGCTGGATTACCGCATGCCGGAGATGGACGGGCTGGAGTTCGCCCGCCGTTTCCGCCGGCTGCCCAAGCACCGCGACATCCCGGTGATCCTGATCACCGTGGTCGGCGACGAGCCGATCCGGCAGGCCGCGCTGGAAGCGGGCGTGATCGATTTCCTGGTCAAGCCGATCCGGCCGCGCGAACTGCGTGCGCGCTGCTACAACCTGCTGCAGCTGCGCCAGCAGGCCGAGAACGTGAAGCAACGTGCGCTGTCGCTGGAACAGCGGCTGCTGGCCAGCATGCACGAGGTAGAAGAGCGTGAACGCGAGACCCTTTCGCGGCTGGCGCGCGCCATCGAGTTCCGTGATGCCGGCACCAGTGCCTACCTCGAGCGCATGGCGCGCGTGGCCGGTCTGATCGCCGAGCAGCTGGGCCTGCCCGAAGAGGAGGTCAAGCTGATCGAGATGGCCGCCCCGCTGCATGACATGGGCAAGATCGCCATTCCCGATGCGGTCCTGCTCAAGCCGGGCAAGCTCAATGACGAGGAGCTGGCGATCATGCGCCGGCATCCGCGCATCGGCCACGAGCTGCTCAGTGGCAGCCAGAACCGCTTCATCCAGGTCGGCGCGCTGATTGCCCTGCGCCACCACGAACGCTATGACGGCAGCGGCTATCCCGATGGCCTGGTCGGTGACGCGATTCCGCTGGAAGCGCGCATCGTCGCAGTTGCCGATGTCTTCGATGCGCTGATCTCGCCGCGCCCGTACAAGGAAGCATGGACGATGGAAGCGACCCTGGCGTACCTGTACGCCCAGCGCGGCCGCCTGTTCGACCCGCGCTGCGTGGATGCGCTGCTGCGGGGCCGCGAGCAGCTGGAACAGATCTGCGCCGAGCATTCCACCGCCTCGGCGCGGCCGGGGATGGGCGCGTGACATCCCTGCTGTCGCGGATCCGCCTGCGGTTGTCCCAGCGCCACGACAGCGAACACGGGCAGCAGATCGTCCGCATCGTCCTGATCAGCTTCATCCTGGCCTACGTGCTGCTGCCGGCGCCGCGCCACGACCTGCCGCACGACCAGTACGTGGGCGTGCTGGCCATCGTCCTGACCGGCCTGTCGCTGTCGCTGCTGCTGTTCGGCTGGCTGCTGTGGAAGCCGGGGCGCTCCGATCCACGCCGCGTGCTCGGCATGCTGGCCGACTACGGCCTGATCGCCGCGGGCATGGTGCAGATGGGCGAACCGCTGTCGTGGGTCTACATCGTGGTGATGTGGGTGACCGTCGGCAACGGCATGCGCTTCGGCAACAACTACCTCTACGTCGCCGTGGCGATGGCGATGGTCAGCTTCGGCAGCACCGTGCTGCTGACACCTTACTGGGAGCAGAACCTGCGACTGGCGATCGGGCTCTGGCTGGGCCTGGCTGCGGTACCGTTGTATTTCTCGACCCTGCTCAAGCAGTTGACCAAGGCCATGGCCGAGGCGCGGCGTGCCAGTGAAGCTAAGAGTCGCTTCCTGGCCAACATGAGCCACGAATTCCGAACCCCACTCAATGGATTGAATGGCATGACAGAAGTATTGGCGACGACTCGCCTGGACGATGAGCAACGTGAGTGCCTGAACACCATCCAGGCTTCTTCCCGCAGCCTGCTGGCGCTGGTCGAGGAGGTGCTGGACATCTCCGCGATCGAAGCGGGCAAGCTGCGCGTGGTGGCCGAGGATTTCGTGCTGGCCGACGTGGTCCAGGCCATCGGCCTGATCCTGCTGCCGCAGGCCAAGGCCAAGCACCTGGACTACAAGGTCAAGGTGGCCGCGAACGTGCCCGCCACGCTGCGCGGCGACGTCGGCCACCTGCGGCAGATCCTGCTCAACCTGGCCGGCAACGCGGTGAAGTTCACCGACCACGGCAAGGTGGAAGTGCGCGTGGGCCTCGTCCACGCGGACACCAATGGCTCGGTGCGCCTGCGCTTCGACATCATCGATACCGGTATCGGCGTGCCGGTGGCCATGCGGCCGCGGCTGTTCGAAGCCTTCGAGCAGGCTGACGTCAGCATGGCTCGTCGCCACGAAGGCACCGGCCTTGGCACGACCATCGCCAAGGGCCTGGTTGAGGCCATGCACGGTGAGATCGGTTACCTGGACAGCCCGCCGCAGGGCAGCCACTTCTGGGTGGAGCTGCCGTTCGCGCCGCCGGAGCCGGTGGTGCCGGGCGCGGTCCCCAGTGTGGCCGTCGGCGAGGAAGTCGGCCCAGGCGGCAACGTCATCGCCTTCACCGACCCGTTCCTGCGCCACCGCGCCCGCGTGCGCAGCATGCAGATTCTGGTGGCCGACGACCACGAGGCCAACCGCATGGTGCTGCAGCGCCTGCTGCAGAAGGCCGGGCACAAGGTGATGTGCGTCGATGGCGGCGAGGCCGTGCTCGATGCGCTGGCCGAGAGCGAATTCGACGCCGCCATCGTCGACCTGCACATGCCGGGCATGAGCGGCCTGGACATGTTGAAGGAACTACGCGTGATGCAGTCCGGCGGTGGCCCGCGCACGCCGGTGTTGGTGCTCAGTGCCGATGTCACCCCCGAAGCGATCCAGCGCTGCACCCAGGCCGGCGCGCATGCATTCCTGGCCAAGCCCGTCGTGGCCGTGCGCCTGCTCGATACGCTGGCCGAGATCGCCAACAACGCCCAGCTGAAGGCGTCGGCGCCGCCGATCGTGCGCACCGCCACCAACCTCGATGGCGTGCTCGACACCGGCGTGCTGGATGAGCTGGCCTCGCTGGGCATGGGCGACGGTTTCGAGCGTGAGTTCATCCGCCAGTGCCTGGAGGACGCCGGGAACTGCCTGCGCAAGGCCGAGATCGACGGCGAGGCAGGCCGCTGGGGTGCATTCCGCGAACAATCCCACGCGATCAAGGGCGTGGCCGGCAACCTGGGCCTGGTGCGTGCCGCCAACCGCGCCGGTGAACTGATGCGGATGGCCGACTGGCAGCTCAAGGCCGAATGGCGCCCGCGCCTGGCCGTGCTGCAGGGCGCGATCAAGGAAGGACGGCAGGCCCTGGATGCACGCGCCGAGCGCAAGGCACGCGGCGCGGCCGACGACATGGAACGGTAGCCACGAAAAAAAGCCCGGGGGCCAGCCGGGCTTGAACCCAGAGGGAGAGCAGAGCAATCAGGCGGCGTCGAGGCCGGCGCGACGGGTCTGTGCCTTGATCAGGCGATCCATCGTGCGCAGCGAACGGTCACCCAGGGCCAGAGCGGAGTCGACCCAGACCTTGGTGATTTCCAGCAGCTCGTCGTAGCTGACCGACTGCGCCAGGTTGCGCGCCGCGTTCATCGCCAGGTACGACTGCGGCAAGCGCTGCTGGTGGCGGATCATGTCATCGACGGCGGCGCGGCCTTCCCCCTTCTTCACCAGCACGTCGACCACGCCCAGGGCGTGCATTTCCTCGGACGAATAGATGCGGCCGTCGAGGATGATCTTCTCGGCCAGCTGCGGCGACACCCGGCGGCACAGGAACGAGTACGCGCCCATGCCCGGGAACAGGCCGAACAGCACTTCGGGCAGGCCCATGCCGCAGCCTTCCTCGGCCACGATGGTGTGGCAGGCCAGGGCCATTTCCAGGCCGCCACCCAGTGCATCGCCCTGGATCAGCGCAATCGAACGCACGTCACCGCCGAAGCCGGTGTGCAGATGGTGCACGCCTTCCACGCAGCGCTGCGCATAGGTCAGCAGCAGGTCGCGATTGCCTTCGCGGATCAGGCGGGTGAACAAGTCCAGGTCGCCGCCCAGGTTGTAGGCAGCCGCATCGGAGGCCAGCACGAAATGGCGCAGCCGACCGCTATGGCGCTGGGCCGGTCCACGGGTGATGGCGCTCATGTAGCTCCACATCTCGTCCAGCATGTCCTTCCGGCAGCAGGGACGGATGCCGGTGGCCGCGTCGGCGTGCATGAACAACCAGTGGGCGGAGTCGTCGTCGTTGTCTTCGGTACGGATGGTGGCGAACGGCGAACCGCTGGCAGACAGCTTTTCAATGGTGCTCATGGAAGGGTCCTCGGCATGCGGCCCGCAGAGAGAAGTGGTGGCCGGCGGGCCGAACGGTCCACACACGCGGCGATGCTACACCGGGCGCGGCGCCGCGCACGCGAAAAGGCCCGGGTTGTTTCCAACCCGGGCCCTGAAGGTATTCAAATTCGCCGAAAGCCTTACGTGGCGGGCGTATCGCGAAGCTCGCGTCGGAGGATCTTGCCCACGTTGGTCTTCGGCAGTTCTTTTCGGAATTCTACGATTCTGGGGTGCTTGTAGCCGGTGAGGTTGGCACGCGCATGGTCTTTGACCATTTCAGCGGTCAGGTTCGGGTCCTTCCTCACGATGACCACCTTCACCACTTCACCGGACTTCTCGTCCGGCACGCCGACAGCGGCCACTTCCAGCACGCCCGGCATCATCGCGATGACGTCCTCGACTTCGTTGGGGTATACGTTGAAGCCGGACACCAGGATCATGTCCTTCTTGCGGTCGACGATGTAGAAGAAACCCTGCTCGTCCATCTTCGCCATGTCGCCGGTGTGCAGCCACTGGTCGGCATCGATGGCGGTGGCGGTTTCGTCGGGGCGCTGCCAGTAGCCCTTCATCACCTGCGGGCCACGGATGCAAAGCTCGCCCACTTCGCCCATGGCCAGCGTGTTGCCGTTGTCGTCCTTGATGCAGGCATCGGTGGACGGGATCGGCAGGCCGATGGCGCCGTTGTATTCCTTCAGGTCCAGCGGGTTGATGCAGGCCGCCGGCGAGGTCTCGGTCAAGCCGTAGGCCTCGACCAGGGTCACCCCGGTCACCTTCTTCCAGCGCTCGGCCACCGCACGCTGCACGGCCATGCCGCCGCCCAGGGTCACCTTCAGCGAGGAGAAGTCGACCGTGTCGAAGCCGGGGGTGTTGAGCAGGCCGTTGAACAGGGTGTTGACGCCGGTGATGGCGGTGAAGCGCACCGACTTGAGCTCCTTGACGAAGCCCTTCATGTCACGCGGATTGGTGATCAGGTGGTTGCAGCCACCGAACTTCATGAAGACCAGTCCGTTCGCCGTCAACGCGAAGATGTGGTACAGCGGCAGGGCGGTGATGATCCACTCCTTGCCCGGCTCGATGCCCGATGCGCCGATCCAGGCCGAGGCCTGCTGCATGTTGGCGATCAGGTTGCGGTTGGTCAGCATCGCGCCCTTGGCCACGCCGGTGGTGCCACCGGTGTACTGCAGGAAGGCGACGTCGTCGTGGTCGATCTCGACCTTGGGCAGGGTGTGGCGGCTGCCGAGCTTGAGTGCCTGGCGGAAGCGCACCGCGCCCTTCAGATGGTAGTTGGGCACCATCTTCTTGACGTACTTGAGCACGAAGTTGACGATCGTGCCCTTCAGCCCGAGCAGGTCGCCCAGACCGGTGGTGACGACGTGCTTGACCGGGGTGTCGGCGATGACCTGCTGGACGGTGTCGCCGAAGTTGTCGACCACCACCAGCGCGCTGACGCCGGCATCGACCAGCTGGTGCTTCAGCTCGCGCGCGGTGTACAGCGGGTTGACGTTGACCACGGTCAGGCCGGCGCGCAGCACGCCGAAAGTGGCGATCGGGTACTGCAGGCAGTTGGGCATCATCAGGGCGACGCGGTCACCCTTCTTGAGCTTGAGCTCACCCAGCAGGTAGGCGGCGAACTGCTCGACAAGGGCGTCGGTTTCGCCGTAGGTGAGGACCTTGCCGAAACTGGAGTAGGCGGGACGGTCGCGGAATTTCGCGACGGAAGCGTCGAAGACCGAAGCTACCGAATGGAACTCGTTGATGTCGATCTCGGCGGGAACGCCTTTCGGATAGCTCTGCAGCCAGGGACGATCCAGACTCATATTCCCCCTCCAGGAATCGTTTTTGATGGGCGCGGCGCGGACAGTATCCGCCGAAACCGCTGCGGCCAGCATACCGTTCCGTAGGGAAAACGCGAAGGGGGCCTTGCGGCGCGGGTTGGTCGGATACGTCAGATGCCGCCGGGCATGGCCCGGCGCTACCGATCAGGGTGCGGAAACCGGTAGCGGCGGGCCGTGCCCGGCGGGTTTTATGCGTCAGCCGCGGCTGCGCGCCGGGGCACCGTTGGCCTTGTAGTAGGGCGCGGTGCTGCGGGCCAGCGGTGTGCGGCCGCGGATCACGTCGGCCAGCTTCTCGGCAATCATGATGGTCGGCGCGTTGAGGTTGCCGGTGACCACCTGCGGCATGATCGAGGCATCGACGATGCGCAGGCCGTCCAGCCCGTGCACGCGGCCCTGGCCATCGACCACCGCCATCGGGTCATCGGCGTGGCCCATCTTGTTGGTGCACGAGGGGTGGTAGGCGGTCTCGGCGTGTTCGCGTACGAAGCCATCGATCTGCGCATCGGTCTGCAGCTCGCGGCCGGGCGAGATCTCGCGGCCGCTGTACGGCGCCAGCGCCGGCTGCGCGAAGATCTCGCGGGTGATGCGGATGGCGGCGCGGAACTCGCGCCAGTCCTGCTCGTGCGACATGTAGTTGAACAGGATGCTGGGGTGCACGCGCGGATCCTTGGACACGACCTGGACGCGGCCGCGGCTGGGTGACCGCATCGAGCCGACGTGCATCTGGAAGCTGTGCGCCTTGATCGGGTTGGAGCCGTTGTAATTGATGGCCACCGGCAGGAAGTGGTACTGCAGGTTGGGCCAGTCGAAGGCCTCGTCGCTGCGGATGAAGCCACCGGCCTCGAACTGGTTGCTGGCGCCGATGCCGGTGCCCAGGAACAGCCATTCGGCGCCGATGGCCGGCTGGTTGTGCAGCTTCAGTGCCGGGGCCAGCGACACCGGCTTCTTGCATTCGTACTGCAGGTACATCTCCAGGTGATCCTGCAGGTTGGCGCCGACACCGGGCAGGTGGTGCACCACATCGATGCCCAGGCTTCGCAGCAGATCGGCCGGGCCGACGCCGGAGCGCTGCAGGATCTGCGGCGAGGCGATGGCGCCGCCACACAGCAGAACTTCGCGGCGGGCGGTTGCGCGCTGCGGCTGGTCGTTGTGCAGCCACTGCACGCCTACCGCACGCTTGCCCGAGAACAGAATGCGGTCGGTGAGGGCGTGGGTGACGATGGTCAGGTTCGGGCGCGGCCTGGCCAGGTCCAGGTAACCGCGGGCGGTGCTGGAGCGACGGCCTTTGGGCGTGACCGTGCGGTCCATCGGACCGAAGCCTTCCTGCTGGTAGCCGTTGAGGTCATCGGTGCGCGGGTAGCCGGCCTGCACGCCGGCTTCGACCATCGCGGCGAACAGTTCGTTGTTGCCTGCCTTGGGCGTGGTCACCCGCAGCGGGCCGTCGCCACCGTGGTAGTCGTTGGCGCCGATGTCGCGGGTCTCGGCCTTGCGGAAGTACGGCAGGCAGTCCAGGTAGGTCCAGTCCTCCAGGCCCGGCATGCTGGCCCAGTTGTCGTAATCCATGGCATTGCCGCGGATGTAGCACATGCCGTTGATCAGCGAGGAACCGCCCAGGCCCTTGCCGCGCCCGCAATCCATGCGGCGGTTGTTCATGAAAGGCTCCGGGTCGGTCTTGTACGCCCAGTTGTAGCGCTTGCCCTGCAGCGGGTAGGCCAGTGCAGCCGGCATCTGGGTGCGGAAGTCGAGGCGGTAGTCCGGTCCACCGGCTTCCAGCAGCAGCACGCTGACATCGGCATCCTCGGTGAGGCGGGTGGCCAGCACGTTGCCGGCCGAACCGGCGCCGATGATGATGTAGTCGTACTCGTTGGGGGTACTCATGGTTGTTCTCCTGTTGGCCGGGATGCGCGTTGCGCAGCTCTCCCGGCGGAATGTCGATCCGGCGTTCGCGCCCGGCGGCTGGCTCTGGGCGCGCTGATCAGAACACGCTGATCAGAACACGCTGGCGTAGTCGCCCAGTTCGACCTGCACCGACTTGATGCGGGTGTAGTGGCCCAGCGTGGACAGGCCGTTCTCGCGGCCGACGCCGGACTGCTTGTAGCCTCCGACCGGCATTTCCGCAGGCGATTCGCCCCAGGTGTTGATCCAGCAGATGCCGGCTTCGAGGCGGTGGATGATGCGGTGGGCGCGGCTGATGTCACGGCTGACCACGCCGGCGGCGAGGCCGAACGTGGTGTCGTTGGCGCGGCGCACGGCTTCGTCTTCGTCGTCGTAGGCGAGGATGCTCATGACCGGCCCGAAAATCTCTTCGCGGACGATGGTCATGTCATCGCGGCAGTCGGAGAACACGGTGGGCAGCACGTAGGCGCCATCGGCCAGCGCGCTTTCCTTGGCACGGCCTCCGCCGGTGAGCAGGCGCGCGCCTTCGGTCTTGCCGCTGTCGATGTAGCGCAGCACGTTCTGCATGTGCGGGAAGCTGACCATCGGCCCGAAGTTGGTCTCGGCGGCCTGCGGATCGCCGATGCGGATGCGCTTGACCCGCTCGACCACCGCGGCCTCGAACGCGGCCAGCATGCTGCGCGGCACGAAGACGCGGGTGCCGTTGGTGCAGACCTGGCCGGAGCTGAAGAAGTTGGCCATCACCGCGATGTCGGCGGCGCGGTCGAGGTCTGCGTCATCGCAGATGACCAGCGGCGACTTGCCGCCCAGCTCCATGGTCACTTCCTTCAAGGACGACGATGCGGCGGCGGCCATCACCTTCTTGCCGGTGGCCACGCCGCCGGTGAAGGAGATCTTCTCGATCACCGGGTTCTCGGTGAGCCAGTTGCCGATCTCGCCGCCCGGGCCCTGCACGACGTTGAACACGCCGTCCGGCACCCCGGCTTCGCTGTAGATCTCGGCCAGCTTCAGCGCGGTCAGCGGGGTCACTTCGGAGGGTTTGAACACCATGGCGTTGCCGGCGGCCAGCGCGGGCGCCGACTTCCACAGCGCGATCTGGATCGGGTAGTTCCAGGCACCGATGCCGGCGACCACGCCCAGCGGTTCGCGGCGGGTATAGAAGAAGCTCGACTCACGCAGCGGCAGCTGGATGCCCTCGATGGCCGTGGCCAGGCCGGCGTAGTACTCCAGCACGTCGGCGCCGGTGACGATGTCCACCGTGGTGGTCTCGGCCAGCGCCTTGCCGGTGTCCAGGGTTTCCAGCTGGGCCAGTGCATCATTGCGTTCGCGCAGGAGGTCGACCGCGCGGCGCAGGATGCGCGAGCGCTCCATCGCGGTCATCGCCGCCCAGACCTTCTGGCCTTCGGCCGCGCTCTGCACCGCGCGCTCGACGTCGGCCTTGCTGGCGATCTGCACCTCGGCCAGGACCTGGCCATTGGCCGGGTTGATGGACTGGAAGGTCTTGCCGCTGGTGGCATCGACGCGTTGGCCGTGGATGTAGAGCTGTTGGACGGGCAGGGCGGTCATGGGGGCACTCCTGGAAACAAAAAAAGGGGAAGGGCTTGAGGCTGCTTATACGCCCTCGGGCTGCAGCTGGAAGTCGATGTAGGCGTAGGCCAGTGCGCGGGCGGCGGCGGTATCGAACGGGCCGCCGACCAGGCTGCCGCGCAGCCACAGGCCGTCGATCATCGCGGCCAGGCCACGGGCGGCGTCGCGGGCGCGTTCGGCCGGCAGCGCGCGGTGGAACTGATGGGCCAGGTTGGAATACAGCCGCTGGTCGTTGATGCGCTGCAGGCGGGCCAGTTCCGGCTGGTGCATGCTCGCCGCCCAGAAGGTCAGCCAGACGCGCATGGCCGGGCCGCTGGTCTGGGTCTGGTCGAAGTTGCCATCGACCAGCGCTCGCAATTGGGCCCGCGGGTCGGCATCGGCCTTGGCGCGGTACTGGGCGAAGGCGTCTTTCAGTTCGTTGAGGATCTGCCGCATCGCGGCACTGAGCAGGCCGGCCTTGTCGCCGAAGTAGTGGGCGACGATGCCGGTGGACAGGCCGGCCTGGCGTGCGATGGTCGCCACGGTGGCGTCGGCCAGGCCAATGTCGTGGATTACCTGGAAGGTGGCCTGGATCAGCTGCTCGCGGCGGATCAGTTCGATGCCTTTCTTCGGCACAGTCTCACCTGGGGCATGGGCGTTGGCCCGAGGTGGACAGTATCGCGTTCGTTGATTGAACGTTCAATCAATAAAAAGTGAAGGGGGTGTATGGGCGGGGGTCAGGGTCAGAGCCCTTTCCTGCGGAAAGGGATCCCACCCCGGGATCCGACCCCTTCAGTTACAGGCGGAGGGCGACTTCCAGCAGTGGGGTGGCCCAGGCGGGCGTGGCCGCCAGCTGGGCGAGGTTGTCGGGCTCGGGGTACAGCAACTGGCCATCTTCCATCTGCAGCAGCAGCTGTGGGTCGGGCACGGCCTCGCCGGGGGCGGCGTCGGCGCTGTTGTCGTAGACCTGCAATTGGGCCAGCACCGGCATCAGCCGCACCAGGTTCTGCTGGGCCAGCGGCCAGCGCCGGCGGATATCGGCCTCGTTGATCGGATGCCCACCACTGCGCACCCGCGCCTGCACCCGCGCGATGTGCTGCTCGGGGCTGGACAGCCCGCAGAACCACATCAGGACATCGTGGCTGTGGCTGGCTTCATGCAGCAGGGCGGCGATGGAATTGCCGCCCAGGGTGGTCTCGAAGGCGTGGTTGCGGCCCTGGTCGAGGGCATCGCGTATGCGGTTGACGCCTTCCTGCCAGGCCTGGGCATTGGCTTCGGCCTGCGACAGGCCCGACAGCTCGCGCAGCCCGCGGGCGAAGGTATCCGGGTTGAACCAGTCCAGGCCGGCCTCGCGCAGTACGTGGCCGCCCACCGAACTCTTGCCGGCGCCATTGACGCCGGCAAGGACATACAGGAACGGTCGCGACATCAGTGCCCCGTGCCGGCCTTGACCTGACCCTTCAGGCGGGCCGGGCGGCGCAGCAGGGCGCGCGCGGTGTCACCGGCCTGGGCCTGCTGCAGCACGGCCAGGCGCTGGTCGAAGCCGGCACGCAGTTCGGCCAGGCCCGGAGCCTGCCCGCGCAGTTCCTCCAGCGAGGATTCCAGTGCCTCCACCCGTGCCTGCAGGGCGCGGTACTGCTCGATGGAGACGATGACCGCCTGCGGCTCGTTGTGGTTGGTGACCACCACCATGCGCTGGTCGCGGACCTCCTGCATGACCTTGCGCCAGTGCTCCTTCACCGACGAGGCGGTGGTGTGGGTCAGCTCGTTGATCGGGTCGAAGCGGACGGGGAGGTGAAGCATGGCGAAGCTCCAGCGGGGGTATGGGCCCACCTTACGCCTGTTTCATGCGAATTGCATGAATCGGGAAAAATATGAATATTGCATGGAGGGCCGTAGAGCCGAGCCTGCGCTCGGCTGATGCTGGCAGGTCGCCAACCGCAGCCGAGCATGGGCTCGGCTCTACAACAGCCGGGGCGTTATCTGCTTGCCAGCTGGCGCAGCACGTACTGCAGCAGGCCGCCGTGGCGGAAGTACTCGACTTCCTTCGGGGTCAGCAGCATCACCGACACCTCGAAGGTCTTCTTCGTGCCATCGGCCTTGGTCGCGGTCACCGTGGCGCGCTTGCTGGCGCCGTCGTCCAGACCGGTGATGTCGATCGTCTCCGAGCCGTCCAGGCCCAGCGACTGCGCGTTCTCACCGTTGCGGAACTGCAGCGGCAGTACGCCCATGCCGACCAGGTTGGAGCGGTGGATGCGCTCGAAGCTCTCGGCCACGACCGCCTTCACGCCCAGCAGCAGGGTGCCCTTGGCGGCCCAGTCGCGCGACGAGCCGGTGCCGTATTCCTTGCCGGCCAGCACCACCAGCGGCACGTTGTCGGCCTTGTACTTCATGGCCGCGTCGTAGATCGCCAGCTTTTCCGGCTGGCCACCGTTGGCCGGGTAGTACAGGGTGTTGCCGCCTTCCTCGCCTCCGAACATCAGGTTCTTGATGCGGATGTTGGCGAAGGTGCCGCGGACCATGACGTCATCGTTGCCGCGGCGGCTGCCGTAGCTGTTGAAGTCGGCCTGCTGCACGCCGCGTTCCTGCAGGAAGCGGCCCGCCGGCGAATCCTTCTTGATGTTGCCGGCCGGGGAGATGTGGTCGGTGGTGATCGAATCGCCGAACAGGCCCATCACGCGTGCGCCGTGCACGTCGTCGATGCTGCCGGTCTGCATGGTCATGCCATCGAAGTACGGCGGGTTCTTGATATAGGTGGAGGCGTCGCTCCACTCGTACAGGTTGCCGTCCGGCGAGGCGATGGTGTTCCAGCGGCTGTCACCCTTGAACACATCGGCGTAGTTCTGCTTGAACATTTCCGGGCCGACGGTCGCGGCGATGACGTCGCCGATTTCCTTGTTGCTCGGCCAGATGTCGCGGAGGTATACCGGCTGGCCATCGCTGCCGGTACCCAGCGGTTCGGTGGTCAGGTCGATGTCGGTGGTGCCGGCGATGGCGTAGGCCACCACCAGCGGCGGGCTGGCCAGGTAGTTCATCTTCACTTCGGGGTGCACGCGGCCCTCGAAGTTGCGGTTGCCCGACAGCACCGAAGTCACCACCAGGTCGCCACTGGCGATGCCGGCACTGACTTCGGTCGGCAGCGGGCCGGAATTGCCGATGCAGGTGGTGCAGCCATAGCCGACCACGTAGAAGCCGATCTTCTCCAGCTCGGTGAGAACGCCGGCCTTTTCAAGATAGTCGGTGACCACGCGCGAGCCTGGGCCGAGCGAGGTCTTGACCCACGGCTTGCGGTCCAGGCCCTTGGCGGCCGCGTTGCGGGCGAGCAGGCCGGCGCCGATCATCACCGCCGGGTTGGAGGTGTTGGTGCACGAGGTGATGGCGGCGATGACCACCGCGCCATCCTTCAGCCTCACCTTCCTGCCGTCCATCTCGATGTCGGCGTAGCCCTTGGCCAGCTGCTCGTTGCCCACTGCGGTGCCACCGCCTTCATTGACGAAGGTGGAGACATCCTCGCTGCGCTTGTCACGGTTGGCAGTCATGCCGACCAGGGCGTCGCGGTAGTTTTTCTGCACGTCTTCCAGCAGCACGCGGTCCTGCGGGCGCTTGGGGCCGGCCAGGGAGGGCTTGACCGTGCCCATGTCCAGTTCCAGCGTGGTGCTGTACTGCGCATGCGGGCTGTTGGCGTCGTGCCACAGGCCCTGCGCCTTGGCATAGGCTTCAACCAGTGCGATCTGCTCTTCGCTGCGGCCGGACAGGCGCAGGTAGGTCAGCGATTCGTTGTCGATCGGGAAGATGCCGCAGGTGGCGCCGTATTCCGGGGCCATGTTGCCGATGGTGGCGCGGTCGGCCAGCGGCAGGTGCTGCAGGCCATCGCCGTAGAATTCGACGAACTTGCCGACCACGCCGAGCTTGCGCAGCATCTGGGTGACGGTCAGGACCAGGTCGGTGGCGGTGGCGCCCTCGGGCAGCTTGCCGGTCAGCTTGAAGCCGACGACCTGCGGAATCAGCATCGAGGATGGCTGGCCGAGCATGGCTGCCTCCGCCTCAATGCCGCCCACGCCCCAGCCGAGCACGCCGATGCCGTTGATCATCGTGGTGTGGCTGTCGGTACCGAACACGGTATCGGGGTAGGCCACGGCGCGGCCATCCTTGTCCGCGGTCATCACCACGCGGGCCAGGTTTTCCAGGTTTACCTGGTGGACGATGCCGGTGTTGGGCGGCACCACCTTGAAGTTGTCGAAGGCCTTCTGGCCCCAGCGCAGGAAGCCGTAGCGTTCCTGGTTGCGCTGGAATTCGATCTTGCCGTTGAGGTCCAGCGCGTCGGGCTTGCCGAACACATCGACCTGCACTGAGTGGTCGATGACCAGTTCGGAGGGGATCTGCGGGTTGATCTGCTCGGGCTTGCCGCCCAGCTTGACCACCGCATCGCGCATCGCGGCCAGGTCGACCACGCAGGGCACGCCGGTGAAGTCCTGCAGGACCACGCGCGCGGGCATGAAGGCGATTTCGGTATCCGGCTCGGCGCTGGGCTGCCAACGCGCCACCGCTTCGATGTGGTCGGGTCCGACGGTGGCGCCGCCGTCCTCGTGCCGGAGCAGGTTCTCCAGCAGGATCTTCATCGAGTAGGGCAGGTGGGAGATGTCGAAGCGCTTGCCGAGCGTGGGAAGGCTGAAGTAGTCGTAGGTCTTGCCGCCGACGTCCAGCTGGCTGCGGGTGGAGAACGAATCGCTCATTCGGGATGACTCCTCTTGCGGATGGCTTGCACTGGCCCACCGTGGCAGGCCTGCTTGCGTTTGCCGGTGGCGTTGCGGCCGCCGGATCCCCGCCAGTATGGCCGAGCAGGGAGGGGCCGGAACGCCCTTGGCGCAGGACGCAAGGTTACAGGGCTGTATGTAGTGCCGATGTCACGGTTTGCCGCGCCACTGGCTCATCAGCATCTGCAGGAAACGCTCGGCGGTGGGCGAGAGCAGGGCGCCGCGGCGACGCACGATGCCGATGGTGCGCGAGACGACCGGGTTGCCGATCGGGCGGGTCACCAGGATCGGGTGGTCGCCATCGGGGGTGGCCATCTTCGGCAGCACCGACACACCGATGCCCGCTTCGACCATGCCCAGTGACGTGGACAGGTGGGTGACTTCGTAGTGCCAGCTCAGTTTCAGGTTCTCGCGCGCCAGGGCGCCATCGAGCAGGGTGCGGTTGCCGCTGGTACGGTGCACGGTGATCAGCTGGTGCTGGGCCAAGTCCGCCCATTCGACCTTGCGTTTGCGGGCCAGGGGATGGTCGCGGCGGCAGGCGAGCACGAAGGGGTCTTCGGCCAGCACGTCGAAATCCAGGTTGGGGTCGTTGGCACCCATGAAGTTGATGCCGAATTCCACTTCGCCGCGTTCCACCGCCTGCAGCCCTTCGGTGGCCGGAATGTCCAGGATGCGGAAGCGCACGTGGGGATGCGCTTCGTGGAAGCGTGCCATCACGCTGGGCAGGAAGTAGAACGCGGCCGTCGGCAGGCAGGCGATGGTCACCGTGGCGCCACGGGTGTCCTCGCGGCCGCGCAATGAGAACAGCGAGCCGTCGAATTCCTCCAGCATGCGCCGCACCAGTGGCAGCAGGTTCTCGCCGACGGCGGTGGTGCTGACGCTGCGCGTGGTGCGCTCCAGCAGCGGTGAGCCCACGGCCTGTTCCAGCTTCTGGATGCGGCGGCTGAGTGCTGGCTGCGACACGTGCAGGCTTTCAGCGGCGCGGTGGAAGCTGCGTGTCTCGGCAACGAGGAGGAAGGCGCGAAGGTCCAGAATCTCGCAATTGATGCTCATTGGGTATCAATCATCAAAAAATCAGCAATTCACAGATCAATCAGGGTAATGCCATTATCGAATCACAGAGGGGGTATTCATCCCCTGCACGCATCAATCTAGCACACGTATGTCCAACGATCTGCTCAGCATTCCCTGCGTCCTCATGCGCGGTGGTACCTCCAAAGGCCCCTTCTTCCTGGCATCGGACCTGCCGGCGGACAGCGCCCAGCGCGACCGCCTGCTGCTGGAAGTCATGGGCTCGGGCCACCCGCTGCAGATCGACGGCATTGGCGGGGGCAACGCCCTGACCAGCAAGGTGGCGATCATCGACCGGTCCAGCCGCGCCGACGCGGACGTGGAGTATCTGTTCGCCCAGGTGCGGGTGGAGCAGCAGGTGGTCGACACCTCGCCGAACTGCGGCAACATGCTGGCCGCCGTCGGGCCCTACGCCATCGAGCGCGGGCTGGTGCAGGCGCAAGACCCGCAGACCCGGGTACGCATCTTCAACGTCAATACCGGCAAGCTGATCGTGGCCACGGTGGAAACACCGGGCGGTGAGGTGATCTACCGGGGTGATACGCGGATTGCCGGTGCGCCCGGCTCGGCATCGCCGGTGCGGCTGTCCTTCCTGGATGCGGCCGGCGCCCGTACCGGCAAGCTGCTGCCCAGCGGGCATGCCCAGGAAACCATCGACGGCGTGGTGGTGAGCCTGGTCGACTGTGCGATGCCGATGATGCTGGTGCGCGCCGAGGACATGGGTGTGCGCGGCGATGCCTCGCCGGCCGAACTGAATGCGGATGCGGGCTTCCTCGCCCGTCTTGAAGCGCTGCGCATCGAGGCCGGCGCCCGCATGGGCATCGCCGATGCTGGCAACAAGGTGATCCCCAAGCCGGTGCTGCTTTCTGCACCGCAGCACGGCGGCCACCTGCAGGTGCGCTATTTCATGCCCCACCAGTGCCACACCGCGCTTGCGATCACCGGAGGGGTTGGCCTGGCGACGGCGGCCGTCACCCCGGGCACGCTGGCCAACACTTTTGTCGGATGCCTGGGCCCGCCCGGCAGCATTACCCTCGAACATCCGAGCGGGGCCCTGGACGTGGGCCTGAGCCGAAGCTCGGACGATGCGCCGGTGGTTGCCAGCGTGGTCCGTACCGCCCGCCGCCTGTTCGAAGGCCGCGTGTTCGCGACCTCGCCCGCAACCACCGAGACCTGTTCCACCCAAGCCCGCCAATGGACCTCAGCGGCATGACCTGAAACCGGTCGGGCCCGCGCAGCCGCGCGTGGCCGACCACCACAACGTAGATGCTTCACTCCTGGGAGGGATGATGTACAAGCAGATGTTCATGGCCGCGCTGTGCGCGGCTGGCCTGGCCATGGCCGGGTGCAGCAAGCATGGGGCCGATGCGCAGGGCACGGCCGCCGGCAGCGCCGACACCACGCCGGTGCGGATCAGCGTGGGGTCCTACAACCTCAACAACCTGCCGTTCTTCATTGCCGATTCCAAGGGCTACTTCAAGGACGTCGGCCTGGAGGTAAAGACCGAGAACTTCGCCCAGGGCGGTTCGAAGGTGCTGCAGGCGCTGGTGGCCAATTCCACCGACGTGGCCGTGGGCTTCTATGACCACACCATCCAGATGCAGGCCAAGCGCAAGGACGTGGTGGGCTTTGTGCTGCTGTCGCGCAACTCCGGCCTGGTGATGGCCGGCCGCGACGACGCGACCTTCGACCCGGCACGCCCGGACACGATCAAGGGCCAGAAGGTCGGCATCACCGCGCCGGGCTCCTCGTCCGATTTCTTCGTTCGCCACTTCCTGGCCCAGCATGACATTCCGGTGGACAGCATCTCGCTGATCGGTGTCGGTTCGGGTGCGGCTGCCGTGGCTGCACTGGAGCAGGGCAAGATCGACCTGCTGGTGAACTACGACCCGGCCGCCACCCTGATCACCGAGCGCAAGGTCGGGAAGATCATCATCGATGCACGCAGTGACGAGGGCGCACGCCAGGTCTACGGCGGCCTGTACCCGACCTCGGTGATGTATGCCAACCGCAGCTTCCTGGAGCAGCGCCCGGAAGCGGCCGAGAAGATCGCCCGTGCCGAGCAGATGGCCCTGAAGTTCATCGCCGACAACAGTGCCGAGGACATCGTCGCCGCACTGCCGGACAGCTACGTCTCCGGCGACCGCGCCACCTATGCGCGTGCCGTGGAGAACGCCCGCGCGATCTTCACCACCGACGGCCACTTCACCGCGGCCGATCTGGAGACGCCGCTGAAGGTGCTGCGCGAGTTCAACAAGGATGTCGCCAACGCTGACATCGACCTGTCCAAGACCTACACCAATGCCTTCGTCGAGCGTGCCCACGCTGCGACGCCGGCTGCCCAACCGTAAGCGGAGGTAACCCCATGGCCCTCAACGCCACCGTGCGCCAGCTCAACGGCGCGCCGCAGCTGGAGCCTGCACAGACCATGGTTGCCATCAACAAGGTGACCATGTCCTTCGGCGAATTCACCGCCGTGCGTGATGTCGACATCCAGGTAGGCGACGGCGAGTTCCTCGCCATCGTCGGCCCCACCGGTTGCGGCAAGAGCACCATCCTCAATTCCGTGGCGGGGCTGCTGAAGCCCTCGTCAGGTGACGTAGCCATCGACGGCCGCACGGTCAGCGGCGTGCAGGAGTCGGTCGGCTACCTGTTCCAGCAGGACGCACTGCTGCCGTGGAAGACCGCCTACCAGAACGTCGAACTGGGCCTGCGCTTCCGTGGCGTGCCCGAGGCAGAGCGCAAGACCAAGGCCAATGCGTGGCTGGCCAAGGTCGGCCTGACCGGCTTCGAGCACCGTTACCCGCACCAGCTGTCCGGTGGCCAGCGCAAGCGCGTGCAGATGGCGCAGGCGCTGATTGTCGAGCCGAAGGTGATCCTGATGGACGAGCCGTTTTCGGCGCTGGACATCCACACCCGCCACCTGATGCAGAACGAGCTGCTGCGCCTGTGGCAGGAGGATCGCCGCTCGGTGATTCTGATCACGCACGATCTTGAAGAAGCCATCGCCCTGGGTGACCGCGTGGTGGTGCTGTCCTCCGGTCCGGCCAGCCGCGTCGTGCGCAGCTTCGACGTGGGTCTGGAACGGCCGCGCAATGTTGCCGAAATCAAGCTGGACGAACGTTTTACCGACCTGTACCGCGACATCTGGGCCTGCCTGCGCGGCGAAGTGGAGAAGAGCTATGCACGCCAAGACTGACAAATTCATCCAGCTGGCCTTGGTCATCGCTGTGTTCGGGGGCTGGGAAGGCGGCATCGCGCTGGGCGTGATCGATCCGTTTTTCTTCCCCTCGCCGACGGCGATCATGCAGCAGGCCTGGACCTGGTTGTCTGATACCTCGTTCTACCAGCACGTCTACATCACTCTGACCGAGACCGCGCTGGGCTACCTGATCGGTACCGGCCTGGGCGTGGCCGGCGGTGTCTGGCTCGGCCTCAGCCGCCGCTCGGCGCGCATCCTCGATCCCTTCATCAAGGGCTTCAATGCGATCCCGCGCGTGGTGCTGGCACCGATCTTCGTGCTCTGGCTGGGCCTGGGCCTGTGGTCGAAGGTGGCCCTGGCGGTGACCCTGGTGTTCTTCACCACGTTCTTCAACGCCATGCAGGGCGTGCGCGAAGTGAACCCGGTGGTACTGGCCAATGCGCGCATCCTCGGTGCGGGCCGCAGTGACCTGCTGCGCCATGTGTACTTCCCCGCGGCCGCCAGCTGGATCCTGTCCTCGCTGCGTACCTCGGTGGGCTTTGCCGTGGTCGGCGCCATCATCGGCGAATACCTGGGTGCGTCGGCGGGCCTGGGCTACCTGATCGCGCAGGCCGAGGGCAACTTCAATGCCGTGGGTGTGTTTGCCGGCATCATCATCCTGGCCGCCTTCGTGCTGGTCATCGATGCGCTGCTCGACGTGGTCGAGAACAAGCTGATCACCTGGCGTCCCAACGCCCAGGCACAGGCCACCAGCTGACCGCGCTGCGCTGAGCCCGCATGCCGTGCCGCCGGGCTGATCCGGCGGCGCGCGCTGCCTCCCCCGATCTTCCCCCGCACCACCGCAACAGGCCAGCGCCAGGCCAGGGGGCCGGCTGGCCGGAGAGAGAACCCATGAACAAGCACACCGTGCTGCCCCGCGCAGCGCTGTCGGTTGCGCTCGGCCTGCTGTTGGCCAGCGGCCATGCGGGGGCGCAGTCCGCCCCGGCTCCGTTGAGCCAGGTCGAGCTTTCGGCGCTGGTGCAGCAGCAGGCGCTGCAGATCCAGCAGCTTGAAGCCCGCCTGCGCGCGGTCGAAGGCGGCCAGGGGGCCGCTGCAGCCCCGGTCGCGGCAGCGGCACCTGCGCTGGAAACCCGGGTGGCCGCGCTGGAGTCGAGCCAGTCCAAGTCGCCCAAGGTGTCGTGGGCCAAGGGCGCTCCGGAATTCAGCAGCGCCGATGGCAAGGTGGCCTTCCGCCCGCGCGGCCGCCTGTTCGTCGATGGCTCCACTACCGACGGCTCGTCGGTGGCCGACCGCAACATCTCCGGCACCGAGATCCGCTCGGTACGCCTGGGGGCCGAGGGCCGCTACGGCATCCTCGGCTGGGCGGTGGAGGGCGACTTCGCCGACAACGCGGTGGCCTGGAAATCGGTCTATGCCACCGTCGATCACCGCCTGTTCGGCTTGCCGGCCGACCTGACCGTGGGCAACCGCCTGAACGACCGCGGCATCGACGGCTCCAGCAGCACCTCCAACACGCCGTTCCCGGACCGCAACGTGGTCGGCACGCTGATGCTGCCGCAGCGCGGCCTGTTCGGCGTTGGCCTGACCGAGCGCGTGTACGGCAAGGGCTGGCACGTCAGCCTGTCGGTGGCGGGCAACGACTTGAACAACGCCGGCAACGACAACGACAGCCAGACCTGGGCGACCCGTGTGCACTGGAACCCGGTGGCCAGCAAGGCCGCTACCGTTCACCTGGGGGCCTGGGAGTTCCATGAGGAGATCGCCGCCGGCGCCAGCGGCGTGCTGCGCAGCTCGGCCATCGCCGGGCACTTCAACGATCTGGTGAAGATCGCCCCGGGCACCTTGGTGGGCGCCGAGCGCAGCACGGCCCATGGCCTGGAAGCGGCCGGATTCTTCGGCCCGGCGTGGGCCACCGGCGAGTGGGGCACGCGCAACCTGCGCGGGGTCGACGCCAGCGGCCGTTACGACCTGGACCACCAGGCCTGGGCGGTTTCGGCCGGCTGGTTCCTGGCGGGCGCGGTGCCGGCTTACTCCGGCAAGGCGGGCACCTGGGGCAAGGTGAAGGTGGCCGACCCGGTGACCGACGGCGGTGCCGGCGCCTGGGAGCTGAAGGCGCGGTATGAGGACGTGGACTACGCCGAGCTGCCCACCGGCGGCACCGGCCACGCCTGGACGCTGGGAACGAACTGGTACCTGAACGACTACAGCCGCGTGATGTTCGAGGCGATCCGCTGGCAGACCCGCAACCGCAGCGGCAGTGGGCAGGGCAGGGACGAGGGCGCCACCTTCAATACCCGCCTGCAGGTGGCGTTCTAAGTACGTGGCTGGCGGTATGGCCCTTTCGGTATGTATAATTCGTGCATACCGAAGAGGGCCTACCCATGGAAGCCACCGTTGCAGAGCGCGGACAGATCACCCTGCCCAAGGCAGTGCGTGACGCGCTGGGCCTGACCAAGGGCACCCAGCTGAAGGTCGAGCTGGACGGCAGCCGGATCATTCTGCGCAAGAGTGTTGACGATGCCATTTCACGGGCGCGCGGCAAGTTCGCGCTTGATGGCTTCGATTCGGCCGATGCGGCCGTGCGCTCGGTGCGCGACGAGGAATAAGCCGTGATGATCGCCGTCGATTCCCCGGTCCTGGTCGAGCTGCTCAGCAACGGCCCGCAGGCCGATGCAGTGGAAGCCATCCTGCGGCAGAGCCTGGTTGGCGGCCGCGTGGTGGTCTGCGGCGCGACCCTGGCCGAAGTCTGCGCCTCGCTGCGCGGCGGCGCCGAAGTGCTGGAAGCACTGGAAGAAATGGGCGTGCACTTCAATGCGCTGGAGGCCAAGTCGGCCCTGCGCGCCGGCGAGATGCACCGCCGTCATCGCCAGCGCGGCGGCAGCCGCCGCAGCCTGGACGAATTCATGGTCGGCGCCCATGCACTGCTGCAGTGCGATGGCCTGATCACCTGGAACGATACGTTTTACCGCGACTACTTCAAGGGCCTGAAGCTGATCGTGCCGCACGCCTGAGCCCACTTTTTTTCAACCTACGCATTACCCGGGAGTTGTCATGTTGGAAGCCTACCGCCACCACGTCGCCGAGCGCGCTGCGCTTGGCATCCCGCCGCTGCCGCTGAGCGCGCAGCAGACGGCCGATGTCATCGAACTGCTGAAGAACCCGCCGCAGGGCGAGGCCGAGTTCCTGCTCGACCTGCTGACCCACCGCGTGCCGGCCGGCGTCGACGATGCTGCCAAAGTCAAAGCCTCGTACCTGGCGGCCATCGCCCTGGGCAGCGAGCAGAACCCGCTGATCACCCGCGAGCGCGCCACCGAACTGCTGGGCACCATGCTGGGTGGTTACAACGTTGCGCCGCTGGTACAGCTGCTGGACGACACCAGCGTCGGCACCATCGCCGCTGACGGCCTGAAGAAGACCCTGCTGGTCTTCGATGCCTTCCATGACGTGCAGGAAAAGGCCAAGGCGGGCAACGCCAACGCCCAGTCCGTGCTGCAGAGCTGGGCCGATGCCGAATGGTTCACCAGCAACCCGGAAGTGCCGCAGAGCCTGACCGTCACCGTGTTCAAGGTGCCGGGCGAAACCAACACCGACGACCTGTCGCCGGCGCCGGACGCGACCACCCGCCCTGACATTCCCATGCACGCCCTGGCGATGCTGAAGAACAAGCGCGACGATGCACCGTTCACTCCGGAAGAAGACGGCAAGCGCGGCCCGATCCAGCAGATCCTCGACCTGAAGGACAAGGGTCACCTGGTCGCCTACGTCGGCGACGTGGTCGGCACCGGTTCTTCGCGCAAGTCGGCCACCAACAGCGTGCTGTGGTGGACCGGCGATGACATCCCTTACATCCCGAACAAGCGCGCCGGTGGCGTCTGCCTGGGTTCGAAGATCGCCCCGATCTTCTACAACACCATGGAAGATGCCGGCGCCCTGCCGATCGAGCTGGATGTGTCGAAGATGGAGCACGGCGATGTGGTCGAGCTCCGTCCGTACGAAGGCAAGGCGCTGAAGAACGGCGAAGTGATCGCCGAGTTCCAGGTCAAGTCCGACGTGCTGTTCGACGAAGTGCGTGCCGGTGGCCGCATTCCGCTGATCATCGGCCGCGGCTTGACCGGCAAGGCGCGTGAAGCGCTGGGCCTGGCCCCGACCGATATGTTCCGCCTGCCGGTGCAGCCGGCCGACAACGGCAAGGGCTTCTCGCTGGCGCAGAAGATGGTCGGCCGCGCCTGTGGCCTGGCGGAAGGCCAGGGCATGCGTCCGGGCACCTACTGCGAACCGAAGATGACCTCGGTCGGCTCGCAGGACACCACCGGCCCTATGACCCGTGACGAGCTGAAGGACCTGGCCTGCCTGGGCTTCTCGGCCGACCTGGTGATGCAGTCGTTCTGCCACACCGCTGCGTACCCGAAGCCGGTGGACGTGAAGACCCACCACACCCTGCCGGAGTTCATCTCCACCCGTGGCGGCGTCTCGCTGCGTCCGGGCGACGGCGTGATCCACAGCTGGCTCAACCGCATGCTGCTGCCGGACACCGTCGGTACCGGTGGTGACTCGCACACCCGCTTCCCGGTGGGCATTTCGTTCCCGGCCGGTTCGGGCCTGGTCGCCTTCGCGGCTGCCACCGGCGTCATGCCGCTGGACATGCCGGAATCGGTGCTGGTGCGCTTCAAGGGCCAGATGCAGCCGGGCGTGACCCTGCGTGACCTGGTCAACGCGATCCCGCTGTACGCCATCAAGTCGGGCCTGCTGACCGTGGCCAAGGCCGGCAAGAAGAACATCTTCTCCGGTCGCATCCTGGAAATCGAAGGCCTGCCGGAGCTGAAGGTCGAACAGGCGTTCGAACTGTCCGACGCCTCGGCCGAGCGTTCGGCGGCCGGTTGCTCGGTGCGCCTGAACAAGGAACCGATCATCGAGTACCTGACCAGCAACATCACCCTGCTGAAGTGGATGATTGCCGAGGGTTACCAGGATCCGCGTTCGCTGCAGCGCCGTATCGAGAAGATGGAAGCCTGGCTGGCCAACCCGGAGCTGCTGGAACCGGATGCCGACGCCGAATATGCCGCCGTCATCGAGATCGACCTGGCCGATATCCACGAGCCGATCGTGGCCTGCCCGAACGACCCGGACGACGTGAAGACGCTGTCTGAAGTCGCTGGCGCCAAGATCGACGAAGTGTTCATCGGTTCGTGCATGACCAACATCGGTCACTTCCGTGCCGCTGCGAAGCTACTGGAAGGCAAGCGCGACCTGCCGACCCGCCTGTGGGTGGCCCCGCCGACCAAGATGGATGCCTCGGAGCTGACCAAGGAAGGCGTGTACGGCACCTTCGGCGCCACCGGCGCACGCATGGAAATGCCGGGCTGCTCGCTGTGCATGGGCAACCAGGCGCAGATCCGCGAAGGCTCCACCGCGATGTCGACCTCGACCCGCAACTTCCCGAACCGTCTGGGCCGCAACACCAACGTGTACCTGGGTTCGGCCGAACTGGCCGCGATCTGCTCGCGTCTGGGCCGCATCCCGACCAAGGACGAGTACATGGCCGATGTGGGCGTGATCGCCCAGAGCGGCGCGGAGATCTACCGCTACATGAACTTCGACCAGATCGAGGAATACCAGGACGTGGCCAAGACCGTCGCTGCCTGATCCTGCTGATCGGTTGATGATGTAAACGAAGAACCCCCGGTGAAAGCCGGGGGTTTTTTGTGGGCGGCATCCGCTACTGCACGGTCCAGTCTGCGCTGCCTTGCAGACGACGGCCGTCGATCAGCACGTTGCCGTGCTTGCCGGAGACGTCCATTTCGAACCAGGGCAATCCGTCGTGGCGGAGCGGTCGCACGTGGGCCTGACGGCGGGCGCGATCGAATTCGATGTAATACCGGCGTTGCACGTTGGCAGGCTGCGGAATCGACAGACCTTTCCAGCTGACGTTGACCGCGCCGGGATCCTCACGGCCGACCAGCATCAGCGTGAAGACCACGTCGCCCTGGCCGGCCTCGAAGTAGAACAGATCGCCGCTGGCGCTTGCAGGCACCAGGGGCAGTGACAACAGCACGGCCGCCAGCGCGGCCTTCCGATTCCTTCTCATCATGCGCGGCCTTCCTTGTGCAGAGCTGTCATCAAAGCACACTGTAGAGCCGAGCCGATGCTCGGCGGCTTGTTGGCCCCATCGGGCAGCCGAGCGTGGGCTCGGCTCTACACTGGCGTCCGTCAGATGGCGCCCTGCGCGGGGTCAGCGATAGCGGAACGGCCAGGCGTCCGGGCCGTCGCTGCTGCGTTCGGCGCAGACGTCGCGGAAGGTCTGCAGGAACGCCTGCTGCGGACGCGTCGGGTGCCAGTCGGCGCGGGTGGTCAGGCCGATGCGGCGGCGCAGGGCGCGGCCGGCCAGGCCCAGTTCGGCCAGCAGGCCGGCCTGGCGTTCGATCAGGAACTGGTCGCGTGACATCAAGGTCAGCCAGTCATCCTCCAGCAGCAGGCCGCGGGTGATCACCAGCGAGCCGCATTCGATGCGCAGCACAGGTGGCTCGTGGCCGTTGTCGCGGAACATCCGCTCCCAGCGTGCACGCACCGGCGCGCCGGTGGCCGGGATCACCCACGGATAGTCCAGCAGTTGCTCGAAACGCCACGGCAGCTGCGCGGCGAGAGGATGATCGGCGCGGCCGACGATGACCGGATCATCGTCGAACAGGCCTTCCTGCACCACGTCGGGCACCGCGCTGAGGTCGCGCATGGCGCCGACCAGCAGGTCCAGGCTGCCTTCGCGCAGGTCGGACAGCAGCTCCGAGAACGGGCCCTCCACCACGTTCACCGTGGCGCCCGGCCAGGCGCGTGCGAACCGGGCCAGTGCCTGCGGCAGCAGCAAGGCGCGCGCCAGCGGCATCACTCCGATGGCGAGGCGGCCGCTGTGCTGGTCACGGGTGGCGGCCAGTTCGTCCAGACCGGTGGCCAGCTCGGAAAGCGCCAGGCGGACCCAGCGCAGCAGGCGGGTGGCGGCGGGCGTGGCCAGCAGGGCCTTGCCACGCCGTTGCAGCAGGGGCACCTCGATCACCGCTTCCAGTTCGCGCACCGCGCGGTGCATGGCCGGCTGCGAAACCCCGGCGCGCGCTGCCGCAAGCGTGAAGCTGCCCGCGCTGTCCACCGCGTTGAGGGCGCGCAGCTGGCTGAGTGTCAGCCGCCGTTCGATGGTTGCCAGTGCAGGCAGGCGCGCCGCACGCCGGGCCGCGCGTACGCCACGGGCGAGGTAGGCGAGGGTGCGTTCGATGCGCGGTGCCAGCAGGCGCATCGCCTCCGTGGCGACCATGCCGCCGGGCTGGCGGTCGAACAGCGGTGCATCCAGCTGACGTTCCAGCCGCGCGATGGCCTGGGTGAGTGCGGGCTGGGACAGATTGAGGTGCGGCGCGGCCGCGCTGATGCCACCGTGCACGTGTACCGCCACCATCGCGTGCAGGTGTTTCAGGTTCAGCTCGGGCAGTCCATTCATGGCACAACTATAACCAGATTGAATGGGTTGGACGAAAAACGATCTTGAGGGGTCTGCATGACGCGGAACAGACTGCGCCATCGCCAACGAAGGATGGATGGATGTCCCGCGTCATCACCCGCATCGAGCGCGCCGAAACGGCGCTGATCCAGTCACTGGCCGAGGCCGGCGTGGCCACCGTGCATGAGGCACAGGGTCGCAGCGGCCTGCTGCACCCGCGGCTGCGCCCGATCTACAGCGGCGCGCGCATCGCCGGCAGTGCGGTCACCGTTTCGGTGCCGCCGGGCGACAACTGGATGATGCACGTGGCCATCGAGCAGCTCGGCGAGGGCGACATCCTGGTGGTGGCGCCGACCAGCGACTGCACCGATGGCTACTTCGGCGACCTGCTGGCGACCTCGGCGCAGGCTCGTGGCTGCCGCGGCCTGGTCATCGATGCCGGCGTGCGCGATGTGCGCGAGCTGACCGCGATGGGCTTCCCGGTGTGGAGCCGGGAGGTGCACGCGCAGGGCACGGTGAAGGAAACCCTGGGTTCGGTGAACGTGCCGCTGGTCTGTGGCGGCGCCCTTGTGAATCCGGGTGACGTGGTGATCGCCGACGATGACGGCGTGTGCATCGTGCCGCGCGCCGATGCGGCCAGGGTGGCCGCCGAAGCGCAGGCACGCGAAGCACGGGAGGCCGACAAGCGCGAGCGACTGGCGCGTGGCGAACTCGGTCTGGACATCTACGCCATGCGCGAGCGCCTGGCTGCCAAGGGCCTGCGCTATGAGTGAGGGCGTGCGCGCGATGTGGATGCGCGGTGGTACGTCCAAGGGCGGGTTCTTCCTCGCCCGGGACCTGCCGGCCGATGCCGCCGCGCGTGATGCCTTCCTGCTGCGCGCCTATGGTTCGCCGGATGTGCGCCAGATCGACGGCATGGGTGGCGGCGATCCGCTGACCTCCAAGGTCGCCGTGGTTTCGCCCTCGCAGCGCAAGGATGCCGACGTCGATTACCTGTTCCTGCAGGTGTTCGTCGACCAGGCGCTGGTCAGTGACGCGCAGAACTGCGGCAACATGCTGGCGGGTGTGGGGCCGTTCGCCATCGAGCGCGGCCTGGTGGCAGCGCGCGACGGGGTGACCGAGGTACGCATTTTCATGGCCAACACCGACACCCTGGCCACGGCCAGCGTGCAGACACCGGGTGGCGTGGTGAGCTACGCCGGTGACGCGCGCATTGACGGCGTACCGGGTACCGCCGCACCGGTGCCACTGGCCTTCGAGGACACCGCCGGTTCCAGCTGCGGCGCGCTGCTGCCGACCGGCAACACGGTAGACGTGATTGACGGCGTGCGGGCCACCCTGATCGACAACGGCATGCCCTGCGTGGTGCTGCGCGCGTCGGACCTGGGCATCAGCGGGTACGAGGATCGCGCCACGCTGGACGCCGACGAGGCTTTGAAGGCCCGCCTGGAGGCGATCCGCCTGCAGGCGGGGCCGAAGATGAACCTCGGCAACGTGGCGGAAAAGTCGGTGCCCAAGATGATGCTGTTGGCTGCACCGGCCGACGGCGGCGCGATCTGCGTGCGCTCGTTCATTCCGCACCGCTGCCATGCCTCCATCGGCGTGCTGGGCGCGGTGACGGTGGCGACGGCCTGCCTGCTGCCGGGCTCGCCGGCCCGTGCACTGGCCCGGTTGCCGGGCGGGCAGGTACAGACCCTGGCGGTGGAGCACCCCAGCGGGGCCACCACCTGCGTGATTGAACTGGACGAGGACGGCCAGGTGGCCCGCGCGGCCATGCTGCGCACCGCACGGAAGCTGTTCGACGGCGAACTGTTCGACTGAACAGGCAGCGCCTTTCTATTCTCTGCGACCTGGGAGGGTTGTTATGACCGTGGTAGGGAAGCGGCCGGGCCGCTTTGGAATCTTTGGCCAGTTGTGGTTCCAGGTGCTGGCCGGCACCGTGATAGGCGTATTGCTGGGCTGGCTGCAGCCGGACCTGGGTTCGGCGATGAAGCCGCTGGGTGATGGCTTCATCAAGCTGATCCGGATGATGATCGGACCGATCATCTTCGTCACCGTGGTGCACGGTATCGCCGGCATGCGCGACATGCGCAGCGTGGGCCGGCTGGCGCTGAAGTCGCTGATCTACTTTGAGGGGATCACCATCCTCGCGTTGATCGTCGGTCTGGTGGCGGTGGATCTGTGGAAGCCCGGCGCCGGCATGAACATCGACGCGGCGACCATCGACATGGCCAGCATCCAGGGCTATGTGCACACCGCCCATGACCAGTCGATCGTGGCCTACATCATGGCCATCATCCCCAACACCCTGGTCAGCGCGTTCACCGAGGCGCACGTGCTGCAGGTGCTGTTCGTGGCCGTGCTGTTCGGCGTGGCCCTGGCTGCCGTTGGCGAGCGCGGCAAGCCGGTGATGGACGTGATCGAGAGCGCCTCTGGCGCGCTGTTCAAGATCATCGGCTACATCATGTACGTGGCACCGATCGGCGCGTTTGGTGCCATCGCCTTCACCGTAGGCCAGTTCGGTGCCGCCTCGCTGCTGTCGCTCGGCGAGCTGATCATCGAGTTCTTCGTGGTCTGCGGGCTGTTCACCGTGCTGGTGCTGGGCAGCGTGTGCTGGTGGACCGGTGCCAGTCTGTGGCGCCTGCTGGGTTACCTGCGCGACGAGATCATCATCGTTGCGGCCACCACCTCCACCGAAACGGTGCTGCCGCGCCTGATCGAGAAGATGAAGAAGCTGGGCTGCGAAGAGGGGGTGGTCGGTTTCGTGATTCCTGCCGGCTACTCGTTCAACCTGGATGGCACCTGCCTGTACCTGACCACGGTGGCGATCTTCCTTGCCCAGGCCACCAATACCGAACTGACCGTGTGGCACCAGCTGGGCCTGATCGCCGTGCTGCTGCTGACCTCCAAGGGTGCTGCGGGCGTGGCCGGTGCGGCGTTCGTGGTGCTGGCGGCGACCCTTGGCACCACCGGCACCATTCCGGTGGCCAGCATCGCCTTGATCCTCGGTATCCACCGCATCCTGGCTGAAGGCCTGACCTTCGTGAACCTGATCGGCAATGCCATCGCCGTGCTGGTGATCGCCAAGTGGGAAGGCAAGCTGGATGAAAAGACCATGGCCGCGCAGATCGGCACCCGCCGAACCCGGCAACGCCTGCTCGGCGTGCAGCCCGCCTGAGGCAATGGCCTGAGTCCTGACGGCCACTGCGGTGGCCTCCACTGAATGCATCACCCTGGCGCCGGCGGCGCCGGGAAGGGAGAGAACATGTCGCAGTTCCTGCGTACCCCGCTGTACCTGCTGCTTGCCAGCGCACTGGCAACGCCTGCGTTCGCCGCTGAACGCAGCATCCCCGAGGGCATCGACCTGACCCTGGACCTGGTCGGCAACGTGGCCCACAACCCGGTGGGCGGTGTTGAACAGGGCACCGAAGGTTCGTACTGGGTGATGGCCCAGTCGAAGTTCGACCTGGACAAACTGTTCGGCGTGCACGGCACCGAGGTGGATGCACAGTGGGCCTGGTTCGCCGGGCGCAACCTGGCGCGCGAGAAGATCGGCAATTCGATCAGCGCACAGCAGACCTGGCGACCGGTAGCCGGCGGCCGCCTGACCCGGCTGACCCTTCGTCACCGCTTCGACAATGGCCTGAGCATCCTCGCCGGCCGTGCGCCGGTGAACAGCTACTTCAACAACTCGCCGCTCAACTGCGTGTTCATGAGCAACGCGATGTGCCTGACGCCCTATGGCGCGATCACCGACCTGGGCATCACTGCCTACCCGAATTCGTCCTGGGCCGGCCTCGTGCGCTACGACGTGAATGACCGCTGGTATGCGCAGGCGGGCGTGTTCGACTACAACAACGAGCTGAACAAGCCCGGCAAGAACGGCCTGGATTTCTCGGTGGGCGAGGGCACCGGCACCATCAGCGCCTACGAAGTGGGCTACCAGACGTCCTTCGCGAACGATCGCCTGCCGCGTACCTACCGCATCGGCATGTACCGCAACAGTGATGGTGGCAAGAGCTCGTACTTCGATGCCAACGGCAATTCGGCGGCGCTGACCGGCAAGCCGACGGCCGTACAGGACGGTGCGCGCATGGGCGTGTACGCGATGGGCGACCAGACCGTCTGGCGCGGCGAGGGCAAGCGCAACCTGGCCGTGTTTGGCCGGGTCTACGTGAATACCGGCAACGAGGCGCCGGTCGATCATTTCGTGTCGGCGGGCTTCGTCAAGACCGGCACCTTCGCCGGCCGCGACCAGGACACCCTGGCCATGTTCGTCTCCAACACGCATTTCAGCGACGAACAGATCGGCTTCCTGCGTGATCGCCGCAACCGTTACGGCGGTACCGGTGCACCGCATGCCGACGAAATCATCACCGAGCTCAGCTACGGCTGGGCGGTGAAGAAGGGCATCCGCCTGATGCCGAACCTGCAGTACGTCATCAATCCAGACCCGATCTACGCGCCAACGCGCACCACCAACATCCCCGATGCGCTGATTGTCGGTCTGCGCGTGGATGTGCATTTCGCCCAGCTGTTCGGCTGGTGATCCATCGCCCCAGGAGATCCCGCATGATCATCGACTGCCACGGCCACTACACCACGGCCCCCGCCGGCCACGATGCGTTCCGCAAGGCGCAGGTGGCCCACTTCAACGACCGCTCGCTGCCGGCGGCGGTCTATCCCACGATCAGCGACGATGAGCTGCGCGACAGCGTGGAGGCCAACCAGCTGCGCCTGCTGCGCGAGCGCGGTGCGGACATGACCATCTTCTCGCCGCGCGCCAGCACCATGGCCCACCACATCGGCGACGAGCAGGTGAGCGCCGAGTGGACGCGCCACTGCAACGACCTGATCGCGCGGGTGGTGCAGCTGTACCCGGATCAGTTCATCGGCGTGTGCCAGCTGCCGCAGTCGCCAGGCGTACCGATTGCGCGTTCCGTGGCCGAGCTGGAGCGCTGCGTGAACGAGCTTGGTTTCGTCGGCTGCAACCTCAACCCCGATCCCTCCGGCGGCCACTGGGATGGCCTGCCGTTGACCGATCGTTCCTGGTACCCGTTCTTCGAGAAGATGGTGGAACTGGACGTGCCGGCCATGGTGCACGTGTCGGGCAGCTGCAATGACAATTTCCACGCCACCGGCGCGCACTACCTGAACGCCGATACCACCGCTTTCATGCAGTTCCTGCAGGGCGATCTGTTCCGTGACTTCCCGGAGCTGCGCTTCATCATCCCGCATGGCGGTGGTGCGGTGCCGTACCATTGGGGCCGCTTCCGGGGCCTGGCGGACATGCTGGGCAAGCCGCCGCTGGCCGAGCACGTGATGAAGAACGTCTACTTCGATACCTGCGTGTACCACCAGCCCGGCATCGACCTGCTGTTCGAGGTGATCGACATCGACAACATCCTGTTTGGTTCGGAAATGGTGGGCGCGGTGCGTGGCATCGACCCGCAGACCGGCCATTTCTTCGATGACACCCGGCGCTACGTGGATGCGCTGCCGTTGTCCGAGGGCGATCGCCATAAGGTGTTCGAAGGCAACGCGCGGCGGATCTACCCGCGGCTGGACGCACAGCTGAAGGCGAGGGGGCTGTGATGGCCGCGTTCCAGAAGGATGCCGACTGGCTGGACTACTGCGCCAACCCCAGCCGCCCGACGTTCGTACCGCCGCCAGGTGCGGTGGACGCGCACTGCCATGTGTTCGGTCCGGGCGATGTATTCCCGTATGCACCCGAGCGCAAGTACACGCCCTGCGACGCGGGCAAGGCGCAGCTGTTCGCGCTGCGGGATTTTCTCGGGTTCAGTCGCACCGTGATCGTGCAGGCGACGTGCCATGGTGCCGACAACCGCGCCCTGGTCGATGCGCTGCAGGCCAGCGGCGGCCTGGCCCGTGGCGTGGCCACCGTGCGCGATACGGTCAGCGACGAGGAGCTGCAGCAGCTGCATGCAGCGGGCGTGCGCGGCGTGCGCTTCAACTTCGTGCGCCGGCTGGTCGATCCCAAGCCGGATGCCTATTACCGCGCCATCATCGACCGCATCGCGCCGCTGGGCTGGCACGTGGTGGTGTACTTCGAAGCCGCCGACCTGGGCGAGCGCTGGAAGTTCTTCACCTCGTTGCCGACGACGGTGGTGGTCGACCACATGGGCCGGCCGGACGTGAGCCAGCCGGTGGACGGGCCGGAGTTCCAACGCTTCGTGAAGTTGATGGCCGAGCACGGCAACGTGTGGAGCAAGGTCAGCTGCCCGGAGCGGCTGTCGCGGGTGGGGCCGCCGGGGTATGCCGACGTCGTGCCGTTCGCGCGGCACCTGGTGGAGCGTTTCCCCGATCGTGTGCTGTGGGGCACGGATTGGCCGCACCCGAACATGAAGGACCACATGCCCGATGACGGGCGCCTGGTGGATGTGATTCCGCACATCGCGCCGACGCCGGAGCTGCAGCAGAAGCTGCTGGTGGACAACCCGATGCGGTTGTACTGGGGCGGGTAGAGCCGAGCTCACGCTCGGCTGCTTTCTACGGGGTGCCTTGAGCCGAGCGTGGGCTTGGCTCTACGTGGGGCAACCGGCGCGGTCTGTCTCTGGCCGTAGAGCCGAGCCTGTGCTCGGCTGCTTTCTGCGGGGGGCCTTGAGCCGAGCATGGGCTCGGCTCTCCAAAGGCATCCACGCATGGCGTGGATCTATTTCAGCCGCGCGCCAGCGCCAGCAGCCGCCCGGCGATCCGCTCCAGCGGAACCTGCTCCTCCGCCGCCCCCAGCTTGAACGCTGAACCGGGCATGCCCCAGACCACGCTGGTGGCTTCGTCCTGCACCAAGGTCGGGGCGCCGGCCTGGCGCATCTCCAGCAGGCCGCGTGCGCCGTCGTCGCCCATGCCGGTGAGGATGGCGCCAATGGCATTGCCACCGGCGGCCTGCGCCACCGAGCGGAACAGCACGTCCACTGCTGGCTTGTGCCGGTTCACTGCAGGGCCGTCATCCACGCGGCAACGCCAGCGCGCACCGTCGCGGATGATGCGCAGGTGCTTGCCGCCGGGCGGCAGGTAGGCATGGCCGGGCAGTACGGCTTCACCGTCGCTCGCCTCGCGAACGGCCATCGCCGAGTGGCGGTCCAGGCGTTCGGCGAAGGCGGTGCTGAAGCTGGCCGGCAGGTGCTGGGTCATCACCACGGCCGGGGCGTCGGCCGGCAGGCCTTCCAGCACCACGCGCAGCGCTTCGGTGCCGCCGGCTGACGAGCCGATCGCAATCAGGCGGTCGGTGGTGCGGAACTGCGGCGCGGCCGGGCGCACGGACGGCGCCGCATCCAAGATGAGTTTGGGTGCGGCGGTGCGCACCAGCGGGCGCACGCGAGAGCGGGCGGCCATCTTGACCTTGGCGATGATCTCATCGGCGTAGGCCTGCAGGCCGCGCGACACATCGAGCTTGGGCTTGGAAACGAAATCGACCGCACCCAGGGCCAGCGCCTGCAGCGTGGTGTCGGCACCGCGCTCGGTCAGCGAGGAGATCATCACCACCGGCAGCGGATGCAGGCGCATCAGGTTTTCCAGGAAGGCCAGACCGTCCATGCGTGGCATTTCCACGTCCAGGGTGATCACGTCCGGGGCCAGGCGCTTGATCTTCTCGCGTGCGAGCAGCGGGTCGGCGGCGGTGCCGACCACGTCGATGCCCGGATCGCTGGACAGGATCTCGGTCAGCATCTGCCGTACGACGGCGGAGTCGTCGACGATCAGGACCCGGCAGGGGGCGTTGCCGGGCAGGCTCATTCGAACAGCTCCACGCCACCGGTGACCGGGGCCCTGGACAGGCGCGCACGCACGGCCGATTCGGTCGCGGCCACCTCGGCTTCGTGCGCATGCGGCAGGCGCTGCACCACCACGCGGCCGGTATCGGCGAAGAACCAGATCTTGCGCGGATGGATGCCGCACAGGTCTTCGGCGATGATCGGGATGTGCTCGGCCTGCAGGTACTGGCGTACGAATTCGGCATTGCGCGTGCCGACCGGATTGCTGGTGAAGCCCTTCAGTACGTTGGCGCCGCCGAACACCTTGGCTTCGATGCGCTTGCGGTGTGCGCCGCGCTTGAGCATGTCGTTGATCAGCAGTTCCATCGCATAGCTGCCGTAGCGCGCGGGCGCGCCGTCGCCGGCGTTGCCTTCGGGCAGGAGGAAGTGGTTCATGCCGCCGATCTTCAGCACCGGATCGCGCAGGCAGGCGGCCACGCAGGAGCCCAGCGTGGTGGTCAGCGCGGTGGTGTCATCGACCACCAGGTACTGGGTCGGCAGCAGCTTGGCGGCGACGGTCTTGAACCGCGCGTCCTGATAACGCATCACCTCGTCGGTGCGCAGGACGGCGCTCATGCGCCGGCCCCCTGTGCGCGGCGGTACAGGGTGCGGCCGCAGGGCTGGATCAGGTCGGCGGCGTGCAGGTAGTTCTCCGAATGGCCGGTGTAGAGCAGGCCGTCATCGTTGAGGTGATGCACCAGGCGGCCGAGGATGGCGCGCTGGGTCGGCTTGTCGAAGTAGATCATCACGTTGCGGCAGAACAGTGCGTCGAACGGACCGCCGACGTCGTAGCGTGGGGCTAGCAGGTTCAGCGGACGGAAGTCGATCAGTTCGTGCAGGGCGGGCAGCACCCGGCACTGGCCCTCGTTAGGACCGCTGCCGCGCTGGAAGTACCGGCGACGCAGGTCCGGGTCGAGATTGGTGACGCGGTCGATGTTGTAGACGCCGCGGCTGGCGGTGGCCAGCACCTGAGTGTCGACGTCCGTGGCGACGATGCGCACCGGCGGCTTCAACGTACCGAACGCCTCGCAGGCGGTGATGGCCATGGAGTAGGGCTCCTCACCGGTGGAAGCGGCGCACGACCACAGCAACAGCGGGCTGCGACTGGAGCGCTGCTGCAGTTCCTCGCGCAGCTTGTCGAAGTGGTGCGGCTCGCGGAAGAACGAAGTGAGGTTGGTGGTCAGCGCGTTGGTGAACGCCTGCCACTCATCGCCGCCGTCCTGTTCCAGATGGTCCAGGTACTGCTGGAAGCTGCGCATGCCCAACGTACGCAGGCGGCGCGACAGGCGGCCGTACACCATGTCGCGCTTTGCCGGCGCAAGGGCGATGCCCACGCGCTGGTAGATCAGGTCGCAGACACGGCGGAAATCACGGTCGGCGAACTCGAATTCGCGGGGGCCGGTGACGATGGGGGTGGGACTGTTCACGGGGGACGTGTCCATCGGCGGGGGCGGCGGCACAAGCCGCCGCCGGGATCAGAATTCCTGCCAGTCGCCGTCGCTGGGGGCGACGAAGCTGGAGCTGGAGGACGGGCTGGCACTGGAACGTCGGGCCGGCGTCGGTGCGGTGGACGGCTGCGGGCGACGCGCCACCGCGGCGGGTGCCGGCGCGACGCGGGCGGTGACCGCCTTCACGGCAGCGGCCACCTGGTTGTCGAGGCGGAAGATCGCCACGGCGTCGGCCAGCTGCGCGGCCTGGTCTTCCATCGCGCGTGCGGCGGCGGTGGCTTCTTCGACCAGTGCGGCGTTCTGCTGGGTGGTTTCGTCCATCTGCACCACGGTCTGGTTGACCTGCTCGATGCCGGCGGACTGTTCCTGCGACGCGGCGGAGATCTCGGCCATGATGTCGGTGACGCGCTGCACCGAGGCGACGATCTCGCCCATGGTGCTGCCGGCCTGGTGCACCAGGCTGGAGCCTTCGGCGACCTTGCCGACCGAGTCGTCGATCAGGCCCTTGATCTCCTTGGCTGCGGCGGCCGAGCGCTGGGCGAGCGTGCGCACTTCGCTGGCGACCACGGCGAAGCCGCGGCCCTGTTCACCGGCACGCGCTGCTTCCACCGCGGCATTCAGGGCCAGGATGTTGGTCTGGAACGCAATGCCGTCGATGACGCTGATGATTTCAGCGATCTTCTTCGAGGAGGCTTCGATGGCCGACATGGTGGTGACCACCTGGTTGACCACACTGCCGCCCTGCGACGCCACGCCCTGAGCGCCGATGGCGAGCTGGTTGGCCTGGCGGGCGTGCTCGGCGTTCTGGCGCACGGTGGAGGTCAGTTCCTCCATCGACGCTGCGGTTTCCTCCAGGTTGGCAGCCTGCTGCTCGGTACGGCGCGACAGATCGCTGTTGCCCGAGGCGATTTCGCCGGCGGCGAGGGTGATGCTGGAGGCGCTGGCCTGGATCTGGCCGACGATCTGGGTCAGCTGGCTGACGGTGCTGTTGGCATCGTCGCGCATGCGGGCGAACACGCCCTGATAGTCACCCTGCATGCGCGTGGTCAGGTCGCCTTCGGCGATCGCCGACAGCAGTTGCGAGAGCTTGCCGAGGTTGTCATCGCTGACCGCCATCATCGCGTTGAGGTTTTCCAGCATCAGGCGGAAATCGTGATCGAAGTGCTGCGTATCGCCACGGCGGCTGAAGTCACCGGCGGCGGCTGCAGCGGCCAGCTGCTTGATCTCTGCGTTGATGCGGCCGAGGTTGGCCTTGACCGTGTCCACGGTGGTGGTCATGGCGGCCTTCTCGCCCGGGTAGCGGGCGACGTCGCGGCTGAGGTCGCCGACGGCGTACTGCTTCACCACGTCCAGAACGTCGTGCAGGGTCTGCACGTGGCTGCCGACCAGGGTGTTGGTCTCCTGCACCATGAGGCCGTACTCGCCGGGGAAGGCGCTGGCGTCCATGCGATAGCTCAGTTCACCATCGTCGTGGCGGCGGGCCATCTCGCGCTGTCCGCTGATGACCGCGTGCAGCTGCTGCTGCATGCCGGACATGGCCTCCAGCAGGCGACCGGTTTCGTCATGCGGCTGCGGGCCGATGTGGCTGTCGAGCTTGCCGCGCGCGATGCCTTCGGCAACGGCGGTGGCCTGCTTCAGCGGGCCGGCGATGCGGTTGCCGATGATCCAGCTCAGGGCGAGCACGATCAGCACCAGCACGCCGCCGGCCACGGTCATCACGCCGGTGAAGGCCCAGGCTTCGTGCTGCACGTCGTCCATGTAGACGCCGGTGGTGACCACCCACTGCCACGGTGCGTACATGCCGGCATAGGTGACCTTGTCGATCAGGCCTTCGCTGCCGGGCTTGCCGGTCTTGTAGTAGGTGAAGCCGCCGCCGAGGCGTGCCATGCCGACCTGCAGGTAGTAGATCGGCACGCCGTCATCGGAGGTGTAATCCTTCTGCACGGTGCCGACGCGCTTCGGCGCGAACGGGTGCATCAGCACGCGGTACTGGGTATCCAGCACGTTGTAGTAATCGGCATCGTGATTGGCGCGCATCACGTTCAGCGCCTGCAGGGCGGAGGCCTTGGCGGCTTCTTCGCTGAGCTCGCCGCTCTCGGCCAGGCGCTTGTAGTGGTCGAGCACGCCGTAGGTGAGTTCGACCTGGGTCTTCAGGGCGTCCTTGCGGGTCTTGGTGAGGTCCAGGTACTGCATGCGGGCGGCGATCACCGACAGCGCGATCACGCCGATCGCGATGAGCAGCGTCAGCAGGTTGAGCTTGCGCCGGACGGAGAGGTTGCTGAAGTAGTGTTGCCAGCGATGCAGGAGGTTCATGAAGCAGACCAGGTCGAGACGGGCGGGCGGCGCCAGTACCGGTCAGGGCGCGGCAGGCCGTGACAGAACGGTTATCGGCCGGGAGCGGGGAGATTTGAGGGTTACGCACTTTGGGTATTCAGGGTTCCTTGCAGCGGCGGCTGCGGCGCTGCCTGCGGCAGGCTCTTTGAAGCCACGGCGAAAGCAACGGCAACAGCGGTCTGTCGGCGTTTCTCTATGTCGAGGGAGGCGGGCCGGGGTGGGCAGGCGGGACACGCGGTGAATACGTCCATGTAGCTCGTAGGCGCCTTGCTCGTGTGCGCAGGACAGCGCACACGAGCAAGCGGCGACCGAGCTTACAGGGGGGAGGGCGCTTTGCTTGCGAAGCACTGCTTCGCAAGCGCCCGAACGCACAGCCGCCAGCGGCTGGGCCGGGCCCCGGAGGGGGACTTGCAGCGTCCCCCGCGCAATCCACCCGCCCGGCCAACCTCAGAATCGCAGCACAAAGCGCATCCACCCCGAGGGGCTTCGCCGTTGGCTGTCGAACCGGAAACACGGGAACCCCGGAAACAAAAACGCCCCGGCGCGGGGCCAGGGCGTCTTCAAAGCCTGCGGCAGCAGGAATCAGAACTCCTGCCAGTCTCCGTCCGCCAGCTCGGCAGCCATCGGGCGACCGCCGGTGCTGCGACGTGCCGGCGGTGCGGCCGGTGCCGTTGCCGGGGCGGCCACGCGCGGGGCCGGGGCCGGGG
>NZ_JAMOKY010000037.1:0-43654 GCF_024499815.1 Stenotrophomonas testudinis | reverse complement strand
CCCCCCCCCCCCCCCCCCCCCCCCCCCCCCCCCCCCCCCCCCCCCCCCCCCCCCCCCCCCCCTCGACTCTACAAAAAAGCAGCCGAGCGTGGGCTCGGCTCTACCAGACGCGCATCACGCGGCGTCGATGGCCTCGGACAGGCGTTCGACCGCGATCACTTCCATGCCCTTCACCGTGCCGCCCTTGGGGGCGTTGGCCTTGGGCACGATGGCGCGCTTGAATCCGTGGGTCGCCGCTTCGCGCAGGCGATCCTCGCCATTGGGTACCGGGCGGATCTCGCCCGACAGGCCGACCTCGCCGAAGGCAATCGTCTTTTCCGCCAGCGGCCGGTCCTGCAGCGACGACAGCACGGCCAGCAGCACCGGCAGATCGGCGGCGGTCTCCTGCACGCGGATGCCGCCCACAACATTGACGAACACGTCCTGGTCGCCCACCAGCACGCCGCCATGACGGTGCAGCACCGCAAGCAGCATGGCCAGGCGGTTCTGCTCCAGGCCGACGGCGACACGGCGCGGGTTGGACAGCGGCGAGGCATCGACCAGCGCCTGCACTTCCACCAGCAGCGGCCGGGTGCCCTCGCGGGTCACCATCACGCAGCTGCCCGGCTGATGGGTGCTGGCACCGGACAGGAAGATGGCCGACGGGTTGGAGACTTCCTTCAGGCCCTTGTCGCCCATGGCGAACACGCCCAGTTCGTTGACCGCGCCGAAGCGGTTCTTGAACGCGCGCAGCAGGCGGAAGCGGCTGCCGCTCTCGCCTTCGAAATACAGCACGGCGTCGACCATGTGTTCGAGCACGCGCGGGCCGGCGATGCCGCCCTCCTTGGTCACGTGGCCGACCAGGAACACGGCGGTACCGGTTTCCTTGGCAAAGCGCACCAGCCGCGCGGCACTTTCGCGCACCTGGCTCACCGAGCCGGGGGCCGCAGTCAGCGTTTCGGTCCACAGGGTCTGCACCGAATCGGCCACGATCAGCCGCGGGCCGGCCTTGGCCGCGTGCTGCAGGATCGACTCGACGCCGGTCTCGGCCAGCACGTTGACCCCGTCCAGCGGCAGTTCCAGCCGGTGCGCGCGGCCTGCCACCTGGGCCAGCGACTCTTCGCCGGTGACGTACAGCACCGGCAGCACGGCCGCCATCTTCGCCACCGCCTGCAGCAGCAGGGTGGACTTGCCGATGCCCGGGTCGCCACCGACGAGCACCACTGCACCCTCGACCAGGCCGCCGCCCAGCACGCGGTCGAACTCGCCGATGCCGGTACTGACCCGGCGATGCTCGGTCTGCTCGACGTCCTTCAGCGCGGTGATCTTCGGCGGGTCGATCTTGCCGGCCCAGCCAGCCCGGCGCGAGGCAGGCGCCTTGGCCGCCGCCGCGCTCTCCAGCACGATTTCCGACAAGGAGTTCCAGGCGTTGCACTCGGTGCACTGCCCCTGCCACTTGCTGTACTCGGCGCCGCATTCGTTGCAGACATAGGCAGTGAGGCGGGCTTTGGCCATGGGGCAGGACTTCGATGCGGGGAGGTGAAGGAGGATAGCCGAGGCCAGTCGCAGGCGCTGCGACCCCCGGCATGAGGGTTGCCCGGTCATGACATCTCCTAATATGAGATGAACATCACACTTTGAAGCACTAAAGTGCAGCACCGCGCGGCCGCTATAGTCCGCGCCTCCGTGCCCCCTACTCCGCCCCCGAAGGACGTTCAATGACTGGCACCTACAGCCAGAGTCTGGTTGTTTTCTCGCTGCTGGTCGCCATCCTGGCGTCCTATACCGCACTGGACATGGCCGGCCGCCTGGCCACGACCGAAGGCCGGGTGGCGCGCTGGTGGCTGACCGGCGGCGCCACGGCCATGGGTCTGGGCATCTGGTCGATGCACTTCGTGGGCATGCTGGCGTTCAACCTGCCGATCCCGATCGGCTACGACCTGGCCATTACCCTGTACTCGCTGGCGGTGTCGGTGGGTGCATCGGCGTACGCGCTGTGGCTGGTCTCGCGCCCGCAGCTGCCGCGCCGCCGCCTGCTGGCCGGTGCGGTGCTGATGGGGCTGGGCATCGCCACCATGCATTACCTGGGCATGACCGCGATGCGCATGCAGCCGGGCATCGATTACGACCCGCTATGGTTCATCGCTTCCATCCTGATCGCCATCGGTGCGGCGGGTGCTGCGCTGTGGATCGCCTTCCGCCTGCGCAAGGAAGGTGAGCGCACCTTCCGACTGCGCCTGCTGGCCTCGCTGGTGATGGGCCTGGCCATCGTCGGCATGCACTACACCGGCATGGCCGCCGCCCGCTTCCCCGATGGCAGCATCTGCGGCGCGGTGATCGACGGCGGCATCGACAGCCGCTGGCTGGCGGTGCTGGTCATCGTCACCACCCTGGGCACCATCGGCATCGCCCTGGTCGCGTCGCTGTTCGACCGGCAGATGCGCGAGCGCACCGGCCTGCTGGCCGAATCGCTGGAAAAGGCCAACGACAAGCTGCTGCAGGCCGCCCTGCACGACCCGCTGACCCAGCTGCCCAACCGCATGCTGCTGCAGGATCGCATCGAGCAGTCCATCGAGAAGGCGCGCCGCCGAAACCACGGTCTTGCCGTGATGTTCTGCGATCTGGACGGCTTCAAGGCGGTCAACGATGCCTATGGCCACCAGCTGGGCGACCGCCTGCTGGTGCGCATGAGCGAGCGCGTCAGCAACCTGCTGCGCCCGCAGGACACCTTCGCCCGGCTGGGCGGCGATGAGTTCGTGATCGTGCTGGCCGTGGATGAGCCGGACGATGCTGTGGTGGTCGCCGAGCGCATCATTGCCGCCGTGGCCGAGCCGTTCCTGATTGATGCGGCCGAACTGCAGGTCAGCGCCAGCCTCGGCATTGCCCTGTACCCGGACGATGGCGCCACCGAGCGCGAACTGATGGCGCACGCCGACGCGGCGATGTACCACACCAAGGACGGCGGCCGGAATGGCTATACGTTCTTTACGCCGTCGATGCAGGTCAGCGCCAACCGCCAGTTGCGGCTACTGCAGGACCTGCGCCGTGCCGCCGACCGTGGCGAGCTGCGCCTGCACTACCAGCCCAAGTTCGTCGCCGCCGGCACGCCCGCAGTGGGCGCCGAGGCCCTGCTGCGCTGGGAGCACCCGGAGCTGGGCATGCTCGCCCCGGATGTGTTCATCCCCATCGCCGAGCGCAGCGGGCTGATCCTGCCGATCGGCGATTGGGTACTGGACCAGGCCTGCGCGCAGCTGCGCGCCTGGCACGACTCGGGCCACCCGGAATGGACGATGGCGGTGAACCTGTCGCCGCTGCAGTTCTCTTCGCCCTCGCTGGTGGACAACGTGCGCGACGTGCTGGCCCGCCATGCGATCGCGCCGGAGCGACTGACCCTGGAGATCACCGAGACCACCGCGATGAAGGACGTGGAAGCCAGCCTGGTCATCCTCAACGACCTGACTGCGATGGGCGTGCACATCTCCATCGATGATTTCGGCACCGGCTATTCCAGCCTGCTGTACCTGAAGCGCATGCCGGCAACTGAACTGAAGATCGACCGCGCGTTCGTGCGCGACCTGGAGCAGAACGCCGAAGACGCAGCCATCGTGTCGTCGATCGTGGCACTGGGGCGCTCGCTGCAGCTGCAGGTGGTGGCCGAGGGCGTGGAAACGCGCGAGCAGCAGGAATACCTGAGCGGGCTGGGCTGCGACCAGCTGCAGGGGTACCACCTGGGCCGGCCGATGGACCCGGACGAATTCCTGCGCAAGGTGGGGTAAGGCGGGGTCGGATCCCTTTCCGCAGGAAAGGGCCCTGCCCCCCGATGCATCCGCGCATGGCGTGGATCTACTGCTGCCGACAAGCGGCCGGCACTACCGATCCGCGATCACCCCACCCAAACGAAAAGGCCGCCCCGAAGGGCGGCCTTTTCGCGTGTGGCAACGTCGCGAAGACGTCAGTGCATCATGTGCACGTTCATGTTGTGCATGACCCACAGGGTACCGGCCACGATGATGCCGATTACCACGACGGTGAAGGCAGCAGCGTTGACGTTCCAGCGGCTTTCCGAAGAGCGGTCCAGGTGCAGGAAGAACACCAGGTGGACCAGCATCTGCAGCACCGCGGTGACCGCGATCACCACACCGCAGACGGTGCGCGAGAAATCGCCGGACATCACCACCCAGAACGGGATGACGGTCAGCACCACCGCCAGCACGAAGCCGATCAGGTAGGACTTGACGCTGCCGTGGCTCTCGCCACCCGCTGCGTGGTCATGTGCATGGTTGTCATGTGCCATTACAGCGCTCCATTGAGGTAGACGACGGAGAACACGCCGATCCAGATGAGATCCAGGAAGTGCCAGAACAGGCTCAGGCACGCCATGCGGGTCTTGTTGGTCGGGGTCAGGCCGTACTTCTTCAGCTGCACGAACATCACCAGCAGCCACAGCAGGCCGGCGCTGACGTGCAGGCCGTGGGTACCGACCAGGGCGAAGAACGCCGACAGGAAGGCACTGCGGTCCGGACCATAGCCCTGATGGATCAGGTGCTGGAATTCATAGACTTCCATGCACATGAAGCCGAAGCCCAGCAGCCAGGTCACGCCCAGCCACAGGAACATCTGGCCGACCTGCTTGCGGTGCATGGCGATCATGCCCAGGCCGAAGGTCAGCGACGAGGTCAGCAGCAGCGCGGTTTCCCACGCCACGAACGGCAGCTCGAACAGGTCCTTCGCGCCGGGGCCGCCATCGGTACCGCCGGCCAGCACCACGTAGGTGGCGAACAGCGAGGCGAAGATGAGGCAGTCGCTCATCAGGTACACCCAGAAACCGAAGACGGTATTGCCGCCGGTGTCGTGGTGCTCGTGGTCGTCATGGCCATGGGCCGCCGCGTGTGCGGCGTGCCCGTGGCTCAGGGTCGAGGTATTGGTGCTCATGCCTTCAGCTCCGACTTCACCAGGCCCTGGGCTTCCAGGTGCTTGCGGTGTTCGTTCTCGATGCGTTCCACCTCGGCGGCCGGGACCCAGTAGTCCACGTCCTGGTCGAAGGTGCGGTAGATGAACGTGGCGATCATGCCGACGAAGCCGATGATGGCCAGCCACCAGATGTGCCAGATCATGGCAAAGCCGAAGACCATGCTGAAGGCGCCGATCACCACGCCCGTGCCGGTGTTGCGCGGCATGTGGATGTCGGTGTACTTGGCCGGCTTCGGCCAGGCTTCACCACGCTGCTTGCGCTCCCAGAAATCGTCCAGCTCGGTGACTTCCGGCAGGGCGCCGAAGTTGTAGAAGGCCGGCGGCGAAGAGGTTTCCCACTCCAGCGTACGGGCATCCCACGGGTCGCCGGTCAGGTCGACCGTCTTCTTGCGGTCGCGGATGGACACGGCCACCTGGATGATCTGGCACAGGATGCCGGCACCCACGATGAAGGCGCCCACGGCGGCAACCAGCAGGAACGGCTCGTAGGCCGGGTTGACGGTGCTCTGCAGACGACGGGTCATGCCCATGAAGCCCAGCACGTACATCGGCATGAAGGTCACGTAGAAGCCGATGAACCAGCACCAGAACGCGCACTTGCCCCAGAACTCGTTCAGGCGGAAGCCGAACATCTTCGGCCACCAGTAGGTGATGCCGGCGAACATGCCGAACACCACGCCGCCGATGATGACGTTGTGGAAGTGGGCGATCAGGAACAGGCTGTTGTGCAGCACGAAGTCGATGGCCGGGATCGCCAGCATCACGCCGGTCATGCCGCCGATGACGAAGGTGACCATGAAACCGATGGTCCACAGCACGGGCGTGGTGAAGTGCACGCGGCCGCGGAACATGGTGAACAGCCAGTTGAAGATCTTCACGCCGGTCGGGATCGAGATGATCATCGTCGTGATGCCGAAGAAGGCATTGACGTTGGCACCCGAGCCCATGGTGAAGAAGTGGTGCAGCCACACGATGAACGACAGCACGCCGATGCAGGCGGTGGCGTAGACCATGCCCTTGTAGCCGAACAATGCCTTGCGCGAGAAGGTCGCGATGACTTCGGAGAACACGCCGAAGGCCGGCAGGACCAGGATATAGACTTCCGGGTGACCCCAGATCCAGATCAGGTTGATGTACAGCATGGCGTTGCCGCCACCATCATTGGTGAAGAAGTGCGTACCCAGGTAACGATCCAGGGTCAGCAGCACCAAGGTGATGGTCAGCACCGGGAAGGCAGCGACGATCAGCACGTTGGTCACCAGGGCAGTCCAGGTGAACACCGGCATCTGCATCAGCTTCATGCTCGGGGTGCGCATCTTCAAAATGGTGATGAAGAAGTTGATACCACTCAGGGTGGTACCCAGGCCCGCTACCTGTAGGCCCCATATGTAGTAGTCCATACCTACATTGTTGCTGTACTCGATACCCGACAATGGCGGGAAGGCCAGCCAGCCGGTGGCGGCGAATTCACCGATCCACAGCGACAGCATGATCAGCACCGCGCCGGACACGAACAGCCAGAAGCTGAGCGAGTTGACGAACGGGAACGCGACGTCGCGCGCACCGATCTGCAGCGGCACGGCCAGATTCATCAGGCCAGTGATCAGCGGCATCGCCACGAAGAAGATCATGATCACGCCGTGGGCGGTGAAGATCTGGTCGTAGTGATGCGGCGGCAGGTAACCCTCGGACCCGCCGACGGCGATGGCCTGCTGGGTACGCATCATGATGGCGTCGGAGAAACCGCGCAGCAGCATGACGAAGGCGACGATGAGGTACATCACGCCGATCTTCTTGTGATCCACCGAGGTGAACCACTCCTTCCACAGATAGCCCCACAGCTTGAACTTGGTGATCAGGGCGATGACGCCCAGGCCACCCAGCACCGCGCCGACCAGGGTGGTCAGCACGATCGGATCGTGGGGGATCGACTCAAGAGAGAGTTTTCCCAGCATGTTCATTCTCCCGAACCCATGTGGCCTTCATGGCCACCGTGTTCGTCTGCGTCAGTGGCATCCAGGTTCTTCCCGGATTCCTTGGAATCATGCGCCTCGGTCGGGGCATGCCCCTCGTGCGCTTCATGGGTAGACGCATCGGCGGCTGCGGCACCCGCGTGGGAATGCTTCATGCCGTAGTGCTTGTTGTCACCCATGTGCTTGGCGAGGACCCAGTCGAACAGGCCTTCTTCCACGGTGCCGTAGTAGGTCACCGGGTACCACTCGGAGTTCTTCGCTTCGCCCAGGGCCTTGAAGGAGGCCTGGTCCAGCGTTTCCTTGCCGGCGCGGACCTGGTCCAGCCATTGGCGGTATTCGGCATCGGTGACCGAATAGGCGGTGAAATGCATCTTGGCAAAGCCCAGGCCGCTGTAGTGCGAGGACATGCCCGGGAATTCACCGGTCTCGTTGGCGATCAGGTGGAGCTTGGTCTCCATCGCCGCCATCGAATAGATCATGCTGCCCAGGTGCGGGATGAAGAACGCATTCATCACCGTGTCGGACGTGATCTTGAAGTTCAGCGGGGTGTTGACCGGGAACTTGATCTCGTTGACGACCGCAACCTTCTCTTCCGGATAGATGAACAGCCACTTCCAGTCCAGCGAGATCGCCTCGATGGTCACCGGCTTGACGTCCGATTCCAGCGGCTTGTACGGGTCAAGCGCGTGCGAGGACCGCCAGGTCAGCACCGCCAGGACCAGCACGATCATGCACGGGATCGACCACACCACCACCTCGATCGCCGTCGAGTGGGACCACTTCGGCTCGTAGCGGGCCTTGGTGTTGGAGGCGCGATACTTCCACGCGAAGGTCAGGGTCATGATGATGACCGGGATGACGACCAGCAGCATGAGCACGGTGGCCGTGATCAGCAGGGTCTTCTCATCCTGGCCAATCTGGCCCTTCGGACTGAGGATGGCCACGGCATCGCAACCGGTGAGCATCACCAGCAACGACAGCAGCAGGCCCGGGCGCAACCAGCGCCCAAGGGTTTTCAACGGAATCATCGGTCGATCCAATTGCGAGGGAATGCCGTTCCCCGTCCTGCCCGCTCCGGCCAAAGCCGGTCCCGCCTGCGGTTGAGACAGGCAGTGAGGTGGGGTCGAGTCAGCCTTTCAATTTTAGGCCGTCACGCAGCATTTAAGAAGGGCATTGACAATGATCCAGCGCAGGAAGTGGCCGGATATCGCTGCGACACGTTGTCGCACCGGGTACGCAGAGCGCGCGGATGCCGGAATCGGCAAAGCATGATGAACGCATTCAGGAATGCAGATGGCTGGCGCCCCTACTGCCCCGCCGCGCCACGGGGCGCGGGGTACTCGAAGCGCAGCTCGCGCTGGCCCTCGCCCACTACCGGCAGCAGCGGATCGACGCCCACGCAGCCCATGCGCAGCCGCAGCTGATCCTCCGCAGGCACCCCGCCGCAACTGCCGAAGCTGGTGATCTCAACGCCCGACAGCAGTGTCCTGAAGAAGGTTTCCGCCTCGCGGCGCGCCTGCTCGCGGCTGGCCGCGGTCTCCTCCACGCTGTAGCGCAGCTTGATGGCGTACAGGCGGTCGATCGCGAAGACCATCACCGAGCTGTAGGCCGTGCCTTCGTGGCTGTAACGGAAGTCCAGCACGTTCGCATCCACCCGTGCAGGCCCACCGGGCCCGATACTTGCGACCGGCACCGCCATGGATTGCAGCGGGGACATGTCGCGCTCGCTGGCCATCTTTTCCCTGCGCGCGTCCAGCAATGCCTCGCGCTCGCCTTCGGCCGCCGCCCGCTGCTGGGCCGGTTCCTGCAGGCCGGCGGGATAGAAGTACAGGTCGATCCAGCCGGTTTTGTCGCCCGGCCGCTCGAAGCGGACCGAAGCGCCACCCAGCACATCGTCGTACCGGCGCTCATTTACCGCCTGCCACTGGCCCACCTGCATCGGATAGACCACGCTGGTGCCGCGCAGGAAATCGCCCAGGAACACCGTGCGGTCCGGCGGCCCTGCATCGTCCGCGTCCAGGCTCAGGGTTTCCCGGGGCGCATCGGCGCCGCACTTCTCGTCAAGGATCGCCGCCACATGCGCGCGCAGGGTGCCGGCCTTCTTCAGCGCGGCCAAGTGATCCACGCCCGGGATCTTCAACGACGGATCAGCCTTCATGAACACCGCGTAGGCCTTGAGCGCACTTTCCACGCCGGCCAACTGCCGATCCAGCTCGTCGCCGTCGCTGCCTTCGGTGATCTGGTGCGCCAGGTTTCCGAAGGTCTGCTGCGCGAGTACTTCCGGCGCGATCGAGGTTTCCTCATCCACGGTCTCGGGCAGCCCGAGGACCGGGCAGATAATCACCTGATAATCCGGGGTTTCCAGCGCCCAGTTGAACAGCCACCGGCGCATCTCATCCGCGCCGGGCTGCAGCGGAGACACTTCCAGTTGCCGGGTTTCCCGCACGAACCGGGTGGTCTCGGCCTCCGGCGCGGCCCCTGCCAGCGCAGGCAGTGCGGCCGCAACCACGAAGGCTGCGGCGAGGATGGACCGGCGCAACACATTCCCTGATGCCATGGCACACACTCCCTGGGGCCGCGCGACGCGGCGTGCAGGCGAAGCGTATCAGCTTGGCCTGACTTCCCTGCACACCAGTTCGGCCAGTTCGCGGCAGGCGAAAAACAGCCCCTCGACCACGCCTTCATCCAGATGGCGATTGGGCGTGGCCACCGACTTGCAGCGACTGGCCGCGTGCAGCATCTCCACCGCGGTCAGGATGGCGACGGCCGCACGGTCGATGCGCGCCAGGGACTGGCGACGGCCCTCGGACAGATTCTCTTCCGGCCAGAGCATGCCATCGGAGCCTTCGCCATCGCGGATGCGCCGGAGGCAGCCCTGGAAGGTGCTCAGTTCGTCGGCCGGGTTGGCGTCGTCGTTGATGGGGTCATCGATGGGGAACGGCGGAGTCTTGCGGGTGGTCATGGCGTCGGCTTCCGTGGCTGTACTTAACAGCGCCACCGCGCGGAAGCGGGTGGCGGACGGTGCGGGTTGCAAACCGGGACGTTTAGCTGAGACCGGTGGATCCGAAGATCCCCACGCACCGCCCGCCATAGAGGCCGACGGATTGCCAGCCGGCACCGCTTCAGGACGGTGCCGACTGGCAAGCGTAAAAACTAAACGTCTTCGGGTTTGCACACCCGGCCACCCGTTTTCGGTGGCGCGCCATGTTGTTTACGCCTGCACGTTCGATTCAATGAGAAAAATCCGAAAGGGTCGGACGCATCGAGCGTGCGGGAGGCAGTGTTGCATGCGCGCGGGAGTGGCAGAGGCGACATGGAAAGTCGCGAGTGCGCTGATGTGGGGGCGTACACGACATGGGGTGGCGCCGAAGGACCGGGAATCAGCAGGACGCGTGACGCTTTCCGCTTCCAACTATCTGCATGAAGGTGGACAACTGGATGTTCTGGAACCGCTAGGGACGGGGCATCGTGACGCAACCAGCTGAATTGACGTGCAATAAGCGACAGGCGCCAGCTACAGCTGCCCCGCACCCGCCCTGCGCCACATTGGTTCGAAGCCGCACCAAGCGTGATGCGAAATGATGGCGCAGATCATGGAAGCGGAACTCTTCAATGCGGGCATCGGCTATGAGGTTGCCCCACCGCTTCTTGATGTCCGTCACGTCGAAGACCTTGCCCGCACGGCGTTCGCCCGCTTGTCTAGCCCAACGCTGCAGGACTTCCATAGCTTCGACATTCAGCGGGATGTGACGTTGCCTACCGGACTTGGCGTTCTCGGCCTGAATGGTCAGCATCTTGGCTTCCCAGTTGATGTCCGCCCATGTCATCGACAACAGTTCACCCCGCCGCATGCCGGTATTGATGGCTGTAAGGACCACCGGTGTCAGGTGATCGACATAGCCGTCCATCGGCAGATCAGGCAGAACCACTTGCCGGTACTTACGCCGGGTCGCATTCGCGTTAGCCCTCCCCTCAACCCCCGCTAGATCGCGCGCTGCGAGCGCGGCCCGGAGCATCGCTTCTTCGTCCGGAGACAGGAACCGAACCACCTTGCGGCTAGCTGCTGATCGCTGACGCATGCCCAAGAGGGGATTGGTTTCGATCAGCTTCCACTCAACAGCCCGGGACAAGGCAGACCGCAGGCAAGCAAAGTCGCGCGCTGCGGTAGCCTTGGTGACTGCATCGGGGCCAGTGACACGCCCGCGCCACCATCGCTCCATAGTGGGCACGTCAATCTCAATGATCTGACGGCGTAACAGCCACGGGAACACCGATCGGATGCGGTCTGGGTACTGACGACCACCCTTTAGCTCAGCTATCGCCCAAGGTTCGAAGTGGTCATTGAGCAGTGTTTCAAGCGTGCAACTGGTGGGCTTGGACTTTGCGAGTGTCGGCAATCCGGACTGAACGTATTCAGCGACCGCTTGCCGGGCTTGGTCGCGGGCCTGATCAAGTGACAGATGTTCGACCGAGCCTAAGGTACGACGCTTACCGTGCGCCCAGGTCACGATCCACGCCTTGTGCCCTGATGGCTGCACACGCAGGATCAGGCCGCGAACCTGAGCGCCCCTAAGCTCATAGGGGCGCTGCCGGGGCTCCGCTGTGAGAACGATGCGCTTGGTGAGGGCGGATGACATTGCGCAAACTGTCCGTAAGTGGCGGTAGAGCCAACTTAGGACAGGATGCGAGACGGTGTTTGGATAAGGATCGTCCGCATGCGATGTCGAATGTCTTCGCCGTTAGAGCGAAAACTTGCTCGGATCACTGAACGGAAAAACCTACTGCCCTACGCCGTCGGTTCGCGCATCCTGGCTGTCGACGCGGGGACCCTCGGCGAAGTTCAAAAACTGAAGTACGATCTCCTCCAGGTTTAGCGCTCCACCGCAAGAGATATAGCGCCCGTCCGAAATCTCGGACTGAATCCAATCTACTTCCGAACGATCAATGCGCGTCCTGGGCAGCGAATATTCACTCAACTCCGTGTCAACCAGGTCGACAGTGAGAATCCACCCCGGGTTATCCAAAGTATCTATCTTGATACCGTAGGAATGCTCCCAATCTTCGTCACAGTGATTCAAGTACCAACTTTGTAAAAGCGCAATCGCAGTGCCCATAAATAATCTCAGTTTCGCTTTGGTAGCTCTTCTGGGAGCGCCGGACGCACCCCCTTTTGCCCTACCTCTTTCACATGAGGTGTGGCAACGATGGATCCATCAGGATTGGCATGAGCCTTTCCGGTTACGTCGACACGTTTTACCTCTTGGAAGCCTGACGGATTGTTCGGATTTGGCTGGTAAGTGGCAGTATTGCTGATATTGCCATCCTCACCACGCTTTAGGACAGAGTGTGCGCCCTGTGCATTGGCGTCCGGTCGCAATTTGTTTGTGTTCCGCCCAGATGGCGCGCCAACTGTAACAGTCCCAGTCCGGGGTGGCTGCATACGCAGGGGCGGCACTCGAACACCGCCAGCATGGGACTGACCGCCCTTGACAATACCGGCACCAATGCCATAACCAGCCTGCTCAGCCCAGTTTGCATGAAGCGGAAATCCGTGCTCGTATCGGGAAGCGTTGAGTGTTCCGTTCTCAAAGCCGGTCTGAAAGTCACTCCAACTCTGTCGCCCATCCGGATCTGTGAATTTGTACGGATTCCCGTTCGCATACCGATACCGGTTGAACTGCCCTACAGGCTGCTCATACGCCGTCACCGGATCCACCGACAGGAACACACCCAACTGCGGGTCCATGTACCGCTGCTGCATGTAGCTCAGCCCGGTCGACGCATCGCTCACATGTCCGGTATATCCCGGTCCATCCGTGACCTCACCACCCACCACGGCACCATAGGGCTCGTAGTCATAGCGCTTGATCACGTTGCCGTTGGCATCGCTCTCAGCCACGACCGAGCCCAGGGCGTCAGTATGGATGTATGTAACCGTCTGGGCACTGGCAGAAGCAACCATGCAAAGAAGCGACAGCCAGCAAAAGGTAAAACGCGAGATCAGGTTCGACATGATATTTCCCCCGTTCATAGAGGCGGCTCCCCCGGATTCTCCGGCTTCGGATCCCGCTCCACCGTAGGCACGAATGGTGCCGACCACCCAGAGCAGCCCGCCGCGTTGCATGCCCTTACGACGTAGGGATTTGCGCAGTACTGAATCGAGTAGCCGCTCCCCTGAATGTCATTGAGCGGCCCCGAGTACATCTGCCCATACACCGTCGTGCCATCGCCTGCGTGCAGCTCATAGCGCTCCGTTCCAGCAGAAGCAGTCCAACGTACATTGCAGGCAGTAAATTCGCTGTCCTGGGGCCCCGCGTAGTAATAGTGGTGATGTGCATAGGTAATCACGGGAGCCGACGGAGCTCGTATTACATTGACGGTCCTTGTCGCAGACCAGCCGCCACAGCCGCTGCTGTTGCATGCAGCGACGCGATAGGCGTAGCTGCCAGATGGCCCGGGATTGAATGAGGTACTCGTACCCGCATGATCGCCTGCACCGGCCCAAGCAGCACCGTTGATACTCTGTTGCAGGCTGTAACGTGTCGCTCCGGTGACGGCGGACCAATTGACCGAGTAAGCACCGGCTGCGGAGCTCGGCGCGCTCAGGGAAGGCGCGCTTTGGGGGGGAAGCAGAACCGTAACAACCCCCGTACCGGAGTAGCCACTGCAGCCGCCGCCATTACAGGCGCGGACACGGAACGAGTAACTACCGCTCCCCCGCCCACTGATTCCAAGGCTGGTACCCGCCCCGCTCTGAATCTGCGACCAAGCACCGGACACAACTTCTTCCAACCGGTACTCTGTAGTCGCCCCAACGGCGGTCCAGGAGACAGTAAACGCCCCATTCGCACTGGAACTGGGCACCGTCAGCACCGGGGCAGCCCCCGGCGGCCGGGTCACTGCTGTGGATACCGATGTGGAATAACCGCCACAACCACTGGCGTTGCAGGCCTTGGCACGATACTCGTACGTCCCGCTGGCTTTGCCGCTGACAGCTTTGCTGACTGCAGAACCGTCGTACACGTTGGCCCATGCACCACCGGCAACCCGCTCATCCAACTGGTAGGAAGCCGCAGTAGGTACGGATGACCAACTCACCGTCCAAGCGCCTGAACTGTTAGTGGCAGGAACAGTAACTGCTGGCGCACCCGGCACCAGCAGAACAACGATTCCCTTGTCTGCCGACCACGGCCCGCAGCCGCCAGCATTGCAGGCTTGCACACGGTAGCTCCAGGTCCCAGTGGCCTTGCCGGATACATTCCGTACTGTTGACCCTTCTGCCTGCACGCCCTGCCACGCCCCGCTGCCGAGACGCTCCTCCAAACGATACTCCACAGCGCCAGCCACTGCACTCCACGTCACAGGGAACGAGCCCGTCGTGCTGCTACTGGCAAGGGTGATCGATGGAGCGGCGCTTGGTGGCAGTAGGACTGACGTAGACACGACGTTTGACCAAGGGCCGCAGCCTGCGGAATTGCAGGCGCGTACCTGGTACCCATAGACGCCGGTCGATTTCCCGGCGATCTGCACAGCCGTTCCGGCAAGGCTGGCGAGGTTGGTCCACGCGGCGGTTCCGAGGCGCTCCCGCGGCTCATAGCGGATGCTGCCCGCCACTGATGTCCAACTTACGGTGTAGGCCCCGGAATAGCTGCTGGCGGGGGCGGTCACTGTCGGTGCCGTGTCTGTCGGGTAGATCACAGTCATCGCCTGCGCAGCCGAGTACGGCCCACAGCCGGACACGTTGCAGGCGCGAGCACGATAGCTGTAGCTGCCGGCCGTCCTGCCATGCAACGTCACAGCAAGTGCTGCTCCGTCATGCACAACCCCCCATGCGGCGGCTTCAGGCTGTTCCTCGACGACATAGCGGGACGCGTCTGCAATGGCCGACCAGTTGATGGTATGACTGCCATTGAGGCCAACCGCCGGCATGGCCAGCGCGGGCGTCGCTGTGGGAATGGGGACATAACTGATAAGGACGGACGCGCTCCAGCTTCCGCACCCGCTCCCTTGGCACGCCCTGACCTGGTAATGACGCGTTCCTTTCTCAACACCTGCAACGGCGTAGGACAGCGCACTGCCCGCATAGGCACTGCTCCACGAGCTACCCGAACTGGTAGAAACACGAAGTTCATACCGGTTTGCGTTTCCGATTGAACTCCAGCTCACCGTGTAGTTGCCAGTGGCCACGGTAGCCGGCGCGGAGATCACGGGCGTTGCCAGAACCACTCCCGTCTCCACTTGTGCGATCAAATGGGCGCCGAGGTTCACATACTCAACTTCTTTTCCGGTGCGCTTGTTGTGTTGACGGCGCAGGACTCCGTCGTTGCCATAGAAAGACAGAATGTCTCCCTGCGCGGCGTTATAGCTGCCCACACGGCGGCCATGGGCATCGTATGCATATGTCTCACGCCCTCCCACATCACGCAGACGATTGCCAAGATCAAAGCGGAACCCTTCACCATTCTTCTTGGCGAGGTTGCCCTGCACATCATAGTCAAGCCCGATGATGGCATTACCGTCGTCTTGGTTGACGGTCGTCATCCGGTTACGGGCGTCGTACCAGTAGTTGTGCTGCTTGATGCCCCCCAACTTGGCGCTGCGCAGGTTATCCAGAACGTCATAGGTAAACCGATAGATCTTGTCCCCACCAAACGAAGCAGAGTTTGCCTGCGTCAAGCGATCCGAGCTGTCGTACTGCATCTGCCGAGACTTGGCCGTCTCGATTGCATCGGTAATGCTGGCGACGTTGCCATTCTTGTCGTACGCAATGCTGACATCGATCACTCCGGAGTCAACCGCCCTGGCTGGCAGCCCGCGAGCGTTCTGCGACATGCTGTGGGTGACACCGTTCCCGTAGGTAAAGGCGCGCAATGCGCCATTGGGGTAGTAGCCCACGCCGGTAGCGAAGCTACCAACCCGAGTCGGTTGGCCAAGGGCGTTTGGCGACAGCGTCACCTGCAGGCCACTTGGGTACTGAAGACTGGCCATTGCGCCATTGGCATCGTAGCCATATCCCATCGACCAGATGCCCATCCCGGTCTGCTGAAGGGTTTCGTTGATGATCAAGCCGCGTTTGGCGTAGGCAAAGGTATTGATGACCTGCCTGCCGTCCGGATTGGCGGTCACAACCTGCGTAGGCTGCCCCACGTTGTTGTAGGACCATATCTGGTCACCGCTACCATCGGCAAAGAACAGTTGCTTCAGGCGATTGCGGGCATCATACGTGCGATCAACGCGACGACCGGACGCCTGCGCCGCTGCTGCATCGCACGTGTTGGGTGCCATCTGTGTCAATCCCGCAGCGGACCAAGCGAGGTTGCCCGCGGCATCGTAGCCCATCGCCGTCGCCCCGGTTTCGGGCTCCACGCTCTTGCAGAGCTCCTGCTGGGGGTTGTAGACGTAGGAGCGTGTAACCGACACACCACTGGTTGCATTGCGACGCTTGATGGACGTCGGCTTTCCGAACACATCGCGCGCGATATCGGTGAAGGCACCGCCCGGATGCTCTATGGCCACGGGCATGTCGTACATCGGCGAGTCATACACCCGGTGCTGGACGGTCGTCGATTGCCCTCGCGGATCCGTCGTCCGTACGCGCATGCCGGACAGGTAAGCCGTGATCGTAGTCAGCAGCCCCTGCTCGCTATCAACCGAAGTCGACGTAGGCCGACGCAATGCATCGAATTCGCTCCACTGTCCGGCGGTGGGATTGCTTCCCGCGGCCGGATAAGATTGGAACGTAGTCCTGCCTGCATGATCGTAGCTGAAGCGCTGATAGCGCGCAGTTGACCCGACACTGCCGCCATCCTGCTCAAGGATCAGTGCCGGACGCCACATCGCATCGAACCAGGTCACCTTGCTGCGATTACCGGTGTTCGTGGTCAACCGCCAATGGCCAGCCGCCAGCCCGTGCTCCACAGCATCGACACGCTCAAACACCTGGGTCGTGGGATTCCACGCAACTGAGTCACCCGTGGCAAATGTCTTGCGCACAAGGCGCCCCATGGGATCGTAGTCGAACGTGCTCTGGTAGCCCACCTCGTTGGTGGTCGACCGGATCCAGCCATTGTCATCAACGGAAGCCGACATCGAAGTACCGTCGGCAAAGCTGATCAACTGCGGCGTTCCGCGCTTCCAGTTGCTCAAACCGGTGGCATTGCCTCGCCCATCTGCAACGCTGGCCACGCTGCCATCGGCATGATAGGTCAGCGTCTGGACCAGCTTACCGAAGCGCCGCTGCTCGGTCGGAAGCGCAGCGGTGTTGTACGTCGTCTGCGCTTCGACCAAGCCTGAGTTGTTGTTTGTCTGCGAAGCAACTTGGCCGAGGATCCAGAGGGTGGTGTCGTTGTAGTAACTGGTGGTATCAGTCCGACTGGCTCCCTGTGAGCTACTACGCGTCACGCTTGCCGGGCGTCCATACCCGTCAAACGAGCTGACCTGCCAAGTCATTGTCACGTCATCCCGGGTCAATTGCCGCTGCTGCATTGGGCGAATGGTCACCGAACTGTCATCACTCCCACCCCAGCGAGATCCGTACCGATCAGGAAACGGCATGGACGACATCTGCGCGGTGGAAACATAGGTCAGCTTCTCTGACTCCAGTACCACCCCGGAGGATGACACCGTGCGCCGCCCCAGAAGCTTTCCTTCGTTGTGGCCAAAGACGATCCCGTACGTTTCTTCCAGCCTGCTGCCGTCCGGCTGGGTGATGCTCACCACCTTTGACTGCGTGCAGGTTGTACAAGGCGGCACGCCATCCCACATGCCCTGATATTCACCAGAGTCTCCATATGTCCAACGCAACACAGCGATCCCAGGGCCGCTGATGGTCTTCTCCGATAAAGACAACACATCGAAGTAGTACGGCGTTCCGAGCGTATGGGTGATCGTTCCGCCGCTCTCGGTTGCGCCGCCCTGCGTCTCCGCGACGCATTGAATGACGGGTACGCCGGCGCGATAGAAACGGCCGTGGTCGAAACGGAATGATCCTACCGCTCCCGATGGGTGCTTGATCTGCAGTGAGTACGTCTTGGGACGCAGCGGCGCTACACCGCCACAACCAGGACCCGGATCGTCGGTCCATTGCTCATAATCCACGTACATGTCTGGCACATGGGTAAACTCCCAACTCGCCGAGTCGGGTTGCACCACCCGTTGCAAGGTCGCTCCAGCGTAGACGTACGACCACGTACGCCCATTGGCCGTTGCACTTGCGAGTTGGCTTCCGGAGTACTGCAGCGAAATGGATCGTCCATCATTGGCAGTGATAGACGTCGGATGCCCATTGCCGTTTTAGGCAATGTTGACCCAATTGCCGAAACGATCCTCGATACGACTGGCGAGGATATAGACCTCGATCCGCGGCCGGCTCTGCGAGGTCGAGGAGTCTGTACCCATCTCGCCAACTGTGCGCACTGTTCCGATATTGAAGGTGTACTTGACCCCCTCCGTAGTCTGCAGAACAAACCCCTCACCCTCATAGCCTGAAATCATGGCAGTACAGGAGATCGCGTCCAGCGAACTCGTGGTCCAGTTGTTGCTCTGCCCACCCGTCGGCTTGAACTGGGAGGGCGGCATTCCGATCAACGTGCGCGCGTTGTCGCCAGGAAGGTTGACCGTATAGCCGGACCAGATGCTGTTGATGTTGTGGGGAGGCGAAGTCCACGGATGAAACGTATCCGTGCAACGCGCGGTCTTGCGCGCACCCATCCCGTAAATCCAGCCATAGTGGGAATCGAAGACCCCCGAAATGAATGGAACATCGACGTTCCAGTCACCCGCCCCTCCATAGATCTGCGGTGGCATGCCGCCTGTCGGGATCGGACGGACAGAAAGCTTACGTGACAGCCTTACCGGCAGCGCATTGGTCCCACGAAGATCAATGTCAGTCTGCTGGAACGATGTCGACTGGTCGTAGACGTTGACTGCATCGCCAAACAAGTCGGAGGTCAGCGCGCCCACCTGCTCGGCGGAACGCACCTGCTTGTCGTACTCCTGGTAGGGCTGCTGTACCGCTTGCTGGGCATGGGCGCTCCAGCCCGATGTGATCCCAAGAATGACCGCGCACACACGCGCAGACGGCCACATGCCGACTTTCAAAGACTCGATCCGCATCCCTGCCCCCTGATTGTTGCCAGGAGTATTCAGCCAAAGTTGGCAAATATCAATACCGCGTGAATATGCTAGTCAGACCCGACTTCTCAACAAGCCTTCGCGCGTTTTTTCGGCAGTGACAGCCCGGCCTCGCGACAGCCTTACGCAGTTGAACAGGAAATTCCGGTCATGGGGGTTGCGACAGGCCAAAGCTAATCAACAGCATGCAACATGCTGCACAGCCAAGCGCTTGATGCTCCCAATTTCCTAAGCGCCAGGGAAGCCGAACTAGTAATTTGGTCGCAAGAATCGGAAATTGAGGGCTGCCAGCCATGGGCTGGCACTACGGGTTGCCGGCATTCCGCCGGGCATGGCCCGGCGCTACCAGAGCACAAAAAAGCCCCGACCAAGGCCGGGGCTCTTCATACAACTGGTGCCGGAAACAGGAGCCGTTAAGGCACGTTCGGCAAAGCGTTGAGGCTACTGCCACAAGGCTTTCAGCTGTACCCTTTGTGCCCGCACTTTGTACCCGCACCACAATGTCCCTCCCCTCCGGCATCAAGCGCCGTGGCAACAGCTACTCCGCTCGCTATGTGCTTCCTCGCGCTGTGCAACGCATTGCAGGCAGGCATGACCTGGTGCAGGCACTGGGCACCAATTCCCTAGCTGACGCCGTGGCGCTAGCTGCACCGATCATCGCGGGATGGAAGGCGTGGGCGGTCGCCATCGGCAAAGGAGACACTGAGCATGGTCCCGAGGTCTACGTAAGGCGCGCTGAGGTGGCCCATCGACTGATTAGGGACGGCATCGACCAGTGGTCGCCGGAATTGATCGTGGAGCGGGCCCGGGAGAGCTACTCCATGCGCGCGTCGGGAGAGGTCTCTGCCATCGACGTGGAAGCCCAAGTATCGCGCGACGTGGAGCGGTATGTCGCGCAGCAAGAACACACAGGCGCACAGATCGACGCCGAGGGCCTACAGCGCGCGCACAGGGCAGCACGAGGCCAGCTGGGGACCACCGTATCGGACAGCCTACAAAGCTTTCTGCAGGAGCGCTCAGGAGACCTCACAGCGCAGTCTTTGGCTGAGGTTGAGAAGCGATGCGGCGCGTTCGTGCAGTGGATCGGGCGTAGCACCGAGATTGCCACTGTGAACCGCATCGCTGCCGGGCAGTTCGTTGCCAAGGTGATCCAGCCTCGTGACGTCTCGAGGGTGACGAAGACCAAGGAAGTTTCCGCCTGCCGCGTGTGGTTCCAGTGGGCCATGCTTCGCGGCCAGATTGACGCCAATCCCTTCGATCGGATGCAAGCGACGCTCAAGAAGTCGAAGCGAGGAGTCGAGGCTGCACGCAGGACGTGGACCGACGGCGAACTGCTGGTGGTGCTTAGGGGCCTGAAAGACGACCGACGGGAGCCCTTGTTGCTTCCCCTCACGCTGCTTGCGCTCTACACCGGAATGCGATTGAACGAGGTCTGCAACCTCACCGTGAGCGATTACGATCCTGCAGCCCAGGTGCTACACGTTCGCGAAGGTAAATCACAGGCGGCGGTGCGTATGGTCCCGATTCACCCGGCCATCGGCCCCACCGTCGCAGCGCTTGCGAACGCCACACCTGATGGCTATCTGCTGCCTGGGCTAGTGCCGGGCGGCCCGGACCGTAAGCGAGGTCATGGCATCGGCAAGACTTGGGGCCGACGCATCCGCTCCCTCGGCATCACCGACCGTCGCCTAGTGTTCCATGCGCTGCGCGCCACCTTCATCACATCCGCCCTCAACGGCGGGGCTCCCAAGGAAGTGGTGCAGCAGGTGGCAGGTCACGAGCGGGAGGGCGTGACCATGACGAGCTATGCGCGAGTGCTGAGTTTGGACCTGTGCCGGGCTGCGGTTGAAGGGGTCATCTTCGCGGCGGTGGACGGATTTCTTGCTCTACCCGCAGTCTCAGCCAGTGAGTCCCATGCTGCTTAAGTTAGCTGGATGGCTACCAAAAAAGATCATGAAGACCGCTGCCCTACCCGACCGAGAATGTTCGACCACTTGAACTTAGGGCCCGACCCTAGGTCACCCGAGAAAAGACTTGAAGCCGAGACCATGGAGCGCGCCCGACGGACCGGCCGGGGCAATAAAGACTGGTGGCTAAAGCGGCCAAAAGCGTAGGCTAGGCTTCTCAGGGGAGAGGGACACTGGATGCCAATATATTGCTACTACACCCCCCCCAGGCGCTGCTGGCTCAGTCCGACGATCTCCCTAAAGGATAATTACATTTACTCACTCGTCCGCGCGCAGACGGCCAAGGATGCCTTGGCCGCGCACCTGCCGGACCTTGGCGTCGAGGGCACCGTCACCGGCGTCCCTCACTAGACGTTGTTGGTCATTTGAATAAGACGCCAAGCAACGAAAAGCACAACTCCTGACACAAGGGTTCGGAATTGCCACGTCATTAGCAGCACGTTCTTACTGTTCTGCTTTTCCATCCGTGCGCTATGGCGCCTCATCGCCTCCTGAAGTTCCGTTGGGGGTGGCTGTTTGGGGTGAGTACCCATTCCAAGCTGTGCCAAGTCCGTGTTCATTCGCACAGTGGTTAATACGGACTCAATACGCATAAGCCCTAAGTAGAAGCTCACAACCCAAAGCACTATAGCCAGCACGCCTGTCGCCGAATGGGCGCTTAGGTGTACTCCGTCTAGTTTTTGTAGCCCAAACCCAATCGCCGCTCCTGTTGCCGCGAGCAGGAAATAGGCGTACTTGTCATACATGTCACTTCCAAGCTTATAAAGCATGGAGACATCGTCGCGCGTGTAGCTCATAGTTGGACCTCTTGGATTGAGGGCCAATTTTACCGCGCGTACAAGGTAAATCCTGCTTGCGGCAACGTCAATCATTTGAGATTGAAAATTGCCGACTATTAACTTCCCTGAGTGGATCACCTGTGAGTCTGAGCGTCGAATACACGACGACGTCCGGGTGTTCCTGTATGTCCTCTGGCGGCACCTGAAGCTACCCGAGCCGACCAAACGTCAGTACGCCATTGCGCAGTACGTCGCCAACGATCATTGATGACCTGGAGCCGCTGCTGAATCAGCACCGCCTGATCGTGGATGCCAGGGCAGTCAAGGCCGATGCCGAAGCCTGCAAGGGCGACGAGCGGGAGCAGAAGTACAGCCTGATGTACCAGCTGACGCGCATCACGAAGGACCGAGGGTGCCTGCGGCATGACGACCGCATCGACGCCCTGGCTCACGGCGTCCGGTGGTTCCGAGAAAGCCTGAGGGTTGACGCAGAGAAGGCCGAGAGGGAGCACCTGAAGGCCGCTGAGGATGCCCGCTGGGCTGCGCGGTTCGACGGGCGCGGTGGGCAGGCTGGCTCTGTCAGCGTTACCCGTTCCCGTCATCGTTGATTGACTAGGACAAGGACGGCCTACAACGAAGCCTTAGGTACACCTGAGGTACACCTAAGGTGGTGCGGGACAAGGGACTCGAACCCTTACGCCAAAGGCGACGGCACCTAAAGCCCTTGCGCCCACCAATTCCACCAATCCCGCAGTGCCCACGAAGCACACCTGAGGTGTCGCAATGGCGCTATTTTCCGTCCCTCTTAGGCAGTGCGTGGTCCTTTGCATAGCGCCCTGCAAGGTCCGCAGGCCTAGTGTTTTGCACCGGTTGCTTGGCAGGCGCGGCAGGCTGCGGAGATGGCTTGTCGTTACTCATCATCACTCCAGGTTTTGGATAATTACTTTGACTGGTTTTTCAGTGGCTGCAACAGTATTGAAGAGGTAGGCCGTCCCGGAAGCAATAAATAGGGTCAGGCAAACTACTAACGCGCGATTGGCTTTGTATGCCCATCCTGCGCGCTCATCATTGTGGACCCCATTCTCGCCAGCGCAGTTCATGTAAATCTCTTCGATCTTTTCGAGGTACTCGGCCGCCGCACGCCGCCGCGCTTCTTCTTCCGGAACGTCCTTCTCCTGCAAATGAAAGTTGAGGAAATCCGCCCGATACTTGGCAACCAAGCGGGTGTCGGGGAAGTAACGGTAGTCGTATCCAAAGATTGATCGGCACATGAAGTACACGGTGACGACAAGCCCTCCGCCGGTTAGCACGAGACATGCACCGAGTAACGTGTTTGCAACGGAACAGTCAGCCGAGACACCCCTCCACATCGCGACTGTTCCGCCTGCTAGAAGCGTCACGATGCCCACCGTGAGGTTTAGTGCGCTCGTGAGCGAATCCCTTCGCTGAAGTTCGAAGAAGTGGTGTTCCTTGAAGGTGGTATCCGTGTCCATACGGGGCTTGTGCTCTTTGGCAGGGTGCGGACGCATTCTTGCAGAAAAATCTGAAGGGGTCTCGATAGATCGGACGCAGCCGGTTACCCCCTGGCCCCACCTTCGTTAAGGCATCCGGGTAGGTCGGGTATGCTCGCCGAGGCAGCCTGAGCGGTACTATCCGGCACTTTCGGGTCAAACTGCGTTGCTAAGTGACTGACCGGAAAGGGATATGCACTAGATGGCGCATCTTGCGCGGTACGTATAGGGCACCTAAGGCCATGCCTGGGGGCCGACGTGCGCCCAGCGGGCGCAACTCGTTGCCTATGTTTCGCCGTCGCCCTGATTGGCGATAAGCCTTTTTCAGGCCGTCAGGATCGCAAAGAGGACTGAGGCCCCAGCGATCCATAGAACAGTCTTTACGGTGCCTTCAATCATGTTCCCGCCGAACAGAATTTCTAGAACTCGCATGGCATACCTCTGGCTAGTCGATGACCAATTATCCGACCAGCAGGACGGCGCGGTAAGACTTGTGCTGCCGCCAAATCTCTGAGCAGCCTTCGCCCGTCAGGGACCCGAGGGGCACACCTAGCCCGAATCAAGCTTAGTTATCCGGTTGCCCTGTCGCCCGCCCATACGGAAACCCCGCGTCGAAGTCCTGCGCTCCACGCACTGGAATCAACCACTTGCGAACATCATGATTGGCATACGCAAACCGATCGGTTACGGTATGCGCTTCGACGGGATTTCTGCCTGTCAAGACTGAGGCACACATGGGGTTCACCGCAGCACAGCACCGCGCACTGGCGAGGGCACAAGGAGAGGCGCCCGGAGGTGTCACCGTGGACGTGACCGGGCCTGATTGGGAGGGACCAGGACGATGACGAAGCGCCTTGCAATCTATGCCCGTGTCTCGAAAGACGAGCAGACCGTAGAGAATCAGACAGACACCCTACGGGAGTGGGGCGAACGATCCGGCCTGACAGTGGTACAGGTCTACACGGACGAGGCAATCTCAGGTGCGAAGGGACGCGACAAGCGCCCCGGCTACGATGCCATGTTGAAGGATGCGCAACGCCGCAAGTTCGATGTACTGGCGGTGTGGCACGTTGACCGTCTCGGACGCGGCACTCTGGACGCCTTGACCAACATTGAGATTCTTCAGGCCGCTGGCGTTGCACTGTGGGTTCAACTGCTAGGCATGGACACCCGAACCCCGGTCGGCCGGCTGGCGCTGGAGATGACTCTTTCGTTTGCTCAGTTCGAGCGCACCTTGAACGTAGAACGCACCAAGCTGGGCATTGCACGGGCGCGTAAGGCGGGTAAGCGGATTGGCCGCGCTCCCGTCGATATGCTCCGCGAGGAACGCGTTAGGTCGCTCCTGAGGGGCGGCATGGGGCAACTGAAGGCGGCGAAGGAGGCCGGGGTGGGTACGTCCGTGGCCCAGCGAATCGCAAGAGAACTGAAGGAAGAGGCGGATGCGGCCAAGTAGGCGGCCTCACGCTTCGCGGGGCGCTTCCGCGCCTGGATGGGTATAGCTGGAACCGTAGCGGATTTTTCACCGCTGGCACTTTTCCGCTACTCAACCCATCGCCGCGGAGAGCACGTTGACTGCCTGTTCGCAGACGTTTAAATCGGGCTGACCTTCGGAACATCAACGCCCAGTTTCGGCGAAGTTTTGCCAACTCTCTCGCCCGCACAGCGACACCTCAGGCGCCTCCTGCCGCACACACGTTGCTTGCATGTTCCCCGACGTTTCGATTGTTGTTGGCTATAGGAAGACTACCCCCACTTTCGCCGAAGTTCCTCATGCGGCCGTCCGCCCAAGCGTCTATCACGATCCGCGCTTTTGGTGGAGCCAGCCTGCGCGCCACTCTCGACAGCCCCAGTACCGACCACATGACCACCCCAGCCTCACCCACCGCCCACGTCAGTCTCCGCGCGCGGGCCCTCGCCGGTTCCAACCGTCTGGCCGAGCGCGCCCCCCCCGAACTCTTGGCCAATGTCGTCTCCCGCGTCGAGGCCCGCAAACCCGTCATTCAAGCAATGTTGGCCGCAGTCGCCACGCTACCGCCAGGACACACTGAGGCCGAGCTACAAGCCTGCCTTGCCGCCACCCTCGCGCCTTTCCCTGCGGAGCTACACGAAGAGTGCCTGAAGATCGCCTCACGTAACCACGCAGAACACCGCAGGACCCAAGGCGCGCGCATCCCTCACCCCGGCCTGACCCCGAAGAACCGCCCGCCTCGCGTTATGGTCCCGTGTCCGCCGTTCCCTACCAACGGTCCCGATCATCTCGCTGTCCAAGAGGAATGGGAGAGCGCCCATCTTCATGCCGAATTGGCCCGATACGAACTGCGCCCGGAAGTGCTGAACGCATGGGCCGATCATGAGCTACAGCTGGCCCGCTATGAGGCACAGGAGCATGGTCGCAAGGCATCCGGAGACCTACGCAGGAGCGTCCCGCGTAACCTCTTTCAGACCACCCGCGCCAGGCGGCAAGAGCACTATGAAGCCAGCCTGCGGCGGCACCTCGAAATCATCGAAGCCATTGCCTCAGGGGACGTAGAGGTCCATCACGGCGACGTTATAGAAGGCACCCACCACACCTACCGTATGGGCGAAGATGATACCCGCATCGACTGGAGCCGCACGGAGCTTGGCACTGACGGCATCACCGTGCGCATTCGCAGCGAGCGGGAACGCTGGGACGCCGAACGTGCAGCCCGAAAGGCCGAGCGTGACGCCCTGACCCCTGAAGAACGGGATGCCCGCTTCGACGCGCTAGTAGCTGCGGTCACGGCGGAGCCGCTGTTGGCCCCCGACGAACCAGATACGTCTGACATGTTCGATTTGCCGGATGACCCGGACCGCATGTCCCCGGCCATGATTGACGCGATGATCGGCTATGTCAGCCGGGCCAGCGATATTGCGCAAACTAAGTTTGAGAAGACATTGACCAAAGCCCGGACGGCGAAGCGTAGGGAAGCGGCAGCTGCGGACCCGGAAGCTGCCAAGGCCGCGCGGATGGACAAAGCCAGGTCTATGGCAAGGGACCGCACCGCCCGCCGACGGTCGAAGGAGACCCCCGAGCAGGCCACAGCCCGCAAGGCGAGGGATGCAGCTGCGAAGAGGGCCAAGCGCGCGGCGGCGAATGGGTGACGCGTCTGTCACGATCCCACGGCTTATGGTGAAGGGCAGCAGCCTAGTGGAAAGCCGAGGGCGTCTGTCACGATCCCACGGCTTATGGTGAAGGCACAGCCCTACGTACACCTCAGGCTCCACCTACGCCGTTCCAGTAATGATTGATCCATCGACCTGGCCAACCACGTAGCACCCAGGCCGCACCTCGCGTACACCACAAGGCCACCGCTAGTGCGCCTACGGCTCTACCTTCAGTTCCTCCGGACCCTTGGTCGGTACGGTCGGATACCGGAGGTAGAGCTGTGGACTCACTCGCGGTGGCCTTCGCGTATCCCCTACTACACCGACCCCGGAGCGCTTTATGTCACCTGATGACCTTACCGCCGATGCCTACAATCAAGCTTTGCCCCGCGCGCCCCGCGTCCCTGAGTACGTCCTGCCAATCGGCAATAGTGAATGCTCCGTGGCGGGGGTCTACGCAAGCGCCGTGCGCCGCCTGCCCCTGACCGTCAAACAATGGCGATGGATTATGTCCTTCGACCTTGAATGCTACCTGCTCACCGCCCGTGGCGCAGTTATGTCGAGTCTCGCCATCCTCGACGCCCGCAACGATGACGGCACCTACTACCTGAGCGACGAGACCGAGCGCGCTTGCCACGAGTTCGCGTTGATCGCTGACCGCAACGACCTCCGACTGGTCGAGTGGTGCGCCGAACTGCGCGCCCACATGTACTACGCGATGGCGGTGTTTAAGCACCGTCAGCGCAAAGCCGCGAAGAGGACGCCCGCGCCGCCGCAGTTGCAGCCGGTGCCGCCTGAAGCCGTCCCCCAGGACAACCCCACTACCCCCTGAAGCCACCCCTGCGGTGGCTTCTTCATTTTAGGAGCCATCATCATGGGCAACGTTCGCAACCCGCTAACCGGCAAGTTCCACCCCAAGCCACCGAAGGATCAACACAGGGGCTGCAAAGCCTGCGGCGCACCGCTGAAGCGAGCCTTCAGCCTTTACTGCTGGAAGCATAAGGCCACCCATGCGCGCACCCGTTCGCCGAACGGCAGGATGCCAACACGGGCCGAACTGAAGCCGTTCCGGTCCATCATCGAAGTGGCAATGATGATCGGCGTGGAGCAGGAACCGGAAGCCGCCAAGGCGTTCCAGTTCTTTCACGACCTGATCCGCATCCGCACCTCTGATCGTGTCATGCAGGCGCAGTTCAACCGGCTCCTGCAGGACGATGCGACGGGCCGCGAAATGGCCGTGCGGGTGATGACCGTCATTGCACTTCAGACGGAGACGTTCGGCGGACGCCCGGACCTTGGCAAAGGCGAACTGACACCCGACAACCTGCGCGCCGCGATGGGCAATCAAGTGCTACGCGCTACTGCACCGCCGAGGCGCGCGCGGCGCACCAGCAAGAGGTCCCAGGAGATTCCGCTACCGGGCCGGGTGTGCTTCCAGATTGGTGACGTAATCGTGGACCGCAACGCGTTCGGGTTCTTGCATCGCCTCTGGAAACGATGCCTTTACCGGTACGAAGAGGCCCGAGGAGACCACCTGTGCAAACTGTTCAAGCCAATGCCGGCTGATCCGTCGCAGCCCCGCGAACTGCGGGCCAGCATTGTGCAGGCGGTCCGCACCCCGACGCCCGGCATGCGCCACAGCCCACGGTCTCCCGCCATTGCACCTGCCGCTGCACCTTCAGCGCCTTTCATCAACCCCGAGCCAGTGGGCCACGACGCCCACGGCCTCCCCACGTTCGAGCCAGCACCATGACCCCGACTAAGGCCTCCGCGTTCCGTTCGTTCTGCACCTGCGGCCTGTTCCAGCTATGTCCAGCCTGTGACCTAGAGCCGAGCCGGTATGAGCCAGAGCCGGAAAGCGACGAACACTGACCCTCCACCTGCGCAGACGCGCGCAGGGACATCTGCCCCCACAGCGCCCCACCGTCTCCGCAGAGGGTTCCGCCCCGCTAAGAGCGAGACCACGCGGCTGTGACCTTCCGTCTACTTCCAGCCCCGCCCGAGGCCGACTACCAGCCGCCTATACGCATCGCAGGCGACCGCCGCCAGTCAAGTCCCAGGCCACCTCAGATAACCCGACGGTCTCCACGCCGTCCCATCCCGCTCAAATCCCGATGACACACAACGCAGATTCAAACCTGTTCGCCGCCATGCGTGACGCACGCGAGGAAGAGGCCCAGCTGTACACGTATCTCACCGAGTTGGAGGCGGTCAATCAAGAGAACGAACGCCGATACTCTGACCGCCAGCCGCTGCTACCTGAGCCGGAACGACCGCCGACCCGCGCCGAACTGGCAGAGGAAGCTGAAGCCGCCCGGATGCTGGCCTACGTCGAAGCGAACATGGCCCGCGAAGCACAAGGCCTGCCCCCGCTGCAGTATCAGGTCCCGGCGCAGGCACGACCCGCTGCACCGCGCCCGAGTACCACAACGGCACCGACTTACCACGGCCCGCCGTCACCGGTAGCCGCGCAGGCACCGGCCAACGCCCCCCCGGCAGTGGTTCCCTACATCTCTCCGGCGTTCGGGGGCGATATGCGGATGGATTACAACCCGGACACCAAGCCGCTGCCTAAGCGCACCGGCCCGGTCAATCCGCTGTGACCGTGCGGCACACCCCCAGGTCACCCAAGGTCAACCCGCTGGAAACCTCTCAACGCCTGATCGCTCAGGCCGAGGTCTCTCGCCGCGCCCATGAAGCCACGCAGCATCGCATGGCCGAGGCCGCAACCGAGAGGGCGCAGCAGGAAGCCGAGGAGCGCGCACGCAGAGCCGTCTTCGACGCCACCACTACCGCCGCGCAGACCGACCGTAGCGCGGCGCGCAGGGATGCGCTGCTGGCCGCTGGTGTAGCGCTAGCGGGCCTTAGGTCTGCCCTGCAGCGTCTGGAGACTACTGGCGTACACATCGGCGCTGCCATCCCTGTAATCAACAACATCGCCGAAAGCATCGGCATCACGAACTGAGAGTAACGAACATGCACGACACCATCCGAGTAGCCGCCAATCCGCTGAAAGCCCACGGCGAAGCCCTCGCAACCGAAGGATTCAAGCAGATTGGACTGACCGGCCACACCATCGGAAGCATTGCCACGGGTGAACAGGTCCTGCGCGCACGTGACCGCGCTATCACCAACGCCGTTTCTGCCGCCACAGTCTCAGGTGGAGCCGAGGGCGACACCTCGCGCACCGTCGAAATCGCCACGTCCGAAGGCAAGACTGCGCGCGTCACCTTGCGCGTTAAGGGCCGCCGGGACAACGAGACGCCAGACGAGCGTGACCACGCCCGACTGCTGAATCTCGATTACGCGTCCCTCGGGCGGGCTGAGACGAAGCAAATTGCGGCACTGGAAGCCGACCTGTCGGCCATTGCCCGTTACGATATTGACGGAGACGGCAATCCTGTGCCGGTGCGCAAGCTGGAAGGCAGAGCCCGCGAAATCGCAGAGCATCGTCTAACCAACGCGAGGCGCTCGCTGAAGAATGCGCAGATCGACGCCGCAGCCGCCAGCGTCGTCCAACGCGAACACCGCACCGCGAAGGAAAAGGCTCTCGCAGCCGATATGGCCGAAGCCCAGGCACAGGCCATTGCAGAGGCACGACAGGAGCGCATCAACGGACTGAAGCGCGTTGCAGCGCAGAAGGTCAGCCGCTCCGGCCTGTACGACTGAGGCCATCCGAGGGGCCACCTGCGCCCCTCTTCCGCTCCACTGCAACCACATAACGGCAACCTCCTGCACGTACCCCTCGGACCTGTGGGAGGCCCTGCCGTGCGCCAAAGGAAAACCGCATGCCCCCCGCAACATTCATCGCAATGTCCGATGCGTTCGGCACCTCGTGCAATACGCTGAAGGGACCGATGCGCAGCGTACTGAAGCCACTGCTGCCCAGCTGGTCCCGCCGTGTGGACGAGACCGCGCGCAACCTGTTCGCTGCCCAGCAAGCCGCATGGTCGGGCCACCTCACCGACTTGTCCACGGTCGGGGTTGGCGAGGCCAGCCGCGAAGCAACCGCAAGTGACCTTCAGGCCGTGTCGGGAATGCTGAAGGCCGATGCAGTGAACGCCTGCAACCTGCTGAAGGAACTGCACGACCACGTTGCCGACCGCTTTGGTCGGGGCATCACTGACGACCTGCTGCCGCCGCTGGCGCAGGCAATCGCCGCCCTTGAATCCATCTACAAGGATCCGACCGCATGACCGCGCCGAGTATGCGCCCCACGAAGATCATCACCGCCACCGGCAAGGAACGTACTGAAGGCCACCAACGAGGCAACCTGAAGTCCCGTGCGGTCTCATTGGCTAGGACGCCAGGCAATCTGCGCGAGGCCCGCGACCCCGAACAGGGCTACTCAAACATGGCGCTAGGCCACACCCCTGCCTATCACTTCTACAAGGAACTGCACCTATTCGCAGGGATGATGCGCAGCGCAGAGGCAGCGGCCCAGGTATACGAGCCAAGCGCCGAATGGCTGAAGCGTATCCAGCCAGTGGTCGACGCTATCAAAGCCCTGAAAGACACCCGCCTACCTCAATCTGTTCTGAGCAAGTGGCCCAAGTCGCTCTCATCTGTTCGCACTAACGGCCTGAAGCGTGCCCCCGCGATCCTGCGCGAGTTCGGCTTCACGGAGAAGGGCGCATAACGCGGCCAGGGCGATCCAATCTGGCACATCGAAGCAACCCCCTCCCCCGTGGTGTGGATCGACAGAGCATCGCGGCTCCCTGAGCAGTTCGCGACCTGAAACTACGAAGCCCCCGGCTGCGCTTGAAGACCCTTGAAGGGACCTCAGGTGCAGCCGGGGGCTTCCTCCGACCTTCTCCTAATTGCTGTCAGCATTGTTGCTGCGTTGCGCACTTGAAGCGTCTAGATACCACCCAGACGGCGATCCCAGAGCGGCTTATGCACTGTTCCATGCAAACTTACGCGTGGGAAAAGTCCGATTTCCACAAAGTCGCCTTCGTTCGTAGTTCCGCCACTGCATCCTTCTTCCTCACGATCAGCCTCAACCAGTCGGAATAGATTTCTACGGAGCGCCAGTGTCCCCGTCTGCTTTTTTCTCTCGGTCACGGGGCATGCAGTCCAGAAGACCAGCCATAAATGTCCGGCCCATTGGACTGAGTCGGGTCAACCTAAACCTTCCGTCTTGCGGCGCTAGGAAGACCTCAACCAACCCCAACTCCCGAAGTATGCGCAGGGATCTACTTATCGAACTTTGGGCGACAGGGACAGCCCTGCTCATCTGCTCCTCGATGCTACCCGCTGACAACCCCGAGGCATCTACGCGCCATAGCGCCATGAGGAAGTAAACTTGGCGTAGCGTGGTGTCAGGACCCATCAGATCAGAGAGACGCCGTATCGGAACCTCTAGCAGATGCGATTGACCTGAGACCGGCCCGTAGGGCACGTCATTGGCTACGACGGCGTCACGCTTTGCTTTAGAGGGGCGCGGCTGCCTCATTTGCGCCTGACCCTAACAGGCGTTCCAGAGCGCTTTCCAAGGTCCACTATAAGGCGGGTCCGGAAGGGAAGACAGATCATGAAGTATCGGCCGTATGCCGTTTTTCCTGCTGCGACCTTGGCAATTTCATCAAGAAGCAGCCGCTCAAGTGCAATTTTTAGCATTGCGTCAGCCTGATTTTGGGCAGACCAGAACTAAAGCACAGCCCTGCAGATATCGAAAATCCAATCTATCGGCAATCTTCGATGCACTTCGACTGGCGCATATAAGCGGAATCGACGCGGGTAGACGCGGGTAGACGCGGGTAGACGCGGGTAGACGCGGGTAGACGCGCAACCATAAATTATCACTTCTGCTGCCCTACGGCCCCGCGAGGGTAGCGAACCTTTGGTTGCAATGGTCAAGGGGTAGGGCTGGCGTCCGGGGATATCTCGTACACGGCTCCCTTCACACTTGTCCAACTGCCAAGGGTCTCTCGCTGAGAGTCTGCTACCGGCCAAAAACGGACAGCGCCCCATCGATGTGCAACCGTATCCCCGGCGCTCTTTTCTCAAGTAAACCATGGTTATAGCTCGGGGCGGAAAATTCCTGAGACGTTCTGTGAGACCTACGCCGCGCACGAAAAACTAATTCAATAGCCCCCCCACGACGGTAACCATAATGAACGCTACGCAGCCGATACTGCTGGCAGGTTGCATCTAAGTACAGCGATCAAGTCAGGTGCCTTTGTCTCATCTCGTAGCATCCTCGTGAGCCAGCCTTCAAATGCCGACATTCTTGTCTGCTTCAAATGAGAAGCCGCAAGGGCTATCAGTCCTTTGTTATCGTAGATGCTCAGCAAGCTCGGCAAATCAGCGTTTTTTACTGCCATATCAATCTTCTGAGCTGCAGTTGAAGCAATGCTTTGAACATCCAAGCCGACTGTCTCCTCCACGTACTTGGCGACTAGATCATCAAGATTTTCCTGAGCGGACAGGTCGATCCGTTTTAGAGCTCGATCAATCCGTCGGCGGCAGTACCGCAGTACGACCTCATCAATCTTTGCCTGCGAATCTAGAGTACCCAAGACAGCACTCTCTAGACGTGACAAGCGAGCTTCAAGCTCCCCTCCCGCGAATCCATCCAGCTTCGCAATTTCCCGACTAACCGCTGGAAGTAAAATTAGGTTCTCGACTTCGGATACGGAAAGTGGGAACACCCCCATTGCATTCATCTTCGCAATTTCGTCAGCCGAGTGGTCATCGGCGTCAACAATTCCCGCGCATGTGACTCGGGTCAGCTGCGCGTTCGAACGCATCGTCATGACCGCATGCACAACTTCCTCACATGAGCCTCTTGGAACCACCGTCCAGTCCGGGTAGCAGCAGCGGTAAATCGCTTGGTCCAAACTGTTATCGCCCCCTTCTACGAAAAGGATTGGACGTCGGCTCCCTAGAATCAGTGTAGCTAGCTCTTCGGGAAAATCGACACTAAGCGGGACTTCCTCCACGGTCCACGACGGTGATGGATCAAAGGATCGGAGAACGTATTTTTGTGCAGCCCTACCTGCTGCAAACTGCAAGTCGTGAGTTATAAATAGGAAGCCACAGTCTTTTCGCGCAGCTTCGACCTCGTCCCAAAGCTTTGACATGATTGACGGATGTACGTGTAGTTCTGGCTCATCAACGATGAGGAGTGAAGATTCTGCGGCAATGAGAGCCTGAGCTAGTAAGTAGAAGATGGAACGCTCTCCGTCGCTCATTTCCGACCCTGGGTAGGTATCTAATTTGCCCGTAATGGAGACTTGGATGTCATCGCCTGTAATTACTAAACGTCGATGAGGTAGAAGGCGATGCCAAATATCGGAAAGGGTTTCAAACTTCGTCGCCTTCGCGTTGCTCAGTGTTCCTGCCCTGTGACGCGTATGAGTGTCCAAGGTAGTGACGGCTTGGTCTGCGAATAGAGCTTGTAGCAAACTATCGAAGTCGTTGAGCATGGCAACTGCAGGATCTTGGTCACGCCACCGGTAACCTCGTCGATGATGGACTGTCGCTTTCTCGCCCTCCCAGCCGTATCTGAGCTTGCGTAGCGCTTCGGCACCACGAATCTTTGGAATGGCTGGATTAAGTCTGAGAGATCGGTGGGCAGAGATTCGGTGTGCCGCTTCACCAATTGCATCCTCAACAAAAACTGCCAGTCGGGTTTTCCCTGATCCATTCGCCCCCACAAATATTGCTGAGGCTCCCCGCTCGATTGCGACCTTGACGGGTCCACTTGGCCCGGGGACACTAAAATCAAACGACATTTGATCTGCTCCATATTACTGGCTCTGTTCCCATGAACTATATCTCATCAGGGCAGAAGGTCGGCAAAGACGGGCAAAGGAGCGCATGGATCAACGACGGAAGACGTCCATCAACTCATAGCGAGCCAACGCAAGGTGGGCTAACGTTCGTCATGTGTCGGAGCAGACCTGTATTAGCTTTGATGTACATCCTTGGTCCACTGCATAACCCAATGTCCGCTTCCGGCCAATAGGAGACATTGCTTCCCATACAAGCGTGGCCTAGGACTACTCCCCTCCACGGCGGGCACGTTTCCTGCTTTAACCTGGAGGGATCGCCGAAGCGGCTTGGTTTTTGGTCAGGCCTAGCTGCTAGGGAAGCAACCTATTTCGATGACGTGAGATCTTGATTGCGCGGCTACGGGAGGTGTTGTTGGCAAAGCACCCACTCTTCGGGACTCGCCCGCCATCAGGTGACCTATTGAACTCTCGCAGACCTTGTAATCGAGCGAATCGCCAACGAGGTCGTCCAGCCTAGCTCTTGTCGCGAGCGTCGCAGGCATCCCTCGCTGGCCACGATTTGGGCGGCAGTTGACACACTCGACCGCGCAGCGCGTCCAGCAGGCAACTCAGAATCGAGGGATCAAACGGCCCGTGGAGAATCTGCGCAAATAGTGCCGCAGTGACCATCAGTGGGCTTCTTAGGATCGTACCGCAGTGCTCCCGACTGTACCCCGCACGTGTACCGCAGGGCATCGTAAATCGCTGATTTGTAAGCGATAGGGAAGCATGGTGCCGGAAACAGGAGTCGAACCTGCGACCTACGCATTACGAATGCGCCGCTCTACCAACTGAGCTATTCCGGCTGAGCAGGCGATTTTACGGGCAGCCTACCCCGCTGGTCAATCCGCCCCGACCCGGTTGGCACACGCCCGCCCGGCGGCGAAATCGGCCAGGTTGCCCAGGGTGATGGCCGAGATCTCCTGCAGCGCCTCCACGGTGAAGAAGCCCTGGTGGCCGGTCACCAGCACGTTGGGGAAGGTCATCAGGCGCTGGAAGGCCTCGTCGTCGATGATCTCGCCGGACAGGTCCTGGAAGAACAGCGCGCTTTCCTGCTCGTAGACGTCGATGGCCAGATGGCCCAGCCGGCGCGACTTCAGCGCGCGGATCACCGCGTGAGTATCCACCAGGCCGCCACGCGAGGTGTTCACCAGCATCGCGCCGGGCCTCATCCGCGCCAGCGAGGCATCGTTGATGAGGTGCTGGGTGTCCGGCGTCAGCGGGCAGTGCAGCGAGACGATGTCCGCGCGCGCCAGCAGCTCTTCCAGCGCGACCATATCCCCCACCCCATCGAAATCCGCCGACGGATAGGGAGCATGGCCGAGCACCGTACAGCCCATGCCACGGAAGATGCGCGCGGTGGCCAGGCCGATCTTGCCGGTACCCACGATGCCCACCGTGCGGCCGTGCAGGGTGCGGCCGAGCAGGCCATCCAGCATGAAGTTGCCTTCGCGCACGCGGTTGTAGGCGCGGTGGGTCTGCCGGTTGAGGGTCATCACCAGAGCCAGCGCATGTTCGGCCACGGCTTCGGGCGAATAGGCCGGCGCGCGGGCCACGAAGAATCCCAGCCGTGCGGCTTCGGCCAGGTCGACATTGTTGAACCCGGCACAGCGTAGCAGCACGGCGCGCACGCCCAGTGCATGCAACGCCTGCAGTACGGGCGCATCGAGGCGGTCGTTGACGAATACGCAGACGGCGGTGCAGCCCTGCGCCAGTGCCGCAGTGTGCACATCCAGCGCGGCATCGAAATGGACGAACTGGAAGCCCTGCCCGGCGCCGTCGCGCGCGTTGGCTTCTTCCAGGAAGCGCCGGTCATAGGGACGGGCGCTGAAGACGGCAATCTGCATGGGCGGGCCTGCACGGAAATCCTTCGCAGACCATAGCGCACCGGCGGCCGTCATGCCGCCGGTGCGCCCTTTACTCAGAACGCGTAGCCGAGGCCCAGCATCACGCCGTTCTGCACCTGGCCATCGCGGCGCTCACCCACGTAGTCGACCATCACCGACAGGCGATCGCTGGCGCGGCTGGTGACGCCCAGGTTCCACGCCAGCACCTGCTCGCCCAGGGTCTGGCTGCTGCTGCCGAACACCAGGTCCGGGGCGGCGGCGAAGCCGGTGCTGTAGCGGGCCTGCGTGTCGCCCAGTTCCTTCTGCCAGACCACGCGCGCGCGCGGGGTGATGCGCTCGCCGTTGCTGCCGTCGAAGGTCTTGAACAGCTGCAGGCCGGCACCCACGCGGATGCTTTCCAGGCTGTCGCCACGGCCGGCCAGTGCGCCAGCACCCTGCCCTTCATTGAAACGCGTGGCCGAGGTGCGCGCGTAATCCACCACCGGCAGCAGAGGCTGCACCACCAGTCCGTTGCCGGTGGTGAAGCTGAAGCCGTGCTCCAGGCGCGCGGAGATCGCATCGTTGTTGTACTTGGCGCGCAGCGGATCGTTCAGGCCGTCGATGCCGGCAATGCCGCGGCGTGTGTCGTGGCGCAGGTCGGTGTAGCGCACGGCGGCCGACAGGTAGCCACGCGCATAGGTGGCATCGAGGTAGCCGCCGATATCCAGCGCGCGCACGTCACCGCTGAAGCCGGAACCATCGCGGGCCTTGGTCGACATGTCCGCCGCGGCCACGCTCACGCCCAGGCCGACGCGGTCATCGGCCACGCGTGTATCGGCACCCAGCACGATGCCGCCCACGGTGTGGGTCAGGCCGGCCACGCCGCCGTCGCCATCGATGCGGCCGTGGCTGCCGAAGCCGCGGCCCCAGAAGCCGTGGTTACGCGTGCCAGCGCCGCCGTCCGAACCTGCCACCGCCTGCGCCGCCGGCTCGACCAGATGCATGGCCAGCTGGTTGAACAGGCTGCCGTTGGCCATGCCTGGCTGTGCCGACGCCGCCTGTGCTGCCTGCGCGGCCAGACCACCGGCATCTCCGTTGCCGCTGCGCAGGCCGGCCTGGTGCTGGGTGACTACGGTGCCGATGCTGCCCAGCAGGGCGTTGTCGGCCAGGCGCAGGGTGGCGTGCGCATCACCGCGCAGGGCACCGGCCTGCTGCGCGATGACATCGCGGTCGGCAAACTGCAGCGCGCCCAGCAACGACTTCAGGCGCGCGTCCTGGCGATCACCTGCGGCGGCCAGGGCGACGCCCAGGCTCTGGTTGCCGTTGCTGGCGGTCAGCTGTGCCAGCTGGTCGAAGCCCGGGTTCGCGGTCAGCGACAGGCCGTCCTCGCTCTGATGAATATTGAAGCTGAGCAGCGAGTTGTGCCGCGGGCGGAAGACTTCGTTGTCGGTAATGCTGGCGCTGTAGGCGGTATCGCCCAGGCGCACGGCATCGGCAAAGCCATCCTCGTAGATCGGGCCGGTGACCAGTTCACGCTGGTAGTTGCCGGCGTAGAAGCCCTTGGCGACGTTCAACTCCAGGTGCGCACCGGGCGAGATCACCAATGCGCCGTCGTTCTGGCCACCGTCGAAGAAGCTGCCCACGCGCAGGCGACCGGCGGCGCTGCCACCGGCTTCGGTGACGTCGAACAGCACGTTGCCGCCCGGCATGATGTTGACGTAGCCGTGAGTGACCAGGTCGCCGCCGCGCGGCATCAGCGTGCCGTACACGCGCAGGCGGTTGAAGCCGTCCTCGCGCAGCGACGGGCCGGTGGCGTCGAGCAGTGCATCGGTGTCGGTTTCCAGCGAGGCGATGTCGCCGTGCCCGACCACCAGGCCGCCGGCCATCACCCGCACTTCCGGTGCGCGCAGGGCACCGCCTTCCAAGGCGATGGTGCCGCCGTCGACCAGCATGAAATCGGCACCCGTGGTAGCCGAGGTGCGCCAGGTGCCGCCCTTGGCGACGCGGATCACGCCGGCCGAGTTGGCCAGCGCGGAGGCATCCAGGTCGGCCAGACGCAGCTGGCCCTGCAGGAACGCTTGGTTGCCCGGATTGTTGAGGTAATCCTGCAGCGAGAACTGGCCGACGCCATTCGGGCCATTGGACGCACGGTTGTAGAGCGTCACCGCGTAGTTGATGTAGGTCGTGTCGTACTCGGCATCGTTCCAACGCGCGAAGTCATCCTCGACGAAGGTCTGCAGCTGGTGGGCGGTGGACAGGTAGCCCGGGTTGATGTCCCCAGTGACATTGCCGGTGACGGTGAGGGTATCGCCCGGGTCGCGGTAGCCGGCCGCGGTGATGATGTTGTTGCTGTAGATGTCCTGGCCCGGGAAGAGCTGCAGGTTGCGGCCGCTGCCATCGGGGTCGAAGCTGACCGAGGTGCCGGTGGTGCGCGACGGGTCGCGGAACACCAGCAGGCCGTTGGGCGCCACCACTTCATACATGGCCTTGTGCAGCAGGCCAGCATCCATGCCGCCGCCGTAGTTGCCGGTGTAGATCTGGGTCATGCGCGGCGACGGGCTGTAGGTGATGCGGCCGCCGCTGCTGGCGGCGTGGATCTGCACCGAGTCGACCACTGGCAGGTCGCCGGCCAGGTAACGGTTGACGCCGCCGGACTGCATGATCGAGCACGACGAGATGCAGTGGCCGGACACGATGGTATCCAGGCCTTGGGTGCGGATGATGGCCTGCAGCCACTCACCGGCGATCAGCGCGCCACCGTTGGAGGTGCGCAGCACGACTTCGCGGATCGGGCGGCCTTCTTCCTGTGCCTTGGCCAGCAGCGCCGGCAGCGCGACGACGTCGGCGAAGGTCACGCCACCACTGAGAACGACGCGGTCGTCCTGCACGTGGTAGTTCATCGCCGCTGCGTCGCCGATCGCGCCCAGAGTTGCCATACCCACCAGGCCGGCCAAGGCCAGGCTCAACTTCGAATGCTTCATTGCGGTCTCTCTCTCCAACCCGCACCACGCGGGACGAAGGCAGAACGCCGTAGCGCGCCGAACACCCCCAGTGCGTCGCACGCGAAAATCTGAACTCATTCATCCAAGCATGTCGTAAACGACACGCACTTCCCCCTGCGGTCATGGTCTTGTAAAACTCGATGACGCGTTTGTCGTTCGAGGCCTTCCCCCTGTCCGCCCCCTCCCCCCTGCCCCAGCGCGCGCCGGACCCGGCCGGGGTTCCGGATGCCTTCATCACCTTCATCCGTGAGGAACGTGCGCCGCTGTGTGCCTTCCTGCGCATGCGCGGTGTCGGCCCGGAGGATGCCGAGGACATCGCGCAGGACAGCATCGAGCGGCTGATCCGCTACCGCGGCCATGGCACCGACGAGCTGCGCCTGCTGCTGTACCGCATCGCCCGCAACCGCCTGGCCGACCGCGGCCGCTCGCCACACGCGCGCGGTCACCTGCCGCTGGGTGAACGCGACAGCAGCGAGGAGCCGCACGGCACTTCTCCCGATCCGCTGCGTCAGGCAGAATCCGGCCAGATGATCGCGCTGCTGCGACAGGCACTGTTCAAGCTTCCCGAACGTGCCCGCGAGGTGTACCTGCTCAACCGCATCACCGGCATGAGCTATGCACAGATCGCCCGGCACTGCGGCATCACCGCCAAGACGGTGGAAAAACACATCGCCCGTGCCCTTCAGGGCCTGCGCAAGGAGTTGGGCAGCAATCCTCTCCACACTGATGGAGAGAGTGAGTGACCCGCGACGCATACATGGATGACACGTTGCTGTTCGAGCGCGCAAGCGCCTGGGTGGCCCGCCTGGAGGCCCCCGACTGCACCTCGATCGAGCGCGAAGCGTTCGAGGACTGGCTGGCCGAACACCCCTCCCACGTTACCGCCTGGGCACAGGCCGAGAAGCTGCACCTGCGCAGCGCTGGCCTGTCCGGCGACCCGTGGCTGCGCACCGCCGCTGCCCGCGTCGCACGCACGCCCGCACGGCGCTGGCTGCCGTCGGTGGCGGCGGCGGCCGGCGTCTGCCTGGCCGTGGGCATCGGCTGGATGGTCTACACCGATGGCAATCCCACCCCGCAGCGCTACGCCAACGCCAGCCACCTGCCGCAGGTGCGCACGCTGGCCGATGGCAGCATCGCCACCCTCGATGCCGGCACCACGCTGAGCGCCCGCTTCGGCTGGCGCAAGCGCGAACTGGAACTGGAACGCGGCCGCATGCAGCTGCAGGTGGCCGCCTCCCTGCGCCCGCTGCGGGTGCAGGCCGGCGGCAGCAGCATCCGCGACATCGGCACCACCTTCCAGGTCGAGCGGTTGAACGACGGCCGGGTGGAAGTGGCCCTGCTGGAAGGCGCCGTGGAAGTGACCAGCGGCAGCGCGCAGCACACGCTCGCCCCGGGCCAGCAGCTGCAGGTGTCGCCGTCCGGCCGCATCCAGCCAGGCCCGCAGCTGGCCACCACCGCCGCGGCCGAAGCCTGGCCCGAGGGCCGCCTGGTGTTTGATGCCACGCCCCTGTCCACGGTGGTCGAGCGCATGAACCGCTACGGCAGCACGCCGCTGGTGATTGCCGACCCGGACATCGCCGACCTGGCCGTGAGCGGCAGCTTCCGTGCCGGCGATCCGCATGAACTGCTGTCTGCCCTGGAACTGGGGTGGTCGATCGCTGGCCAGCCGCGCAAGGATGGCGCGCTGGAACTGCGCCGCACTTACTGAGGCGGCGCGGATGCCCAGCCCCGGGGCACTGCGACAGCGTTTGATGGTCCTGCTGTGGCTTGCCCTGGCCGGTGCCACGGCCGCCGCAGAATCGCCCGCCGCCGCCCCGGTCGAATACCACATCGCCGCCGGCCCGTTGGCGCCGGCGCTGCAGCAGTGGGCGCGGCAGAGCGGCGTTTCGCTGATGTTCGATGCACGCGAGCTGGCCGACCTGCGCACGCCCGGGACGCAGGGATCGCAGGAACCTGCCGCTGCGCTGAAGGCGCTGGTGGCCGGCCGGCCCGTCAACATCCTGCGCACGCCCGGCGGTGGCTACGTGCTGCGCCGCCATGCCGTGGCGGCCGCAGCGCCTGCTGTGGTCGCGCCTGCCCCGCCACCGCGACCGCAGCGCCCGGCACAGGTGGACCTGGCACCGATCCACGTGACCGGCAGCCGCCTGCCGCGCACCTCCGTGCAGACTACCTTGCCGGTGACGGTGATCGAGCGCGAGGACATCCTGCGCAGCGGCTACGGCACCCTGTTCGATCTGCTGCGCCACCTGCCCGGCATGAACGGCCATCCGCCGCTGAGCACCTCGCGCGGGGGCGATTCGCTGTACCTGCCGGTGGGCGCGGCGGCCACCACCAGCCTGGATGGCATGGGCCCGCGCGCCACGCTGTTTCTGGTCAACGGCCGCCGCCTGCCGCGCTACCCGATGGTGTCGCTGGAGGAAGGCGGCCTCACCGACCTCGGCGGCCTTCCGCTCAGCTTCGTTGAACGCATCGAACTGGTGCGCGGCGGCGCCTCGGCCATCTATGGCGCCGATGCGATGTCCGGCGTGGTCAACATCATCCTGCGCGACCAGGCCGATGGCCCGGAAGCCACCCTGCAGACCGGCGTCAGCGGCCGCGGCGATGGTGACCAGCACCGCGTGCAGGCGGCCACCGGCGGCGTGCGCGACAACGGTGACCGCTGGTTCGCCGGCCTCGACCTGCACCGCCTGCGCCACGTGGCCGGCGACCGCCGTAGCTGGCATGCCGACAGCGAGCGGTACCCCATCGGCCTGATCCTGGCCAACGGCGATTACTACCCGGCCAGCCAATGCCATGCGCCGCTGCAGAAGGACGAGGATGGCTGCTGGTACGACAGCGTGCGCCCGCGTTCGCTGCAGCCGGCGTCGGACACGGTGGCCGGCTACCTGCGATACCGCCACGAGCGTGGCGAAGGCCGCTACGCCTATGTCGAAGCGCGTGCCAGCCACAACCGCCAGCGCTTCGAACTGGGCCCCACGGCAGTGGCGCTGGATTTCAACCGCAATGCCCTGCTCAACGTGGTGCTGCAGGAGGGCGGCGAGGTGCAGCCGCGGGTGCGCGCCAGCGAAGGCGACCTGACCGTTGGCATCGGCCGCGACCAGCGCGGCCGCAGCTGGGAGGCCGGACTGAGTGCGCAGCGCAGCCAGGTGGACCTGCGTACCGGCGGCGCCGTGCGCAGCGAACGCCTGCTGGAGGCCGCGCTCGCGCTGGACTTCCTGCCCGGTTTTTCCACGCTGCCACCGGGTCTGGCCGACGAACTGTTTCCGACCATCCGCAATCGCGGCCGCACCACCCAGCTGCAGGCCTGGTGGGGCGTGCAGCGCGAACTGATGGACCTGCCCGGCGGCAAGGCACAGCTGGCCACCGGCCTCGACCTGCGCCAGGAGCGCTGGACCTCGCTGCCCGACCCGCTGCTGGGCAAGGGAGAACTGGCGCTGGGCCTGCCGCTGGAACAACGGCGGCTGTCGCGGCCGAGCAGCGCGGCGTATGCCGAAGTCGGCCTGCCGCTGGCGTCGACACTGCGCCTGGACCTGGCCGCGCGGCTGGACCGCGATGATGGCGACAGCGCGTTCTCGCCGCGTGCCGGCCTGCGCTGGAGCCCGAGCCCGCACTGGTCGTTCCTGCTGGCCAGTGGCCGCGGCTTCCGCGCACCCAGCCTGTTCGAGCGGCGCCGGCCACCGGCCTACTTCGGCCTGCTGGCGCTGCCCGCGTCGGACACCCTGCCGCCCTGCGCGCGCACGCTGCGCGGCGGTGGCTGCGCGGTGGAAGTGGACGTGGTGGAGAACGATGCGCTGCGCGCCGAGACCTCGCGCAGTCATTCGCTGGCGGCCAGCTGGACGCCCACCGACGCGTTCTCGCTGTCGCTGACCCACAACATCGTCGAGCTGCGCAACGAAATCCTCGCGCTGCAGCCGAGCGATGCGCTGTGGAACCCCGACACGTGGGAACTGGACGAGCAGGGCCGCCTGCGCGACCTGCGCCTGTCCTTCGACAACATCGGCCGCACCGCGTCGCGCAACTGGGTGCTGCGCGGCGAGTACCGCATCGATGCCGGCCGCGATGGCCAATGGCTGTTCTCGCTGGATGGCCTGCAGCAGCAGGAACTGCGCCGCGACCGCGCGCACGGCGAATCGGTGGACCTGCGCGGCCACGCCACGCCCACCTTCGCCGGCATCATCAACGTGCAGTGGCAGAACCCCTCGTGGGACATCGCGCTGCGCGGCAACCGCGTGGGCCGCACGCGTGCGTGGCTGGCCGGCGAGGACTGCCCGGTGGAGCAGCGCGAGGCGCGCCGCTGCATGAACCCCGCGCAGCTGCGCTGGAACCTGCACGTGGCGCGCAAGCTGAGCCCGCGCGTGGTGGCGGCGCTGGACGTGCACAACGTGCTGGATACCGCGCCGGTGAACTACCTGGTGGGCAGCGGCGGGCAGATGGCCGGCCTGGATGATCCGCTGGGGCGTTACTTCCTGTTGACGCTGCAGGTCCGCTGACCGATTTTTGTAGTGCCGAGCCATGCTCGGCTGCCGCACCTCCTGTAGAGGGGGGGGGGGGGGGGGGGGGGGGGGGGGGGGGGGGGGGGGGGGGGGGGGGGGGGGGGGGGGGGGGGGGGG
>NZ_JAMOKY010000036.1:0-43813 GCF_024499815.1 Stenotrophomonas testudinis | reverse complement strand
GGTCGGGGAGACAGGATTCGAACCTGCGACCTCTACGTCCCGAACGTAGCGCTCTACCAGACTGAGCTACACCCCGAGGGGAGCCGCCTATTCTATCCATTCACCCCGATGGCGGCAAGGGGCAAATGGTGTTTCTTCACACTGCCGAAGCAATGGAATCCTTCAGGGAACAAAAAAGCCTGGAAGACTTCACCAGGCTTCAATGCGACCACCGAAGTGGTCGGGGAGACAGGATTCGAACCTGCGACCTCTACGTCCCGAACGTAGCGCTCTACCAGACTGAGCTACACCCCGAAGGAGCCGCCTAAGATACCGTGTGAAGGCCAAGGCGGCAAGGTTTTTTTACAGCTCAGCGACTGTTTTCTTTCTCGAGGCGGTTCCGCTCGCGCGATTCGAACCACATGCCGTTGAGGATGGCCACGGTGGAGGCCAGGCCAGTGCCGAGGATCCAGGCGAAATACCACATGCTCGTATCTCCTTCGTTCGGGGCAGGTGCCGACCGTGGGTCGGCGCCTATTGCTCATGGTGGGTGCCGACCATCGCTCAGCACCTGTTGCTCGTGGTGGGTGCCGACCGTTGGTCGGCACGGATGCAATCCATCAATACGCGTTCGGGTTGTCGCCCATTTCTTCGACCGTGGTCTTGCCCTTCAGCACGCGGTACACCCAGGTGGTGTAGGCGAGGATGATCGGCAGGAAGATGGCCGTCGCCAGCAGCATGATCCACAGCGTCAGGTGGCTGGACGAGCTGTCCCAGACGGTGAGGCTGGAGGTGGGCTGGCTGGAGGACGGCAGCAGGAAGGGGAAGATGGCGAAGCCGACGGTGAGGATGATGCCGGCGATGGACGCGCCCGAGGCGATGAAGGCCAGACCGCCGCGCCGTGCACGCAGCAGCACCGCACTGGCCAGCGCACCCAGCAGGCCCAGCACCGGGAACACGATCGTGGCCGGCATGCTGCTGTAGTTGCGCAGCCAGCCACCGGCAGCCGTGCCGATCGCCGCCGTCTTCAGCAGCGGGTTGGTCGGGCCGTCGGTCACCACCTGCGAGGTGATCTGGTAACCGGGCAGGCCGAAGGCCACCCAGAGGCCTGCCACCGCGAACAGCACGAAGCTGATCAGTGCGGCGATGCTGCCGTAGCGTGCGGCACGTTCGGCCACCGGGCCGTCGGTCTTGATGACCAGCATGGCCGCACCGTGCGAGACCAGCATGGCCACGCTGACCAGGCCGGCGATGAGCGCGAACGGCGTAAGCAGGCCGAAGAACGAACCGGTGTAGGTCACGCGCAGGGTGTCATCGAAGTGGAACGGCACGCCCAGCAGCACGTTGCCCACCGCCACGCCGGCAATCAGGCCCGGCAGCAGGCCACCGACGAACAGCACGCGGTCCCAGTTGTCGCGCCAGCGCCTGGACGGCATCTTGCTGCGGTACTTGAAGCCGACCGGCCGCAGGATCAGGCCGAACAGCATCGCGAACACCGCCAGGTAGAAGCCGGAGAAGCTCACCGCATACAGCGGCGGCCAGGCGGCGAAGATCGCACCGCCACCCAGCACCAGCCAGACCTGGTTGCCTTCCCAGACCGGGCCGACGGTGTTGATCACCAGCCGGCGTTCCTCATCGGTTTTCGCCACGAACGGCAGCAGGGTGCCGACGCCGAGATCGAAACCGTCCATCACCGCCCAGCCGACCAGCAGGATGCCGAGCAGCAGCCACCAGATCACGCGGAGCGTGGTGTAATCAAGTGCAATGAATTCCATCTGGATTCTCCTGCCTCAGGCCTGTCCGGCAGCGGCTGCAGTGGGGGAAACAGGGCGGATGTCGGCCTGCAGCGTCGGCAGGATGTCATCCGGTCCGGTGCGCACGGCCTTGAGCATCAGCTTGATCTCGATGACCAGCAGCACCGTGTAGGTTGCGGTGAAGATGGCCAGCGTGGTCAGGATTTCATGCAGGGCCAGGCCCGACGCGGCGTAGAAAGTGGGCAGCACGCCATCCACCGCCCACGGCTGGCGGCCGTATTCGGCCACGAACCAGCCACATTCGATCGCGATCCACGGCACCGGCAGGCTCCACACCGCCAGCTTCAGGAACCAGCGCTTGTCCTGGAAGTTGTTGCGGCAGGAGAAGTAGAACGCCAAGGCGAAGAACGCGATCAGGTAGAAGCCCAGGCCCGCCATGATGCGGAAGGTCCAGAAAAGCGGTGCCACGCGCGGCACGGTATCCATCGCGGCCTTGGAGATTTCCTCCGGGGTGGCGTTGAGGATGTCCTCGCGGTAACGCTTCAGCAGCAGGCCATGGCCCAGGTCCTGCCAATGGCGGTCGAACATCTCGCGCGCCTGCAGGTCGGTCTTGTCCTTCTTGATGCGTTCCAGCGCGCCATAGGCGAGCTGGCCACCGCGGATGCGGTGCTCGGCGCGGTCCACCAGTTCCAGGATGCCGGGAATCGGCTGGTCCAGCGAACGGGTGGCGATCAGGCCCATCAGGTACGGGATCTTGATCGCGTAGTCGTTCTGGTGCGTGGTCTGGTTGGGAATGCCGAAGGCGGTGAAGTCGGCCGGCGCACGCTCGGTTTCCCACATCGCTTCGATCGCGGCCAGCTTCATCTTCTGGTGCTCGCTGGCGGCGTAACCGCTCTCGTCACCCAGCACCACCACCGACAGCGAGGACAGCAGGCCGAAGGCTGCGGCCACCGCGAACGAGCGACGGGCCATGTCCTTGTGCTTGTTGCGCAGCAGGTACAGGGCGCTGATCGACATCACGAAGATGGCACCGGTCACGTAGCCGGCGCTGACGGTGTGCACGAACTTGGCCTGCGCCACCGGGTTGAACAGCACCGCGGCGAAGTCCACCACTTCCATGCGCATCGTGTCCGGGTTGAACACCGCACCGGTCGGGTTCTGCATCCAGCCGTTGGCGATCAGGATCCACACCGCCGACAGGTTGGTGCCCAGCGCCATCAGCCAGGTGACGGTGAGGTGCTTGACCGGGCTCAGGCGCTTCCAGCCGAAGAAGAACAGACCGATGAAGGTCGCTTCGAGGAAGAAGGCCATCAGGCCTTCGATGGCCAGCGGCGCACCGAAGATATCGCCCACGTAGTGGCTGTAGTACGACCAGTTCATGCCGAACTGGAATTCCATCACCAGGCCGGTGGCCACGCCGATGGCGAAGTTGATGCCGAACAGCGTGCCCCAGAACAGGGTCATCTGCCGCCAGACCTGTTTGCGGGTCATGACGTACACGCTCTCCATGATGGCCACCATGAAGGACAGGCCGAGGGTGAGCGGTACGAATAGGAAGTGGTACATCGCGGTCAGAGCGAATTGCAGCCGCGACAGTTCTACGACTGTCTGATCAATCATGGCCTGGCTACCTCGTGGGATAGTGCCGTTGCGGGTGGCGGGAAGGGTGGTCTACGGGGGAATGATGTGACCGACTACTTCAAACAGCCTTGATCCAGATCAATGTATGAATGAGTGCCCAAGGGGATCGTATGCCTTTCCCGTGACGCCTGCGACCACCTGCCGCAGGGGCGCCTGCGACCTGCGCCTACAATGCGGAGCATCCCCGTTGCCTGTGAAGACCTTGAGCGCTGCCGAACCTACTGCTGCCGAGCCCCGCACCGCGGAGGAGGAATCGACCCTGCAACGGCGTGCCCGCACCGCCTGGCTGGCCGGCCTGGCCCATGCCGCGCGTGGCCGGCAGCGGCTGGCGGCCCTGTGCATCAGCCTGTCCGGCGCCCTGCTGATCGGCCAGGCTGCCGCGATCGCCTGGCTGGTGCAGACGGTGCTGGTGGAGCGCGCGCCGCTGGCCAGCGGCCTGCCGGTGCTGGCCGCGCTGGCGGTGATCCTGGTGCTGCGCACGCTGTTGGGCAGTGCCACCCAGGCCGCCGCGGGCGACGTCGCCGATGCGGCCCGCCTGGCCCTGCGCGAGCGCGTGTTCGCGCGCCTGCTGGGCCGTGGCCCGCTGTGGCTGCGGCAGCGCCGCACTGGCGAGCTGGGCGAACTGATGCTGCACCATGGCGATGCCATCGAGAGCTATTACAGCGGCTTCCTGCCGGTGCGTACCGAAGTGGTGGTCGTGCCGCTGCTGATCCTGGCCGCGGTGGCCTGGGTCGACTGGGTGGTGGCGCTGATCCTGCTGTTCACCGCGCCGCTGGTGCCGTTCTTCATGATGCTGGTGGGCTGGGGCGCCGAGGCCGCCGGTCGCGCGCAGCTGGGCGAACTGGCACGCATGAGCGGCCACTTCGCCGACCGCATCAAGGGGCTGGGCCTGCTGCGCCTGTATGGGCGGGGCGAGGCCGAACTTACCGGTATCGAAGCGGCTGCCGAAGGGGTGCGCGTGCGCACGATGAAGGTGCTGCGCATCGCTTTCCTGTCCTCCACCGTGCTGGAATTCTTCGCCTCGGTAAGCGTAGCGATGGTCGCGCTATACCTCGGCCTGAGCTACCTGGGGCTGATGTCCCTGCATGCGACGGTGCCGACGCTGGGCGCGGGCCTGTTCTGCCTGCTGCTGGCGCCGGAGTTCTACGCACCGCTGCGACGGCTGGCCGCGCATTACCACGATCGCGCCAATGCACTGGCCGCCGCTGCCGAAGTCGAGCGCCTGCTGCTGTCGCTGCCCGAGGAGCCAGCGGTGGCCGAGGTACCGCCGGCACCGCTGGCGGTGGAGCCGGCCGAGGCCGCCTTGCCGCCGCTGCAGGCGCAGGGTCTGGTGCTGCGCCCGCTCGGTGCCCCGCACGATGTGTTGCAGGACGTGGACCTGCGGCTGGAGCCCGGCCAGCGGCTGGCCCTGGTCGGCCCCAGTGGCTCGGGCAAGAGCACGCTGCTGGAAGCGCTGGCCGGTTGGCTGCCGCCGCGTGCCGGGCGGGTGCAGCAACGCGCCGGCGTGCAGGTGGCCTATGCCAGCCAGCGCCCCTATCTGTTCCATGGTTCAATCGCCGACAACCTGCGCCTGGCCGACCCCGGTGCCAGCGATGCACGCCTGCGCGCGGTGGCCGAGGCGGCGCAGGTGCTGCAGTTCGCCCGGCGCCTGCCGGAGGGGCTGGACACGCTGATCGGCGAGCGCGGCTTCGGCCTGTCCGGTGGCGAGGCGCGGCGCATCGGCCTGGCCCGCCTGCTGTTGCGTGACCCACAGGTGCTGCTGCTGGATGAGCCCACCGCCTTCCTCGATGCCGAGACCGAAGCGGCGCTGCTGAGCAGCCTGGCCGCATACGCGCGTGGCCGCAGCGTAGTGGTGGCCACCCACAGCCCGGCGGTGATCGCCTGGGCCGATCGCTGCCTGTTGTTGCCGGAAGGGCGCCTGGTCGATCCGGCACAGGCGGTGCGCGCATGAGCCGCTCGACCGATTCGCTGCGCGCGGTGTTCCTGCGCCACCGTCCGCGCCTGCTGCTGACGGTGCTGCTGCTGTGGATCACGATGCTGGCCGGCACCGCGCTGCTGGGCCTGTCCGGTGGCTTCCTCACCGCCGCCGCGCTGGCCGGTGCGGCAGGCCTGGCGCAGGGCTTCAATTTCTTCTCGCCCTCGGCCGGCATCCGCGGCCTGACCATGGCGCGCATCGTTTCGCGCTATTTCGAAAAGCTGGTCGGCCACGATGCCACCCTGCGCATCGCCCGCGACCTGCGCGTGTGGTTTTTCCGCCGCGCGCTGCCGCTGGCCCCGGCGCGGTTGGGTGCCACGCGTACGGGCGACCTGCTGGCGCGTCTGCTGGGCGACATCGGTGAGGTCGACGGCCTGCTGGTGCGCGCCATCGGGCCGCTGGTGGCGCTGGGCGCGTTGTCGCTGGTGGCGGTGGCTTCGGCCGCCCTGATCCTGCCCTCGGCCGCCGTGCTGCTGGCCGTGCTGGCGCTGCTGATCGGCTTCGGCGTGCCGTGGCTGGGCGTGCGCGGGCATGACGATGAAGAGGCTGACCGTGCCGCACATCGCGCCGCACTGCGTACCGCTGCATTCGAAGGCCTGGAGGGTGCGGGTGATCTGGCCGCGCTGCATGCCGACGCCGCGTGGCAGCTGAAGGTGCGGGTGGCTGCCAAGCAGCTGGCCTCGCGCGACCGGCGTCGGCGCTGGCGGCTGATCGCGGCCTCGACCCTGCACGGCCTGGTGGCCGGGCTGGGTCTGGTGGCGATGCTGGCGCTGGCCCTGCAGGCCGCCGAGCAGCAGCGCATTCCCGCGGAAATGGCCGCCGGCCTGGTGTTCCTGACCGTGGCGATGATCGAGTTGTGGGCGGGCATGGGCCTGGCCTGGCAGTCGCTGCAGTCGGGCCGCATCGCTGCGGATCGCCTGCAGTCCATCGTCGAGCAGACGCCGACGGTAGAGGATCCGGCAGTGCCGCAGGCAGTGCCCCGCGCCGCGGCCGTGCAGTGGGAAAACGTGCATTTCCGTTGGCCGGGCGCGGCGCGACCGGTACTGGCCGGCCTGCAGCTGAGCCTGGCGCCGGGTGAGCGCATCGCCATCCGCGGCGACAGCGGCAGTGGCAAGACCACGCTGTCGAGCCTGCTGCTGCGCCTGTGGGATCCGCAGCAGGGGCGGGTGAGCTACGGCGGTCGCGACCTGCGCGACTTCGCCCAGGAAGACTGGCACCGGCAGCTGGCGTGGCTGCCGCAGAACGCGCCGGTGTTCGCCGGCACGGTGGCCGAGAACCTGCGGCTGGGTGATCCGGACGCCAGCGATGACGCGCTGTGCGCAGTGCTGCGCCGCGTGCGCCTGGGTGAGTGGGCCGAGCGCAATGGCGGCCTGCAGACCTGGGTGGGCGAGAACGGCGCGACGATGTCGGCCGGCCAGGCAAGGCGGTTGGCCTTGGCGCGCGCGCTGCTGCGCAATGCACCGATCCTGTTGCTGGACGAACCGACCGAAGGGTTGGACGTGGATACCGCGCATGCGCTGCTGCAGGACCTGGCCGGATTGCTGGACGGGCGCAGCCTGTTGATGATCACCCACGACGACCTGCCCGACGGCGTGGTCGATGCGCAGTACCGTTTGCGTGACGGCGTGCTGGAGCGGGAAACCTGATCGCGGTGGTGCCGGCCGTACGTGGATCACCTGTAGAGCCGAGCCCATGCTCGGCTGCCTTTGTGCACGGAGCCGAGCATGGGCTCGGCTCTACAGGTGTCGTGAGCACGGCGGTTGGTTACCGCGAAAACTCGCGCAGCATCACCGCGATCGACGCCACGTTGGCCAGCACGCACAACCAGAACACCCATTGGAATTCCGCCTTGCGGTGCTTGTGGCGGAACAGCGCCTGGCCCAGCAGCGCGCCCGGCCAGCCACCGGCGAAGGCCAGCAGCTGCAGCGTGCGTTCGGGAATGCGCCATTGCTTGCGCCGTGCCGCCCGCTTGTCATGCCCGTACAGGCCGAACGACAGCGCACTGGCCAGCAGGCACCAGCCACCCAGCCACAGCGGCAGCACGCCGCTGACCGTCAGCGCGAGGAGCGCGCCGAACGCGGCCAGGGCCAGGTTGCGCCGCCAGGCCACTTAGAGCCCGTCGAGGAAACCGCGCACGGCCGGGCCGAAGCGATCGAAATCGACGAGGAACGCGTCGTGGCCCTGCGGTGAGTCCAGGCCGATGAACTGCGCGTCGGCACCGCCGGCACGCAGGCCGTCGGCGACCTGTTGCTGCTGCTGTACCGGGAACAGGATGTCGGTGTTGGCGCCGATGGCCAGCGCCTTTTCAACACGGATCTTCGCCAGACCGGCCAGCACGTCACCGTCGGCATACTCGGCCAGGTCGAACCAGTCCATCGAACGGCTCAGGTACAGGTAGCAGTTCGGATCGAAGAAGCGCACGAAGCGCCGTGCATGGCCTTCGAGGTAGCTTTCCACCTGGAACTCCAGGCCGAACGGGTCATCGTCGGTCTGGTCCGAATCCAGTCGCACGCGTCCGAAGCGGCCATCCCACTCCAGCGCGGAACGGTAGGTGATCACGCCGAGCTTGCGTGCCATGCGCATGCCCGATTCCGGGTAGTCGGTTTCGGTGTAGCGCCCGCCATCCCACTTGGGGTCGAGGCGGATGGCTTCGCGCTGCAGCGAGCGGATGGCGATGGAGAACGGCAATGCCTGCGCGCTGCCGGAAATGTTGACATGGCTGCGGGCGATCCCCGGCTGCAGCATCAGCACCGCCAGCGCGGTCATGCCGCCCATCGAATTGCCGACCACGCAGGCCAGCTGTTCGATGCCCAGGGCATGCACGACCTCGATGGCCGCGCGTGCGCCGTCTTCCACCGACAGTTCCGGGAAGTCGAGGCGATAGAGCTCGCCGGTGGCCGGATTCAGCGAGGCAGGGCCAGTGGAGCCCTTGCAGCTGCCCAGCGAATTGACGCAGACCACGAACCAGCGGTCGGTATCGATCGGCCTGCCGGCGCCGACCATCGCTTCCCACCAGCCTGGGGCCGGGTTGTCGGCGTTGGCGGCGGCATGTGCATCCGGCGACAGGCCGGTGACGATCAGGATCGCATTGCGGCCATCGGCGGCCAGCGTGCCCCAGGTCTCGTAGGCCACGCGCGCACCGTGCAGGGCGCCACCGCGCTTGAACGGGAACGGCGAGGGCAGGGCGTGGAAGCGGGTGCCGGGCGGGATGAATTCGGTCATGCGGGCATTCTAGCGGGGCCGCCTGTGTAGCAGGCGACACGCTGGTTTCCATTGGGGCCGGTATCCGCGCATGGCGTGGATCTAATGTAGAGCCGAGCCCATGCTCGGCTGCCCGGCGAGCGCAGCGGCGCGCGATCTACGGGAACCGCAGCTCCACCACGCCGTCATGCGGCAATGTCACCCGCACCACCTCGCTCTGTAGGTCGCCTTCGCTGCGATTGGCGCTGCCGCTGCGCGAAATGCGTGCCAGCACTTCCACTTCGGCATGCGCGGACAGCGGTGCGGTCGGCATCGGGCTGTCGCCGTCACCGAGGCCGACCGTGGCCGGGAAACCGTCCAGTGGCAGCCTGCGTGCGGCCACCGGCATCGGTGGACCACCGACGGCGCGTGCGAGCACGAACATCTGGGTGCTCGCCGGCCAATCAGCCTGCTTCAACGAGGCGGGCAGCAGCACGCGGACCTGCAGCAGGGCGGGCGCCTCCGCTGCCGGTGCGTCCACTGCCTGGCCGGCGGCCTCGCGGGCGATGGCGACCTGCGCCTGCAGTGCCTGCGCGGCACCGGGCTCCAGGCGCGGCAGCAGGCTGCTCCAGACATCGGCCGCCTCGGCATTGCGGCCGCGTTGGCGCAGGGCGATGCCGAGCAGCCAGCTGGCGCGCTCGGCATCGGGTGCCAAGCGACGGGCCTGCTGCAGCCAGTCCATCGCGGTGTCATCGAACTGTTTGCCCGCATCGGCCTGCGCGCGGGCCTGCGCGGCTTCCACCAGCACGCCGGCATCATCCGGGGCGAGGGCAACGGCGCGGGCGAAGGCGTCGGCGGCGGCGGTGGCATCGCCGAGCTCGGCCTGCGAGCGTCCCAGCAGCGCCCAGCCATCGACGCGTTGCGGGTCGCGCTGCAGTGCCTGCTGCAGTGCCTTCACCCCATCACGCAGGGTCGCCACCGACGGCGCCGGCTGCACCTGTGCGGCGCGCGGGTCGCCCACCAGCAGGTACAGGCAGGCGCCGACCACGCCCAGTGCCAGCACACCCGGCACGAAGCCGCGGCGGCCCTGCCGGCGCAGTGGCCACAGCACCAGCGCGGCCATCAGCGCGGCGACCAGGCCGGCCAGCACAGGCAGAAGGTTGCTCACCAGCCATCTCCTTCGTCGGCGTTGCCGGCCGGTACCGGCGCCACGTTGCGGCCACGGCGGCGGACGATCCCCAGCACCACCACGCCACCGGCGCCGAGCAGCAGCAGCGGGCCACCCCACAGCAGCCAGGTACCGGGCTGCAGCGGCGGCTGGTAGAGCACGAACTCACCGTAGCGGGTCACCAGGAACTGCTTGATCTGCGCATCGTCGAGGCCCTGCTGCATCAACTGCAGCACCTCGCGGCGCAGGTCCTGGGCAATCTGTGCGTTGGAATCGGCCAGCGACTGGTTCTGGCACTGCACGCAGCGCAGCTGCGCGGCCAGGTCGTGGAATCGGGCCTCTTCAGCCGCGTCGCGGAAGGCGAGCGGACGCGGGTCGTGCAGCGGCTGCTGGGCAGGCGCGGGCATCGCCGCCGCCATCAGCAGCGCAAGCAGCAGCCAGTGCAGCGGCTTACGGATTACCGTGCAGGCCGGCATCGGCATTGCCCTGGGCCTTCTCGATCTTCTGCAGCGCCGGGATCAGCTTCTCGTCGACCACCTGCTGGGTCATCGCACCGCTGTACTTCCAGCGCACGATGCCGCTGCCGTCGACCAGGAAGGTCTCCGGCGCAGCAGTCACGCCCCAGTCGATGGCGGTGCGGCCTTCGACATCGCTCAGCACCACCATGAACGGGTTGCCCAGCGTTTCCAGCCAGTGCAGCGCGTCGGTTGGCTCATCCTTCCAGTTGTAGCCGATCACGCGCACGCGCTTGCTCTCGGCGAAGCGGGTCAGCACCGGATGTTCCTCGCGGCAGGCCGCGCACCAGCTGCCCCACACGTTCAACAGGTAAGGCGCACCGCGCAGTTCTTCGCTGCGCACGGTCATGCTCGGGTCGTGCAGCACCGGCAGGGCGAAGGCTGGTGCCGGCTTGTCGATCAGCGCCGAGGGCAGCACGTCGCGCTGCGGGTCGCCCGATTTCATCACCCCGTAGATCATCAGCCCGAGCAGGCCGAAGAAGAACAGCACGCCGATCACGATGGCTACCGGCGGCAGCGGGCGGGACGGGCGCGGGGCGGGGGACTCGGACATGGAAACTCCTACGGACGACGGAAACGACGATCAGCGGCGGTGATGAATCCGCCCAGGGCCATCAGCAGCGCGCCCAGCCAGATCCAGCGCACGAAGGGCTTGATGTGCACCCGAACCGCCCATGCATTGTTGCCCAGCGGCTCGCCCAATGCCACGTAGACATCACCGCTCAGGCGTGCATCGATGCCGGCTTCGGTCATCACCTGGCCGCCGCTGGCGTACTGGCGCTTTTCCGGATGCAGCAGGGCCAGCTCGCGGCCGTCGCGGAACACGCGCAGGTGGCCGCGGTCGGCAGTAAAGTTGGGGCCTTCGCGATGGTCCACGCCTTCAAAGCGCACTTCATGGCGGCCGACCACCACCTGTTGGCCCGGTGCCAGCGCGACCTCGCGCTGCACGTTCAAGGCTTCCACCAGCAGCGCGCCGGCCAGGAACACGGCGACGCCGGCATGGGCGACGATCATGCCGAGCATTTCGCCGGTAAAGCGGCCATTGCCGCGCAGGCGCTGCCAGACGAAGCGCGCCGTGCCGAGGCCAACCCAGGCGGCCGCCGCCACGCCGAGGCCGGCCTTCCACCCGTTCTGCGGCGCCTGCCACCAGGCCAGACCGCCCAGCAGCACGGCCAGGCCCAGCCACGGCGCCAGCAGGGCGAACGCGCGCGACGGCTGGTCACGCTGCCACTTCACCAGCGGGCCAAACGGCAGCAGCAGCACCATCGGCGCCATCAGCAGCAGGAACAGGCTGCCGAAATAGGGCGGGCCGACCGAGATCTTGCCCAGCGACAGCGCGTCGGCCAGCAGCGGGTACAGCGTGCCCAGCAGCACCATCGCGCAGGCGGTGGCCAGCAGCAGGTTGTTGGCCAGCAGCAGGGTCTCGCGCGAGGTCGCGGTGAAGCCGCGGCGCGGGTCATCCGCATCCACGCTGAGTCCGCTGGCACGCAGCACGTACAGCAGCAGGCTGCCACCGACCAGCAGCGACAGGAACACCAGGATGAACAGGCCGCGCGAGGGATCGGCGGCAAACGAATGCACGCTGGTCAGCACACCCGAGCGCACCAGGAAGGTGCCCAGCAGCGACAGCGCGAAGGCGGCGATAGCCAGCAGCAGGGTCCAGCTGCCGAAGGTGCCGCGCTTTTCAGTAACGGCCTGCGAATGGATCAGCGCCGCGCCGACCAGCCACGGCATGAAGCTGGCATTTTCCACCGGGTCCCAGAACCACCAGCCGCCCCAGCCCAGCTCGTAATAGGCCCACCAGCTACCCAGCGCGATGCCCAGGGTCAGGAAGCCCCAGGCCACGTTGGTCCACGGCCGCGTCCAGCGCAGCCAGCGTGCATCCACGCGGCCTTCCAGCAGGGCGGCCACGGCGAAGGCGAACGGCACCGCAAAGCCCACGTAGCCCAGATACAGCATCGGCGGATGGATGATCAGGCCCGGGTCCTGCAGCAGCGGATTGAGATCGCGGCCTTCCAGCGGCGCCGGATTCAGGCGCAGGAACGGGTTGGAGGTGAAGATCAGGAAGGCGAGGAAGCCGACGCTGACCACGCCCATCACCGCCAGCACGCGGGCCTGCACCGGCGCGGGCAGGTGCCGCGAGAACAGCGCCACCGCACCGGTCCACAGCGCCAACACCAGCGCCCACATCAGCAGCGAGCCTTCGTGCGCGCCCCAGACCGCCGAGTAGCGGTAGATCATCGGCAGCAGTGAATTGGAATTCTCGGCCACGTAGCGCACCGAGAAATCCTGCTGCACGAAGGCAGCGGTCAGCACCGCGAACGCGCCGGCCACCAGCAGCAGCTGGGCCAGCGCGGCCGGTCGGGCCACCGCCATCCACGCGTCGTTGCCACGCTGCGCGCCGACCAGCGGCAGGCCGGCCTGCAGCAGCGAGGCCAGCAACGCACACAGCAGCAGGATCTGGCCCAGCTCTGGCAGCACTCCAGGCAACACTCAGCGCACCTCGGTGGCCGGTACCGGCACGTCGTGCTTGCGATGAGCATCACCCATCTTGTCGGCCACTTCCTTCGGCACGTACTTCTCATCGTGCTTGGCCAGCACTTCATCGGCGACGAACACGCCGTCCTGCAGGCGCCCGCTGGCCACCACGGCGGTGCCTTCGGCAAACATGTCCGGCAGGATGCGCGAGGTCAGCACGGCCAGCTGCGCATCGCCATCGGTGACCTCGAAACGGGCATCGAGCGAGCCGACCGGGCGGTTGAACGAGCCCTTGACCACCATCCCGCCGAGGCGGAAGCGGGTCTGCGCATCGACATCGCCGCGCAGTACTTCCGATGGCGTATAGAGGTAGGCGATGTTGCGTTCCAGCGCCATCGCTACCAGTGCGGTGGCCAGGCCGGAGGCGAGCAGGGCCAGCAGCACCCAGGCCATGCGGCGGCGCTGCACCGGCGTCATCGTTCCAGCTCCGCCGTCAGCGCCGGCGCGGACTGCTGCGCGCTCTGTCGTGCCTGCTGCCGCTGCTGGCGCGACCGCGCCTGGCGGCGCGCGGCGCGCAGGCGCAGCCACGAACCGATGGCATCGGCCAGCAGTACCAGCACGAACACCGCATAGGCGCCGATCACGAAGGGCAGGTGGGTCATCGCGGGGTCTCCTCCACGCGCGCGCCGACCCAGGCCTTGCCGGCCTCGCGGTCGAGGTTGTCGGCGCGTGCCTTGGCCAGTACCGAGCCGGCGAACCAGAACTTGGTGCCGATCACCATCCACCACAGCGGCGCGATCATCGCGCTGCTGATCGCCGAGTCACCGAACACGCTGATCGACTGGCGCTGGTGCAGTCCGCCCCACCAGTCCACCGAATAGCGGATGACCGGCAGCAGGCTGACGCCGACGATGGCCAGCAGGCCGGCCGCGCGCGCGGCGCTGCGGCGGTCTTCGATGGCGTGGTACAGGCCGATGACCCCCAGGTACAGGAACAGCAGGACCAGTTCGCTGGTCATGCGCGGGTCCCAGTCCCACCAGGTGCCCCAGGTGCCCTTGCCCCAGATGCTGCCGGTGAGCAGGGTGACGAGGGTGAAGCCGGCGCCCATCGGCGCGCAGGCCATGGCCAGGATCTCGCAGATCTTGATGCGCCAGATCAGCGCGATGGCGGCGTACAGGGCCATCAGCGCGAACACGAACAGGCTCATCCAAGCGCTGGGCACGTGGATGTAGAGGATGCGGAAGCTGTCCAGCTGGCGCGCTTCCGGCGGCACCACCAGCAGCGCCTGATACAGGCCGACCAGCAGCACCGGCAGCGCGGCGATGTAGAACACACGCGACCAGCGGGCAGCGAAACGATCGAAGGTGGGCGGCGAACCGAGTTGATGGAACCAGCGGACGATCGGATTCATGCGTGACGGCTATCCAGCAGGGGTGGATTGGCTCTCTGCCCGTTCAACTCAGGGAAATACGGATGGCCGCAGCCGTCGCCAGCGGTGCCAGCAGCAGTGCGACCACCAGTCCTGCGCCCAGCATCAGCAGCGCACCGACCGGATCCTGCCCGCGGCTGGCCGCCGCCAGGCTGCCCGCACCGAACACCAGCACCGGTACGTACAGCGGCAACGACAGCAACGCCACGAGAATACCAGAGCGCCGGATGCCGACGGTCAGCGCGGCGATCACGCCGCCGATCAGGCTCAGCACCGGTGTTCCCAGCAGCAACGATGCCAGCAACATCGGCAGTTGGTCATGTGGCAGATGCAGCATTTCCGCCAGCAGCGGGCTGACCACGATCAGCGGCAGCGCAGTGGTGGCCCAGTGCAGCAGTACGCGCACCAGCACCAGCCAAGCCAGCGGCACCGGGGCCAGCAGCCATTGTTCCAGCGATCCATCCTCGGCATCGGAACGGAACAGCGAATCCAGCGCCAGCTGCCCGGCCAGCAGTACCGCCAGCCACAGCACAGCACCGGCGGTGGCCGCCAGCGGCTGCGGATCGCGGCCCTGCGCCAGCGCAAACAGCACCACCACAAGCAGGGCGAACAGTACCGGCTGCAGCGCATCGCCACGGCGGCGCCAGAGCAGGCGCAGATCGCGCGAGAACAGGGCGCGGGCGGTCTGCCACAGGCCGGGTTCGGTACCCGGGGCGATCATGCGGCACCTCCGGGCACGGTTGCGGCCGGTTGCCCGGGCACGCGCAGTTCCAGCAGGCGCGTGCGCACCGGCGGTGCGGCATAGGCGCCGTGGGTGGTGACCAGGGCCGCACCGCCGCCGCGCAGATGCGCTGAAATCATCCGGTTGACCAGGTTGATGCCATCCAGATCGAGGTTGGCGTAGGGTTCGTCAAGCAGCCATAGCGGTGCCGGCGACAGCCAGATGCGGGCCAGCGCCAGGCGCCTTTTCTGCCCGGCCGACAGGTGTCGCACCAGGGTGTCCTCATAACCGGCCAGGCCGACGATGGCCAGCGCGCTGCCGGGCATCTGCTTGGCCCGACGGCCGTGCAGGCCGCAGAGGAAGTGCAGGTTCTCCAGCGTGTCCAGGTCCGGCTTCAGCGCGGGCAGGTGGCTGAGGTAGGCGACATAACGGGCGCGCTCGGTGTTGCTGGCCTGCTTGCCGTCGATGCGCACCTGGCCCGCGCCAGGGCGGGCCAATCCCGCCAGCACGCGCAGCAGGGTGGTCTTGCCGGCACCGTTGCCGCCCTGCACCAGCAGGGCCTCGCCGGCGTCCACGTGGAAGTCCAGCGGGCCGAACACGGGTTCGTCATTGCGGGAGAAGCTCAGGCCGCTGGCGGCCAGCAATGCTGGGGTGTTCAAGGGGCAGGGGTCTTCGTGCCGGAGTGCGGCGGCAATTGTAGCGATGAAACCTGCCCCGGTAGTGCCGGGCCATGCCCGGCGGCCGCAGGGAATATGCAACGAGTCGCCGGGTATGACCCGGCGCTACCGGCCTGGTCCACGGGCAGGGCGTGGATTTCGTACACTTTCAGTCCTTGTCTCCCCATTCCCCCAGGCCGATGCAACCCACCACCAAGCTGCCCAAGGTCGGTACCACGATCTTCACCGTGATGTCCCAGCTCGCCGCCGAACACGGCGCGGTCAACCTGGGCCAGGGTTTCCCGGATTTCTCCGCGCCGCAGCGCCTGATCGACGAAACCACCAAGGCGATGACCGCCGGCCTCAACCAGTACCCGCCGATGACCGGCGTGGCCCCGTTGCGCCAGGCCATCGCGCAGAAGTCGCTGGACCAGTACGGCGCCACCATCGATCCGGACATCGAGATCACCGTCACCAGCGGTGCCACCGAGGCGATCTTCAACGCCATCCACGCCGTGGTGCGTGCCGGCGAGGAAGTAATCGTGCTGGACCCGGCCTACGACTGCTATGAACCGGCCATCGAGCTGGCCGGCGCCGTCGCCGTGCACGTGCCGCTGGACCCGCAGACCTTTGCCGTGGACTGGGACCGCGTGCGTGCGGCGATCACCCCGCGCACCCGCATGCTGATGGTCAACACCCCGCACAACCCGTCGGGTGCGATGCTGGACGAGGCCGACATGCAGGCGTTGGCCGACCTGCTGCGTGGCACGCAGATCTACCTGATTTCCGATGAGGTGTACGAACACATCATCTACGACGGCCGCCGCCACGAATCGGCGCTGCGCTACCCGGAACTGCGCGAGCGCACCTTCGTCATCTCCAGCTTCGGCAAGACCTACCACTGCACCGGCTGGAAGATCGGCTACGCGGTGGCGCCGCCGCTGCTGACCGCTGAATTCCGCAAGGTGCACCAGTACAACACCTTTACCAGCTTCGGCCCGGCGCAGTACGGCTTCGCCGCGATGATCCGCGACGAGCCCGAGCACCACCTCGAGCTGGGCGCGTTCTACCAGGCCAAGCGCGATCGCTTCCGCGAGCAGCTGGCCGGCACCCGCCTGAAGCCGCTGCCGGTGCCGGGCGGCTACTTCCAGCTGGTCGACTACTCGGCCATCAGCGACCTGCCCGACCACGAATTCGTGAAGTGGCTGACCATCGAGAAGGGCGTCACCGCCATCCCGCTGTCGCCGTTCTACGAGACCGCGCCGGTCGGCCAGCGCCTGGTGCGTCTGTGCTTTGCCAAGAACGAAGCGACTCTGGACGCGGCGATCGAACGCCTGCGCCTGCTCTGAGGACGTGACGACCATGCAGGACCTGCGCATTTCCCTCGTCCAGGGCGACACCCGCTGGCACGACCCGGCGGGCAACCGTGAGTACTACGGCGCGCTGCTGGCGCCGCTGGCGGGCAGCACCGACCTGGTGATCCTGCCGGAGACCTTCACCAGCGGCTTCTCCAACGAGGCCATCGCCCAGGCCGAAGGCATGGACGGCCCGACCGTGGCCTGGGTGCGCGAACAGGCCAAGGCGCTGGACGCGGCGGTGATCGGCAGCGTGCAGCTGCGTGATGGCGAAGGCGTCTACAACCGCCTGCTGTTCGCCACGCCGGACGGCGCGCTGCAGTACTACGACAAGCGCCACCTGTTCCGTTACGGCGGCGAGCACGAGCGCTACGCCGCTGGTCGCGACCGCCTGAGCGTGGAATGGAAGGGCTGGCGGATCAATCCGCAGGTCTGCTATGACCTGCGTTTCCCTGTGTTCTGCCGCAACCGTTATAACGTGGAGCGGGCAGGGCAGATGGATTTCGACCTGCAGATCTTCGTGGCCAACTGGCCGTCGGCGCGTGCCTACGCGTGGAAGACCCTGCTGCGCGCACGGGCGATCGAGAACCTGTGCTTCGTGGCGGCGGTCAACCGGATCGGTGTGGACGGCAACCAGCTGCACTACGCCGGCGACAGCGCGGTGATCGACTTCCTCGGCCAGCCGCAGGTGGAGATCCGCGAACGCGAGCAGGTGGTCACCACCACCATCTCGGCCGAGGCCCTGGCCGCGCACCGCGCGCGCTTCCCGGCGATGCTCGATGCCGATGCGTTCCACCTGGACGAACGGGCCTGAGACCGGCCCCGGTGTGGCGGCTGAACGCTTGCCACACCGCCTCGCGCGCCTGCATCCACGGTGCACGCGCGCGCTGCTAGATTCGCGGCCAGTCCGACCTGAACTGGAAGTCCTGCCGATGAACAAGCCCCTTGTCCTGCTGCTGGCGCTGGCCGCAGCCTCCCTGGCCCCGGCGGCACACGCCGGTGGCAACCTCGACTGCCAGCTGCGCTACACCCTGTCCGGCTGGTCGCTGATCTACAAGACCGCCTCGGGCAACGGCACCCTCCAGTGCAGCAACGGCGCGACCATGCCGGTGCGCATCCAGCTCAAGGGCGGCGGCCTGACCGTGGGCAAGTCGAAGATCACCAACGGCCGCGGCAGCTTCACCGGCGCGGTGGGCATCAACGAGCTGCTGGGCACCTATGCCTCGGTGGGCGCGCACGCGGGCGTGGTGAAATCCAGCAACGCGCAGGTGATGACCAAGGGCGACGTCTCGCTGGCCCTGTCCGGCACCGGCAAGGGCTGGGACCTGGGCGTGGACGGGACTGCCTTCACCATCAGCCGCCGCTGAGCTCGGTCCATCCACGCATGGCGTGGATCTACTAGGGAATCGTTCCACCCGTCAAAGAAAAACCCCGGCCGGAGCCGGGGTTTTTCATTTCAGACGTATCAGCGATCAGCCGCCGCGCGGGCCGCTGCGACGCGGGCCGCCCGGACCGCGGTTGCTGCCGGGGCCACCCGGGCCACGGTTGCCACCCGGGCCGCCGGGACCACGGTTGCCGCCGGGACCACCCGGGCCACGGTTGCCGCCCGGGCCGCGATTGCCACCCGGACGTGCATTGGCGTTGCCGCCTGGACGACCGTTGCCGGCCGGACGCGTGCTGCCGTACGGGCTGAAGCCCGGATTGGCGTGGTCGGACGGGAAGCTCGGAGCGTTGCCCGGATGGCCGTAGGGGTGCTTGTTGCCCTGGCCCTGCGAGCGGTTGCCCGCACCGCCCGGACGACCCTGGCCGCCGCCGGCGCCACCACGGCCTTCGCCGCCGAAGCCGCCGCGACCCTGGCCGCCACCTGTACCGGCGCCCGGGCCCTTCGGCTTGCCGTACGGGCGGCCCTGGCCGCCTGCACCTGCGCCCGGACCACGGGCACCCGGGCCACGTGCGCCCGGACCGGCGTTGCGGTGGCCGCTCGGGCCGGTGCTGACACCGTCCGGCACGTACCAGGTACGGAACGCGGCCGGGTTGCCTTCCGGCAGCGAACGGTCATTCTTCGGCGCGCGCTGCTTGAACGGCTTCTGCGACTGCTTGGCCGCCGCTTCACCGCTGACGGTCAGGCCGCCCTTGAAGCCGCCACCCTTGCCGCCGCGACCACGGCCGCGGTCTTCGCGCACGTTGTCGAAGCGACGCAGTTCGCGACCTTCATCGGCGGTGCTGTGGCCGTTGACGTAGGCATTGCCACGACCGCCTTCGCGCACGCGCACGGTGGTCTTGGCGGCGCGACGCTGGCCGATCACCGGCTGCAGGGTCAGTGCCGACGGCGCGCCTTCTTCCAGCTTGAGTTGCGCGCGCAGGGCTTCGACCTGCGCGGTGGGCAGTTCGACCGAGTGGCCACGCACCAGTTCGCGCGGCAGGCTGACCTTGCCGTAGCGGGTGCGCTTCAGACGGCTGACCTGGCAACCCTGCGATTCCCACAGGCGGCGCACTTCACGGTTGCGGCCTTCCTTCACCACGACGCGGAACCAGTCGTGCGAATCGGTGCCGCCGATGCGTTCGATCTCGTCGAACTTGGCCGGGCCGTCTTCCAGCGCCACGCCACGGGCGAGGCGGTCGACGATGGCGTCGGAGACCTTCTCTTCGCCTTCCGGGGCGCGCACGCGAACCACGTACTCGCGCTCGACCTCGAACGACGGGTGCATCATGGCGTTGGCCAGTTCACCGTCGGTGGTGGCCAGCAGCAGGCCGGTGGTATTGATATCCAGGCGGCCGATGGCGATCCAGCGCGCGCCCTTCAGCGGCGGCAGGGATTCGAACACGGTCGGGCGGCCTTCGGGGTCTTCGCGGGTGGTCACTTCGCCTTCCGGCTTGTTGTAGACCAGCACGCGCGACGGCTCGGCCAGGGCGGTGGCGACGAAGCCACGGCCATCCAGCTCGATCTTGTCGCCGCTCTTGACCGACATGCCGGTCTGCGCGACTTCGCCGTTGACCTTGACCAGGCCTTCGGCGATGCGCTGCTCCAGCGCACGGCGCGAGCCGAGGCCGGCCTGGGCCAGCACCTTGTGCAGGCGCTCTTCCAGCTTGAACTGTTCGGAGGTGGCTTCACGCTTCAGCGAGAGCTTGTTACGGGGGGTGTCACTCATCAGTTTTGCTCCGGCCGACGGTTTCGAGGCCGGCCTCTGGTTCGGAATCGGCTTGGTCAACAGCCACGGTCGTCGTCGCGACGGCGTTGTCTTCGCGTTCGTTCACTGGCACCGCGCGCTCGCCCGGCGCGGAATCGGGGTGCCCATCATCGAGGGGCGAAGGTGCTTGCTCATCGGTGGCCGGCGCAGCAGCTGCCGCGTCGACGGAATTCTCGGTGTTGCCATCGCCGCCCTGCAGGCCGGCGTGATCATTACCGGCCGCATCGGGGTCGGCGCTGATGTCCGGGCCGGCGGCACCGGCAACGGCGGGACCATCACGGTCCAGCGCCAGCTGCGGTTCCAGCTCGCCCAGGTCTTTCAGTTCCGACAACGGCGGCAGTTCATCCAGGCGCTTCAGGCCGAAATAGTCCAGGAAGCCCTTGGTGGTACCGAACAGCGCCGGCTTGCCGGGCACGTCGCGGTGGCCGACCACGCGGATCCACTCGCGTTCTTCCAGTGCCTGGATGATGTTGCTGCTGACCGCCACGCCGCGCACCTGCTCGATCTCGCCGCGGGTGATCGGCTGCCGGTAGGCAATCAGCGCCAGGGTTTCCAGGGTGGCACGGGTGTAACGGGTCTTGCGTTCGGTCCACAGCCGGCTGATCCAACCATGCACTTCGCCGGTCACCTGGTAGCGGAAGCCGGAGGCGACCTCCACCAGTTCCACGCCGCGGCCTTCGCAGCCCTCGCGCAGGCGCTCCAGCGCACGTTCGATGCTGCCCGGCGGTGCCGGTTCCTCTTCCGGGAACAGGTCTTTCAGCTGGGCCAGGGTAAGCGGCTGGCTCGAGGCCAGCAGGGCACCTTCGACAATGCGGTTGATCAGCGTCTGGTCCATCGGCAGTCAGCGCTCACTCTTTCTCATTGGCGGCGTCGTTGTCGTCGAACTCGCTGCTGAACTGCAGCGGGGCGTTGGTGTTGCCGGCGGCCAGGGATTTCACGTAGATCGGCGCCAGCGGCTCTTCCTGGACCAGGTCCAGCAGCTGTTCCTTGGCCAGTTCCAGCACTGCGAGGAACGTGACCAGCACGCCCAGCTTGCCTTCTTCGGCGGTGAACAGCCCTTCAAAGCGGTAGAACCTGCCGTCCTCTAGACGACCCAGCACTTCACCCATGCGCTGGCGCACGCTCAGGGCCTCGCGCTTGATCGCGTGGCCGCTGAACAGCTCGGCACGCTTGAGCACGTCGTGCAGGGCCAGCAGCATTTCCTTCAGGTCCACCGGCGGCGGCAGCTTCACCGTCGCCCGCTCGGGCATGAAGGCGTGCGCAACCGTGGTGTCGCGGTCCTGGCGGGGCAGGGCGTCGATATCCTCGGCGGCCTGCTTGAAACGTTCGTACTCCTGCAGCCGGCGCACCAGCTCGGCACGCGGGTCGGCCTCGTCGCCCTCCTCGCTGACCGGGCGCGGCAGCAGCATGCGCGACTTCACCTCGGCCAGGATGGCGGCCATCACCAGGTACTCGGCGGCCAGCTCGAAACGCAGCTCGCGCATCACGGTGATGTATTCCACGTACTGCCGGGTGATCTCGGCCACGGGAATGTCCAGCACGTCCAGGTTCTGCCGGCGGATCAGGTACAGCAGCAGGTCCAGCGGACCTTCAAAGGCATCCAGGATGACTTCCAGCGCATCCGGCGGGATGTACAGGTCCTGCGGAATCTGCAGGACCGGTTGCCCATGCACCACGGCCAGCGGCATTTCCTGCTGCTGGGGGGCGGGCGGCCGGGTTGGCGGGTTCGCGTCGAGCGCGAGTTCGGAAGTCATCTAATGGACAATAGGATTGCAACGGACCAGTCGCGGTGCCGGTTCTGCCGGGCCTTCGCCACGGCGCCGCAGGCACCAGACACGCCGGGATCGGCGCGATTCCACACATATCAAACAGCAGGACGCGCCGCAGGAAAACGGCGGCGACGGGACTACGGGGAGGTCGTCTACGTGGCCCGGCCGGTTGGCCCGGTTCGAAGCAGCGGTACGGTCGTCGGGGCTGCGCTGGCCGCAAAAACCGACGGGCTGCTGCATCACGCCACGTGCAATGGTGTCTAGGGTACGGCTTTGCCTGGCCAGTGTCCAGCCGGGCCGGTATCGGCGGCCCATTGGCTAGAATCGACGCACCGCAACATGAACGAGGAATGCCCGTGTTCTATGTGATTGAAGGTTACGACGGCCAGGATGTGCTGGCGCAGCGGCTGCAGGCCCGGCCCGAGCACCTGGCGCGGCTGCACGCGCTGCGCGACGAGGGACGCCTGCTGCTGGCCGGGCCGTGCCCGGCGATCGACAGCGAGGATCCGGGTCCCGCTGGCTTCAGTGGTTCGGTGGTGATTGCCGCGTTCGACTCACTGGCGCAGGCCCGCGAGTGGGCCCACGCCGACCCGTATGTGGCCGCGGGCGTGTACACCCGCGTCGAGGTCCGGCCCTTCCGCAAGGTGCTGCCATGAGCGCGCAGCGCATCGATCTAATACGTGCTGCATTGCAGCAGGCATTGGCGCCCAGCACGCTGCAGATCGAAGACGACAGCCATCGCCATGCCGGCCATGCCGGCGCGCGCGACGGACGCGGCCATTTCAACGTGCTGGTGGTCAGCGAACAGTTCGCCGGCATGGCCCCGTTGGCGCGCCATCGCGCCGTGTATGCCGCGCTGGGTGGGCTGATGGAGACCGATATCCATGCGCTGTCCATCCGCGCATACACCCTGTCCGAGCAGGGCTGATGTCCTGTCCCGCAAAGTCCTGCCAGGTCCAGGAACAGACCTGTCCACGTCAGATTTCTGTGTCCATCCGAGGACATTCGTCTAACGGAGTGTTTACAAGCGCAGATGGAAACGCTTACATTCCGCGCCAAGCTGGTAGGTCCAAGCCGTGGAGGGCGGCTTCGTGAACAAGGCAGCCATAACAATCAAAGACGTCGCACGAGAAGCCCGGGTCTCCGTGGCCACGGTTTCCCGCGCGCTGAATGGGCATGAGAATGTCGCCGAACCGGTCCGCCAGCTTGTGCTGGAGGTCGCCGCGAGGCTGCGTTACACCCCGCACGCCGCCGCACGCAGCCTGAGCAGCCGCCGTACCAATACGGTGGGCGTGGTGCTGCCTGATCTGTACGGCGAATTCTTCTCCGAGCTGATGCGCGGCATCGACAACGTTGCCCGCAACCGTCGCCAGCACCTGCTGGTGTCCAGCTACCACGGCGACCAGGTACAGCAGGGCGCCGCCCTGCGTGCCATGCGCGGCCGCGTCGATGGCCTGCTGGTGCTCTCGCCCTATGCCGAGAGCCCCGGCTTTCTAACCGACAACCTGCCGCAGTCGCTGCCCACGGTCCTGATCAACACCTATCTGCCGGGGCAGGATCACCCGGTCCTGAGCATCGACGATCACGCCGGTGCGATGGCCATGACCCGCCACCTGCTCGATGCCGGCCACCGCCGCATCGCGTTCATTTCTGGCCCGGACCTCAACTTCGACGCGCGCGAGCGCCTGCGTGGCTTCCGCGACGCGCTGGCGGCTTTCGGCAAGGGCGCCGAAGGCATCGAGTTGCCCGGTGATTTCGACGAAGCTTCCGGCCATCGCGCCGGTCAGGAGATGCTGGCAGCCGGCGCGCTGCCTGATGCCGTGTTCGCCGCCAACGACATGATGGCCCTGGGTTGCCTGTATGCCTTCGCGCAGGCAGGCATCCATGTGCCCACCGATGTCGCCCTGGCGGGTTTCGATGACATTCCACTGGCGCGGTTTGTACACCCATCGTTGACCACCATGCAGGTCAGTATCGCCGAGTTGGGCGATAGGGCGATGACGCGTCTGATGCAGTTGATGGACGGCAACACCCCCGAAGGGGCAGGTGACAAGCAGACGCTTGTTCCCCGCCTCATCGTTCGCGATTCCACTACTCCGCCATCGGGCCACTGAAGCCAGAGGCGTTCCTTCTTTTTGATTGATCGCAGGTACCGCATCCGCGGATACCGCCACCCGGAGATTGAGTTGATGATGCATTCCACGATCCGCATGCCGGCCCGCCGGCTGCTGAGCACCGCCCTGGTCAGCTGCCTGATGCTGGCCGCCGCCCCGAACGTCATGGCGCAGTCGGCCAACGCCAGCCTGCGCGGCCAGGTGGCCGGCGCCCAGGCCGGTTCGGAAGTCACCGCGACCAACGTTGCCACCGGCACCGTCCGTCGCGGCACCGTGCGCGCCGATGGCACCTATTCGCTGATGGGCCTGGATCCGGGCACCTATGATGTGGCTGCCAACGGCCAGACCCAGAAGGTCACCGTCACCGTCGCCTCGACCTCCACGCTGAACTTCAGCGAGGCCGCCGCCGGCGGTACGTCGGGTGGCAGCGCCGCGACCAACCTGGATACCGTCAACGTCGTCGCACCGACCCTGCTGCAGGAAGTGCGCACCTCCGAAGTCGGCAAGACCGTCAGCCTGCAGCAGATCCAGACCACCCCGCAGGTGTCGCGCAACTTCCTGGAGTTCGCCGATGCGGTGCCGGGCCTGATCTTCACCCGTGATGCCAAGGGCAACACCTCGCTGCGCGGCGGTGCCACCAACTCCGACGGCACCAACGTCTACATCGACGGCGTGGGCCAGAAGAGCTACGTGAAGGGCGGCGGCGTGGCCGGCCAGTCCGGCAGCGCCGGTAATCCGTTCCCGCAGCTGGCGATCGGCGAATACAAGGTCATCAGCGGCAACTACAAGGCCGAGTACGGCCAGGTGTCGAGCGCCGCAGTGACCGCTGCGACCAAGTCCGGTACCAATGAATTCAAGGGTGAGGCGTTCTACCGCTACACCGACGAAGACATGCGTGCCAAGACCCCGGCCGAGCGCCAGGGCGGCAAGGACAAGATGGTCTCGGCCGAGAAGGAATACGGCTTCGCCCTGGGCGGCCCGATCATCCAGGACAAGGCGCACTTCTTCGTGACCTACGAAGCCAAGCGCTTCGACCTGCCGGTCACCATCGCGCCGGACGGTGCCGTCACCGGCGCCGCCAGCCTGCTGCCGCCCGCCGGCGCCGCCGGCCTGGGCCCGGCCAGCCAGCCGTTCCAGCAGGACCTGATCTTCGGCAAGATCGACTTCGAGCCGACCGACAACGACCGCATCGAGCTGACCTTCCAGGACCGCGACGAAACCCAGTCGCAGTTCAGTGGCCAGACCTCGCCGGAAGCCGGCCGTGAAGTGGTCAACACCGACCGTCGTTACGCCCTGCGCTGGAACCACAGCGGCGAGCGTTTCTACAACGAAATGATGGTCACCCACGAAGACTCGTTCAACAACCCGACCCCGCTGACCCTGGCCAACGGCATCACCTACACCGCACCGGACGGCACCGAAGACCGCACCATCGTCAAGATCGGTGGCGCCTCGGCGCTGGATTCGCAGGTGAAGGGCCAGAAGGGCTGGTCGATCGAAGACAACCTGACCCTGGACGGCATCCAGTGGGCCGGCGACCACACCATCAAGATGGGCGTGAAGTACAAGGCGATCGACCTGTACGCCTCCGATGCGGCGCAGATCAACCCGACCTTCACCTACAGCCTGGGCGATCCGGACTTCCCGGATTCCATCCCGTACAAGGCGCAGTTCGTCAAGCCGGTGACCGGCGTGTCGGGCGTGTCAGGTGAAGTGCGTTCGAAGTCCAAGCAGTACGGCGTGTTCATCCAGGACGACTGGCAGGTCAACGACCACCTGCAGGTCAACCTCGGCCTGCGCTGGGATTACGAAAAGACCCCGTCCTACCTGGACTTCGTGACCCCGCAGCAGGTGGTCGACGCCATCTACTCGCAGGATCCGCGCGCCCCCGTCGGCCAGACCTACGCCGATTCGCTGGCACTGGGCGGCCTGGACATCAGCGATTACATCAGCAACGGCCACAACCGCAAGGCGTTCAAGGATGCCTGGCAGCCGCGCCTGGGCTTCTCGTATGACATCAACGCCGACGAGCAGCACGTGATCCACGGTGGTGCCGGCCGTTCTTACGACCGCGATCTGTTCGACAACCTGCAGCTGGAAACCACCAAGCTGGCCCTGCCGCAGCCGACCATCTACTTCCGCAACCCGGCCACCGGCACCTGCATCAACGGTCAGGCCGCCTGCTATGACTGGAACCCGAACCTGCTCAACGGCATTGGCAACCTGCAGGCTCTGGTCGGTTCGACCAGCAATGCCGGCCTGGAAGTCGACCTGCTCAACAACAAGCTGAAGGCGCCGTACTCGGATCAGTTCAGCCTGGGCATGAGCAACCAGATCGGTGACTGGCTGACCGACGCCACCATCGCCCGCACCCTGAGCTACGACGGCTTCGCCTTCACCCTGGGCAACCGTTACCCGACCGGCCAGTTCTTCGATGACCCGCGCCTGTGCGGTGGCACCGAGCCGGGCCTGAGCCAGGCCTGGAGCTGCAACGTGCCGGGCTTCGGCAGCCTGATCATCGGCCAGCAGGGCATCAAGACCCGTGCGACCCAGGTCCTGCTGTCGGCGCAGAAGCCGTTCACCAAGGAAAGCGGCTGGGGCACCTCGATCGCCTATACCTGGACGACTGCACGCCACAACCGCGACATCAACGAGAAGTACGCATTCGACCGCGGCCTGATCGAGGATTACCCGACCATCCGTTCCAACGGTGCCCCGCGCCACCGCCTGGTGATGACCGGTTCGTACGCTGGCTTCTGGGGCATCACCTTCGGTGGCAAGATCACCCTGGCCACCCCGACCGCCGTCAACGACTGGTATCCGGTGCCGCAGGCCAGCGGCTACAACCTGCCGACCCCGCAGGCCGCCGTGCCGAACGCCAACGGCAAGTTCCTGCTGGGTGGCAAGATCTTCGGCTACCGTTCGGTCGACCTGCAGGCGACGAAGACGTTCAAGATGCCGGGTGACACCGAGATGTATGCGCGTATCGACATCATCAACGTGTTCAACTTCGACAACTTCTCCACCTACAACTACGTCAAGACCAACGGCAAGCTGCAGGCCAGCTACAACGAGACCGGCGACATCATCGGTACTCCGCGCCAGGTCAAGGCGGAAGTGGGCTTCCGCTTCTAAGCAGTGGTGTACGCAACACCCCGATGCCAGTGGTCCGCCGCTGGCATCGGGACCTGGCAATGGCCGGTCCCTGCGGCCGGTCCATTGTCCAGCCCCCTGCGCCGTATCGATGACGGGGCAGGGGACTGGGCAATGGCAGCAGTTCCGCGACCACGCTGCGTGGTTTTTTTTGAGTTCGGTTTGTAAACGATTTCAGGCCATTGGACGTTATGCTTTCCGATCGATCAGTTTTCCGGAGGACCCGCGCCATGCAGGCACGCCACCTGTTGACCGCCGCTGCGATGACCCTGGCCATCGCCGCCTGCAAACCGGCCCAGCAGGCGCCTGCCAAGCCGAAGCCGCCGGTGATCCTGCTGGAAGCCGATGCGCCGCCGCGGCCGATGAAGCCGGAACTGCCGCCGCTGTTCGATGACATCGAGCGCCGTACGTTCCAGTTCTTCTGGGACACCACCAACGAACTCAACGGCCTGACCCCGGACCGCTACCCGTCGCGTCCGTTCGCCAGCATCGCCTCGGTCGGCTTCGCCCTGACCGCGTACCCGATCGGCATCGAGAACGGCTGGGTCAGCCGCAACCAGGCGATCGACCGCACCCTGACCACGCTGAAGTTCTTCCGCGACGTGCCGATGGGCCCGCAGCGCACCGGCAAGGCTGGCTACAAGGGCTTCTATTACCACTTCCTGGACATGCAGGAAGGCCGCCGCTACGACAGCTGGGTCGAGCTGTCCTCGGTCGACACCGCGCTGCTGATGATGGGCGTGCTGTTCGCCCAGTCGTACTACGATGGCGATGACCCGCGCGAGAAGGAGATCCGGCAGATCGCCGACCAGCTGTACAAGCAGGTCGACTGGCCGTGGCTGCAGCAGCGTGCGCCGCTGATCTCGATGGGCTGGTTCCCTGAGAGCGGCTTCATCGACCACGACTGGATGGGCTACAACGAGGCGATGATGGTCTACATCCTCGCCCTGGGCTCGCCCAGCCATCCGGTCAGCCCGGATGCGTGGACGGTCTGGACCCGCACCTACGACAACGACTGGGGCGTCTACCAAGGGCAGGAATACCTCTCCTTCGGCCCGTTGTTCGGCCATCAGTACAGCCACGTCTGGATCGACTTCCGCGACATCCAGGACGCCTACATGCGCGAGCGTGGCAGCACCTACTTCCTCAACAGCCGCTCGGCCGCGCTGGCCCACCGCGAATACGCCATCGCCAACCCGATGCAGTGGAAGGACTACGGCGAGAACGTCTGGGGCCTGACCGCCAGCGACGGCCCGCAGAATACCACCCAGGAATACCGTGGCGAGCAGCGCCAGTTCCGCCATTACTCCTCGCGCGGCGCCGGCCTGCGCGAGAACTTCGATGACGGCACCATCGCCCCGACCGCGGCGATCTCCTCGATCGTGTTCGCGCCCGAGGAAGTGATCCCGGCCACGCTGGAGATGCACAAGCGCTACGGCGACTACATCTATTCCAGCTACGGCTTCCTGGATTCGTTCAACCCGAGCTTCAACTACGACATCCCGATCAAGACCGGCCGCATGGTGCCGGACCGCGGCTGGGTGGCCAGCGATTACATCGCCATCGACCAGGGCCCGATCCTGACGATGATCGCCAACTACCGCAACGACTTCGTCTGGGAAGTCATGAAGAAGAACCCGTACATCCGCAAGGGCCTGGAACGGGCCGGTTTCAGCGGTGGCTGGCTGGCCCCGGAAGGGTCGTTCCAGCCGCTGGTGCTGGAGAAGGATGAGAAGGCCGCGGCGGCACGTGCGGTCGGTATCGCAGAATCACGCGCGGCTGCCGCGCAGGAACAGAAGAACAATGCCAACCGCAACACGGGCCAGGGGAAGTAACAAGGTGCAAGACTGGATTGACCGCCTGCGACGCTGGGCCCTGCCTGCGATGGCCGCACTGGCCATGGCCGGCTGCGCGCGAACCGAGCAGGGCACCACCACGGTCCGCTTCTGGGCGATGGGCCGCGAGGCCGAAGTGGTCAGCGAACTCATCCACGAGTTCGAGGCCGAGAACCCCGGCATCAAGGTGGATGTGCAGAACATTCCCTGGACGGCCGCGCACGAAAAGTTGCTGACCGCGTTCGCCGCCGACGGCCTGCCCGATGTCTGCCAGCTCGGCAACACCTGGGTGCCCGAGTTCGCTGAACTCAACGCGCTGACCCCGCTGCAGCCGTTCGTGCAGCATTCGTCGGTGGTCGATCCGCAGGATTATTTCCAGGGCATCTGGGATACCAACGTGATCCATGGCGAGCTGGTGGGCGTGCCGTGGTACGTCGATACCCGCCTGATCTACTACCGCAAGGACCTGCTGGCGCAGGCCGGCTTCGACCATCCGCCGCGCACCTGGGCGGAATGGGACGAGCAGATGGCTGCGATCAAGAAGATGCAGGGGCCAAACCGCTACGCGGTGCTGATGCCGATCAACGAGTTCGAGCAGCAGTTGTCGCTGGCCCTGCAGCAGCCCGATCCGCTGCTGCGTGACGACGACACCCGTGGCAACTTCTCCAGCCCCGGCTTCCGTCGCACCCTCGCCTTCTACGGCAACATGTTCGAGCAGGGCTGGGCGCCGAAGATGTCCGAGACGCAGATCTCCAACGTCTGGGATGAATTCTTCCGCGGCTTCAACGTGTTCTACATCTCCGGCCCCTGGAACATCCGCGAGTTCAAGAAGCTGCAGCCCAAGGAACTGGAAGGGAAGTGGGGCACTGCCGCCCTGCCGGGCCCGGACGGTCCGGGCGCCGGGATCGCCGGTGGCACAAGCCTGGTGATCTTCCGCAAGTCGCAGCAGAAGGAAGCGTCGTGGAAGCTGATCGAGTTCCTGTCGCGCCCGGAAATCCAGGCCCGTTTCCATTCCATCATCGGTGACCTGCCGCCGCGCCGCAGCACCTGGAACGCCCCGTCGCTGGCCAACGATCCGCTGGCCGCCGCGTTCCGTGACCAGCTGGAGCGCGTCAAGCCGACGCCGAAGGTGCTCGAATGGGAGCGCATCGTGCAGGAAATGCGCATCGTCACCGAAAAGGTGGTGCGTGGCGGCATGCCGCAGGACAAGGCCGTGGAAGAGCTGGACCAGCGCGTGGACAAGGTGCTGGCCAAGCGCCGCTGGATGCATGAACAACAACGCCTGCAGCGCAGCGAGGCCCCTTCGGGCTCGACCAGCGCAGTCGCGGCCGGGAGCCCGCAATGAAACGTTCGTCCCTCGCCGGCTGGATCTTCGCCGGCCCCTCGCTGATCGTGCTGGGCGTGTTCTTCGGCCTGCCGGTCGCCTCGGCGCTCGCCCTGAGCGTGACCGACTTTGACCTGTACGCGCTGGCTGACGGCGCCAACCTGCGCTTCGTCGGGCTGGGCAACTACATCGACCTGCTGCAGACGCCGATGTTCTGGAAGTCGCTGTGGAACACCACGTACTTCGTGGTGATCGGCGTCCCGCTGTCGATCAGCGTGTCGCTGGGCGCGGCGATGCTGCTCAATGCGCCGGCCGCCCGCTTCAAGGCGCTGTTCCGCACCGCGCTGTTCGCCCCGGTGGTGACCACCCTGGTTGCGGTGGCGGTGATCTGGCGCTACCTGTTCCATACCAGCTATGGCCTGGTGAACTACGGCCTGGGCCACATCGGCATCAGCCCGATCGACTGGCTGGGCGACCCCAACTGGGCGATGCCCACCATCATGCTGTTCGCCGTGTGGAAGAACTTCGGCTACAACATGGTGATCTTCCTGGCCGGCCTGCAGGCCATCCCGCATGACCTGTACGAGGCCGCGCGCATCGACGGCGCCTCGCGCTGGAAGCAGTTCCTGCACATCACCCTGCCGATGCTCGGCCCGGTGCTGCTGGTGGTCGGCGTCATTACCGTGTCCGGCTACTTCCAGCTGTTCGCCGAACCGTACGTCATGACCCGCGGCGACCCACTGCAGAGCACCGTCAGCGTGCTGTATTTCATGTTCGAGGAAGGCTTCAAGTGGTGGAACCTGGGACGCGCCTCTGCCGTGGCGTTCCTGCTGTTCCTGATCATCCTGGCGGTGACCACCGTGATGCTGCGTTTCGGCCGCAAGAGGCAGTTGGTATGAGTCGTGAGATCGGCCAGTCGCGCTGGCACCCGTGGATGATCAATGGCGCGTTGCTGGTGCTGGCCCTGGTCAGCCTGGCGCCGCTGTTGTGGATGCTCTCGGTATCGTTCATGCCGCAGGGTGAGGCGACCCATTTCCCGCCTCCGCTGCTGCCCTCGCACGTCACCACCCACAACTACACCGAGCTGTTCGCGCGCACCGGCATGGGCGGCAACTTCGCCAACAGCCTGCTGGTGTCGGTGGCGATCACCTTCGGTTCGCTGCTGCTCAACACCATGGCCGGCTATGCCTTCGCCAAGCTGAACTTCGTCGGCCGTGAACGCCTGTTCCAGGTGCTGATGGCCGCGCTGGTGATCCCGGCGCAGGTGGCGATGCTGCCGCTGTTCCTGCTGATGAAGCAGCTGGGCCTGGTCAACAGCTTCGGCGGCGTGATCGTGCCGGCGCTGGCCAGCGTGTTCGGCATCTTCCTGGTGCGCCAGTACGCCCGTTCCATCCCGGACGAGCTGCTGGAAGCGGCCCGCATCGACGGGGCAGGGGAGCTGCGCATCTTCTTCCAGATCGTGCTGCCGATGCTCAAGCCGGTGCTGGTGACCCTGGCGATCTTTACTTTCATGGGCGCGTGGAACGATTTCATGTGGCCGCTGATCGTCTTGACCGACCAGGAGCACTACACTTTGCCGGTGGCGCTGGCCACCCTCTCGCGCGAGCACATCATGGACGTGGAAATGATGATGGCCGGCGCGGTGGTCACCGTGGTTCCGGTGCTGGCCCTGTTCCTGGTCCTGCAGCGGTACTACATCCAAGGTCTGTTGCTGGGGAGCGTCAAGGGATGAAGCGAGCGATCGCCGTTGGATTGGGCCTGTTGTGGACCTCCCTGGCGATCGCCGCACCACCGGCGCTGCCGGCGCCCAAGGTGCTGGATGACTTCGACGACATCAGCGCATGGAAGCTGGTGCTGTCCGACCAGGTCAGCGGTTCGCTGCGGCCGGTCAGCGGCGCCGGCGGCGGCCGCGCGCTGTGCCTTGATTACGACTTCCACAAGGTTTCCGGCTATGTGGGCATCCGCCGCGCGCTGAACATCGAGTACCCGGCCAATTACCGGTTCGGGTTCCAGCTGCGCGGTGATTCCCCGCGCAACGACCTGCAGTTCAAGCTGATCGATGCCAGCGGCGACAACGTCTGGTGGGTCAACCGCCCCGGCTACAGCTTCAACAAGGCCTGGACGCCGGTGGAGTACCGCCGCCGGCAGATCGACAAGGCCTGGGGGCCGTCGGCCGAAAAGGAGATGGCGCGCAGCGCGGCGGTCGAGTTCACCATCTACAGCAAGGTCGGTGGCCGCGGCACCGTGTGCTTCGACAAGCTGACCCTGCAGGGCCTGCCGCCGCAGGATGACTCGGCGCTGATGCCGTCGGTGATCGCCGATACGGCCACCGCGCTGCAGGACCGCATGATCGACGGCAAGAGCGATACGTTCTGGGTCAGCGGCGGGGTCAAGCAGCAGACCATCAGCCTGGACCTCCACAAGAGCCGTGAGATCGGCGGCGCGGTGATCGACTGGCTGCCCAACCTGGAGGCGACCCGTTACGTCGTGCGCACCTCCGAGGACGGCCGTGACTGGCGCACCGTGCGCGAGGTCAGCGGTGGTGGTGGCGGCCGAGACTGGCTGGCGCTGCCCGATACCGATGCGCGCTACGTGCGCTTCGACCTGGAAGACGGGCCCAACTGGCGCTACGGCATCCGCGATATCGCGCTGAAGCCGCTGGCATTCGCGGCCACGCCCAATGCCTTCCTGTCCTCGGTGGCCGCAGACCTGCCGCGCGGTTCGCTGCCGCGTGCCTACGTCGGCGAGCAGCCGTACTGGACCCTGCTCGGCCTCGATGGCGGCCAGGAACAGGCCCTCATCAGCGAGGATGGCGCGCTGGAGCCGGCCAAGGGCAGCTTCAGCATCGAGCCGTTCATCCGCCTGGACGGCAAGCTGCTGGACTGGTCCAGCGTGGCCGCCACGCAGTCGCTGCAGGACCGTTACCTGCCCATCGCCACAGTCGACTGGGTGCATGAGAAGGCCGGCCTGTCGGTGACCAGCTTCGTGCAGGGCACGCCCGACCGCGCCCAGCTGATCGGCCGCTACCGCCTGAGCAACCCGGACAAGGTCGCCCACGAATACACCCTGGCGCTGGCGATCCGGCCCTGGCAGGTCAACCCGCCGACCCAGTTCCTCAACACCACCGGTGGCTTCAGTCGCATCGAAGCGCTGGACGTGGGCGATCAGCTGGTGCGCATCAACGGCGAGCCGCGCATCTACCCGCTGCAGGCCCCGGACGCCCGCTTCGCCACCACGTTCGACGGCAAGCTCGATGCGATGCACCTGGCCTCAGGCAAGTTCCCGACGACCACGGCGGTGAAGGATTCCACGGGCCTGGCTTCCGGCGCCCTGCTGTACACGATCAAGCTCGAACCCGGGCAGAGCCGCGAGGTGGCCGTGGTGCTGCCGCAGACCGGCGGCTGGAAGCCGCAGGCGCTGGACGTGGCCAAGGCGCAACAGCAGGTCGCGGTGATGTGGCGCGACAAGCTGGGCGTGGTCAGCCTGCAGGTGCCCGCGGCGGGCCAGCCGCTGGTGGAAACCCTGCGGACCGCGGTGGCGCACATGCTGATCTCGCGTGTCGGCCCGCGCCTGCAGCCGGGCACGCGTTCGTACGCGCGCAGCTGGATCCGCGATGGCGCGATGATTTCCGAAGGCCTGCTGCGCATGGGCCGCAGCGATGCCGTGCGCGATTACGTGACCTGGTATGCGCCGTTCCAGTTCGAGAACGGCAAGGTACCGTGCTGCGTCGATGCCCGCGGCAGCGACCCGGTGCCGGAGAACGACAGCCATGGCGAGCTGATCTACAACATCGCCGAGTACTGGCGTTACACCGGCGACGGCACTTTCCTCGAGCTGATGTGGCCGCACGTGCAGGGTGCCTACAGCTACATGGAGCAGCTGCGCGCCAGCGAGCGCACCGAAGAGAACCGCGCGCGCAATCCCGCCTTCTACGGAATGATGCCGGCCTCGATCAGCCACGAAGGCTATTCTGCCAAGCCGATGCACTCGTATTGGGACAACTTCTGGGCACTGCGCGGTTACAAGGATGCCGCACAGGTGGCCGCCCAGCTGGGCAAGCTCGAAGCCATGCAGATCAGCGAGTCGCGCGACCAGTTCCGCGACGACCTGCAGTCCTCGCTGCTGTCTGCCATGCAGCAGCACAGGATCGACTACCTGCCCGGTTCCGCCGAGCTGGGTGATTTCGATGCCACCTCCACCACCATCGCGCTGGCGCCGGGTGGCGAGCAGGGCCGGTTGCCGCAGGAGGCGCTGGAGGCGACCTTCGAACGCTACTGGACCGAGTTCGTCGCGCGCCGTGATGGCAAGCGCGAATGGAAGGATTACACGCCCTACGAGTGGCGCAACGTGGCGGCCTTCGTGCGCCTGGGCTGGCGCGACCGTGCCTGGCAGGCCACCCAGTTCTTCTTCAAGGACCGCGCGCCGCAGGCCTGGAACCAGTGGGCCGAAGTGGTCTCGCGCACGCCGCGCAAGCCGTTCTTCGTCGGTGACCTGCCGCATGCCTGGGTGGCATCCGACTTCGTGCGCTCGGCACTGGACATGTTCGCCTACAACCGCGACGCCGATGAGGCGCTGGTGCTGGCTGCCGGCATTCCCACCGCCTGGTTCCAGGGGGATGGCATCGCGGTACAGGGCCTGCGCACGCCGCAGGGCCAGCTGAACTACCGCCTGCAGCGCAGTGACAAGCAGCTGGTGCTGGACCTGCAGCCGGGCCTGATGCCGCCGCCGGGTGGCGTCGTGCTGCCGTGGCCGTACAGCGGCGAACCGGGTGCGGCCACCATCAATGGCGAGCCGGCCGAATGGAGCAACCGCGAGCTGCGCGTGCACCAGCTGCCGGCACGGATCGAGATCGACGTGCCAAGCGCGGTGCGCCGCGCAGAACGCAAGGGGCAGTGAGCATGGCGTTGAAGCAGGGGAGGGCGCGCGTGGCAGTGCGCGCCCTGGGGCTGGCAATCGCGTTGGCGTTGTCGGAGCTGGCGGTGGCGCAGCCGTTGGGTGAACCCGCCGTTGTGGAGTCATCGACCGCACCCGGAATGGGCATGGTGACCTTCAACCTGCACCATGACCGCGAGGACTGGCCGACCCGGCGGCGCACGATCGTGGCCGAGCTCAAGCGCCTGCAGCCCGATGCCATCGCCCTGCAGGAAGTGATCCAGCGCCGCAACGTGCGCAACCAGGCGCAGTGGCTGGCCAGCCAGCTCGGCTACAAGTACGTCTTCGTCTCCACTGATCCGGTGGGCGCGCCCAAGCGCTATGGCAACGCCCTGCTGACCCGGCGGGCGATCCTGGCCCACGGCGAGCACCTGCTGCAGCCGCTGGATGACTACCGCACCGTGGCCCACCTGCGCATCGACGTGGACGGGCAGCCGGTGAACGTCTATGCCACGCATCTGAACGAGCGCAGCGACGAGCGTGGCCAGGGCATCCGCCGAAGCCAGGTGGAAGACCTGCTGCGCTATATCACCGACACCTCGGCCGGTGCGCCGGTGGTGATCGCCGGTGACTTCAACGCTCTGGTGGATGCGGGCGACCTGAGCGAGCTGCGCAGCCATTACGGCGACAGCTACGGCAGCGTGCACTTGAACACCGACCTGACCGGTGTGAGTACGTTGAACCGGCACTACTACCAGGCGCCCTCGCGCATCGACCACATCTTCTTCCAGCAGGACCGGATGGTCGCGCGCGAAGCGAAGATCCTGTTCGACCAGCCCGACGACAGCGGTCGCTGGGCGTCGGACCACTACGGGGTCTGGACCCGCCTGCAGTTCGCCCCGGCACGCTGACCCCGCAGGGTTTCACGTGATGGCAGGTGCCAACCTTGGTTGGCACGGGTGTATCCGCGTGCGTTGAATCGGCGTGGCATCCACCAGCGCGGCGGCAGACGCACAAGCAAAAACGGCGGGGATCATCGATCCCCGCCGTTTCGTTCTACGCGATCAAAGAACGATCAGTTCGCCGGCGGCGTGCGCTTGGCGGCTTCTTCGTCTTCGTCCCATTCCTGGGCATCAGCGGCCTGGCTGGCCGAATCGGCATGGCCATCGGCCACCGGGTCGATCGACGGCGTCACCACGGCTTCGGCCACCGGTGCTGCGGCTTCGACCGGCGCGGCTTCGACGGCCACCGGCGCTGCCGGCTGCTCGACGACCGGTGCGGTTTCGACCACCGGGGCGGCCTCGACGACCGGCTTCGCTTCCACCACCGGAGCGGCTTCCACCACCGGGGCGGCTTCAGCAATCACCGGCTTGGCTTCGACGACCGGAGCCACTTCCAGCGCCGGAGCGGCTTCGACGACCACCGGTGCCGGCGCGGCCACCGGGGCAGCTTCCTCGACAACCGGCTTGGCGTCAGCCACCGGAGCGACCGGTGCTTCCGGCTGGGCCGGGGTTGCAGCGTCGATCTGGTCCAGCATGCTGGTCTGCACCGGCTGCGGGGTCGGCTCGGCCTTGGTGACCGGTGCCGGGGCTGCCGCTTCCTGCGGAGCGACGGCTTCGACGACGGCGCTGCTCACGGCAACCACCGGGGCGGCAGCGGCAACGGCGACCGGCGCACGGGCGGGCTTTTCAGCTTCCACGACCACCGGTTCGGCTTCGTCATCGAAATCGAATTCCGGCTGCGAGCGCGACGGCTGCGCGGCGGCGACCGGAGCAGCCTCGGCGGCAGTGTCGGCAGCCTGGTCGGCGCTGTCGTTGTCATCGCCTTCGTCACCGTCGTCCTGGTCATCGCCCAGGGCATCGGTACCGGCGGCATTCTCGGCGCCACCGCGGCGACGACGACGGCCACCGCGACGGCCACGACGGCGGCGGGTCGCGCCTTCGCCGGCCTGTTCGCCTGCGGCATCGGTCGCAGCATCTTCGCCGGACACGGCAACCGCGTCGGCGTCCGTACCTGCAGCCACCGTGGCATCGGCCACCGGTGCGCCATCAGCCACCACCACGTCGGCGACCGGTGCAGCCGGTGCCACCGGTGCGGTGCCTTCCTGCGCGGTCACCGCGTTGGCGGCGACGGCGGTCGCGGCCACGGCGGCAGCCGCGGTTGCGGTGTCGGCCGGTGCTTCGGCGGCGGCGCGCTGCGGCTTCTCGGCCGGCTTGTCGCCGTCCTGCTGCGGACGCGGTTGCTTCGGCTGCTTCAGCTTCGGCTGCTGCTGCGGGTTCTGGCCCTGCTGCTCGTTTCGCGGCTGCTTCTGCTGCTGCGGCTGCTGCTGGCCGTCCTTCTGCTGGGCGTCCTTCTGCTTGCCCTGCTGCGGCTGCTGCTGGGCATTGCCGTTGTTGTTGCCGCCCTGGCGGCCGTCCTTGCGCTGCTCACCACGGTCCTTGCGGTTGCCGCCGTCCTTCTGCTGCTGCGCATTGCCGTTGCCGCCGTTGCCACGGCTGTCTTCGCGACGATCCCTGCGGTCCTTGTTGCGATCCTTGTTGCGGTCCTTGCGGCCGCCATCCTGCTGCGGCTGGCGGGCTGCCGGGGCCGGAGCGGCGGCCGGAGCCGTCTCGCCACCGAAGATGCGCTTCAGCCAGCCGACCACGCCGCCACTGGCGGCCGGTGCCGGGGCAGCGGCGACCGGTGCCGGGGCCGGGGCGGCCACCGGTTCGGCTTCGGCACGCACCGGGGCCGGTGCGGTGTGCTTGACCTGGGTCACGGCCGGCGGCGGGATGTTCAGCTGGCCCTTGGTCAGGGCGTGCACCGGCAGCTTGCGCGGGGTGCCACGCTGGTAGCTCGGCTTGTTGCTGTCTTCACCCAGCTCGTTCTCGCGCAGGCGGGTCACGTTGTAATGCGGGGTGTGCAGCTGCTCGTCGGCGACGATCACGATCGGCGCTTCGTGGCGCTGCTCGATCTCACGCAGGGCGCTGCGCTTCTCGTTCAGCAGGTAATTGGCGATCTCCACCGGGGCCTGGACCAGCACCTGCCCGGTGTTCTCCTTCATCGCATGCTCTTCGGCGACGCGGATGATCGACAGCGACAGCGACTCGACGCTGCGCATGCGGCCGTGGCCGTCACAACGCGGGCAGACGATCTGGCTGGACTCACCCAGGCTCGGGCGCAGGCGCTGGCGGCTCATTTCGAGCAGGCCGAAGCGCGAGATTCGGCCGACCTGGACGCGCGCGCGGTCATATTTCAGCGCGTTGGCCAGGCGGTTCTCGACCTCACGCTGGTGCTTGTTGGAGGCCATGTCGATGAAGTCGATGACCACCAGGCCGCCCAGGTCGCGCAGGCGCAGCTGGCGGGCCACTTCCTCGGCCGCTTCCAGATTGGTCTGGAAGGCGGTGTCCTCGATGTCGCTGCCCTTGGTGGCGCGCGAGGAGTTGACGTCGACGGCGGTCAGCGCTTCGGTCTGGTCGACCACGATCGAGCCGCCCGACGGCAGGCGCACGTTGCGCTCGTAGGCGCCTTCGATCTGCGATTCGATCTGGAAGCGGTTGAACAGCGGGATGTCGTCCTTGTAATGCTTGAGCTTGCGCAGGGTCTGCGGCATCACCTGCTGCATGAACTCGCGGGCGTGCTCGTACATCTCCTCGGTGTCCACCAGGATCTCGCCGATGTCGGCGCGCAGGTAGTCACGCAGGGCGCGCACGATCAGGCGCGATTCCTGGTAGATCAGGAACGGGGCCGGCTTGCTCAGGGCAGCTTCGGCGATGGCGCGCCAGACGTTCAGCAGGTAATCCAGATCCCACTGCAGTTCTTCGGCATCGCGGCCGACGCCGGCGGTGCGGATGATCACGCCCATGTCGTCGGGGATGTTCAGCTTGTCCAGGGCGTCCTTCAGGGCGGCCCGGTCTTCGCCTTCGATGCGACGCGAGACACCGCCAGCGCTCGGCGAGTTCGGCATCAGCACCATGTAACGGCCGGCCAGGGAGATGAACGTGGTCAGGGCGGCGCCCTTGTTGCCGCGCTCTTCCTTGTCCACCTGGACGACGATTTCCTGGCCTTCCTTCAGCAGCTCGCGGATGCCGGCCTTGTTGTGGTCGACGCCGGCCTGGAAGTAGTCGCGGGAAATTTCCTTCAGCGGCAGGAAGCCATGGCGGCCACCGCCGTATTCGACGAAGGCCGCTTCCAGCGAGGGCTCGATGCGGAAGATCCGGCCCTTGTAGATGTTGGACTTCTTCTGTTCCTTCGCCGGCTGCTCGATATCGATGTCATACAACGACTGGCCATCGACGATGGCAACACGCAGTTCTTCGGCCTGCGTGGCGTTGATCAGCATTCGCTTCATTGTTGCGTTCCTCGCAAGCGGCTACCGCGCGGAACGCCATGGGGTTTCGCCTCTGGACACGGTTCACCGCCCATTCGCGCATGCGCGGGGAGGGCGGCTTGGGTTTCCAGCGCTACGACACCACGGCAGGCCGCGGGAGCGCTTCACTTTTCTGGTTTTGGGGTGTTGCAGGGCCGGAGGCAGCTGTCAGCCAGGCTGGAGCGCCACACGGGACATGTTCAGCACGGTTGCGTGTCAGGCATCCGGCGATGGCCGGGAAGGCCGGTGAGCCGCTAACATGGCCGCCCCGCGGGCGGTGGTCGCGCACTGTGCCGGATTCGTCGGAAGCTGGGCTTCTGGCCCTGAGTAACTTCCAACAAAATCAATCCCTTATCTCGCCCCCCGAGTGTAACAGAATAAACAGCCAGATGACTGCATCAGACCCCACCAAGCCCGCTGGCGACAAGCCTTCCGTGCGCATGATCACCGTTCCCGAGGACCGTGCGGGCCAGCGCCTGGACAATTTCCTGCTGGGCCAGCTCAAGGGCGCCCCGCGCAGCCTGGTCTACAAGCTGGTGCGCAGCGGCCAGGTCCGCGTGAATGGCGGTCGCGCCAAGGCCGAACGCAAGCTGGAAGCGGGCGACGAGGTGCGCGTGCCGCCGGTTCGTCTCACCGAGGAAGGAGACAAGGCGGGTCCGCCCGAGTCCTTCATGCGCCGCCTGGAACAGGCCATCGTCTTCGAAGATGCGCGCCTGCTGGCCCTGAACAAGCCGACCGGCGTGGCCAGCCACGGCGGCAGCGGCATCAGCTTCGGCGCCATCGAGACCCTGCGTGCCCTGCGTCCGGGGCAGACCTTGGAGCTGGTCCACCGGTTGGATCGCGACACCTCGGGCCTGCTGATCGTGGCCAAGAAGCGTTCGGCGCTGAGCGAGCTGCAGGCGCTGCTGCGTGAAGACCACGGTGCCGGCATCCGCAAGCGCTACCTGACCCTGCTGGCCGGCCGCATGCCCGACGGCGTGATGACGGTCGACGCGCCGCTGCACGTGGGCCTGCGCCAGGGGGGCGAGCGCCACGTGCAGGTCAACGCGATCGGCAAGGAATCGATCAGCCACTTCCGGGTGCTGGAGCGCAAGGGTGGCCATTCATACTGCGAAGTGCGCATCGAGACCGGCCGTACCCACCAGATCCGCGTGCATGCCCAGCATCTGGGTCATCCGGTGGCCGGTGACGACAAATACGGCGATCCGGCGGTCAACAAGCGGCTTCGTGAGCAGATCGGGCTGAAGCGCCTGTTCCTGCATGCGGCCTCGCTGGAGTTCGCGCTGGACGCCGGCAAGACCCCGTACGTGCTGAACGCACCGCTGGCCGACGAGCTGGTGGAAGCGCTCGAACGGCTGAAGTAAGGAGCTCTTGTAGAGTCGAGCCACGCTCGACTGCTCTTCTGCCGGGTTGCGCAGAAAGCCAGTCGAGCAAGCTTGACTCTACGGGGCTGCGCGCAAATCCCTCACCACTTGAACAGCACCAGGCTGATCGCCAGCGTGCCCATGCCCGCCACCAGCCCGTACACGGTCTCGTGGCCCTTGGCATAGCGCTTGGCCGCCGGCAGCAGTTCATCCAGTGCCAGGAACACCATCACCCCGGCAATCAGCCCGAACACCCAGCCGAACGTGGCGTGCGACAGCGAGCCCTTCAGCAGGAAGTAGCCGAGCACCGCGCCCACCGGCTCGGCCAGGCCCGACAGCAGGCTGGCCATGAAGGCGTGCAGCTTGCTCTGGGTGGCGAAGTACACCGGCACCGCGATGGCGATGCCCTCGGGGATGTTGTGGATGGCAATGGCGAAGGCCAGCGGCATGCCCACCGACGGGCTTTCCACCGTCGCGAAGAAGGTGGCCAGGCCTTCGGGGAAGTTGTGCGCGGTGATCGCCACGGCCGTCAGCAGGCCGACCCGCTTGATGTAAGCCTTGTTGTTGTCGCGGAACGCAGGTTCCTTTGAATCCAGCGTCTCGTGCGGGTTCGGGATCAGATGGTCGATGGCCACGATCGCCAGCACGCCCAGCAGGAAGGCGATGGTGCCCCAGGTGAAGCCGCCGCGCGCGCCGTAGGCCAGCGCGAACGATTCGATCGACTTGTTCAGGATTTCCGACAGCGAGACGTACACCATCGCGCCGCCGGCAAACGCCAGGCCGAACGCCAGCAGGCGCGGGCTCGGGCGGCGCGAGAACAGGACCAGCAGGCTGCCGATGGCCGTAGCCAGGCCAGCGGCGAGGGTGACCGAAAGCGCGATCCAGAAGTTTTCCGGGGAGATCTGCAGCATTTACCGACGCGTTCCTGGTCATTCAGCAGCCGCCCCGGGTCAGGACGGGGCGGCGGGGGCACGGCGGGCGTCGGCTGGCCTGGTCGCTACGTCGGCCTTCAGCCGCCGCGGCGCATCCGCTCTTCAATGGCGAAGCACTGGTCCGGCTTCGGCTGCGGCGGGTTGAAGCTGACCGGCACCTGGATGGTGGCGGGCACGGCCTGGCCGTTGCGGGTGGCGGCCTTGAACTCCCACGCCTGGACGGCGGTCCTGGCCAGGTCATCCAGCTGCGCGTTGCCGGCGCCGGTCAGCAGCAGGACTTCGCTGGGGCGGCCATCGGTGCCGATGGTGACCTTGAAGGTGCTGGTGCCGCCCACGCCGGTGCAGGCCAGCTCCATCGGGTACTGCGGCGGCGGGGTCTTCACCGCGGCCACCTCGGTGGGCGGCGCGGCCGGCGGTGCCGGCGGCTCGGACGAACCGCAGCCCGCCAGGCCGGTGGCGGCGAGCAGGGACAGGCTCAGCAGTCGAACATTCATTTCACGTGCTCCGTCAGGGCCGAGGTCTTGGCCGCGCAGATGAAGTCGTTCTCGCTCAGCCCGCCCACGTCGTGGGTGGAATAGCGCACGACGGCGCGGTCGTAGTGCACGCCCAGGTCCGGGTGGTGGTCCTCGTGGTGGGCGATCCAGGCCAGCGCGTTCACGAAGGCCATGGTGGCGTAGTAATCCTTGAAGCGGAACGTGCGCACCAGCGCCTGGCCGGCCTCGGCCAGTTCCCAGCCCGGCACCTGCGGCAGCAGTTCGGCCAGGCGCGCTTCGCCCAGCTTGTGGTCGCTGCCCTTGCGCGGCACGCAACGCGCCTGTGCCAGCGGAATCAGGTCGGACATGGGTTCCTCCACCTCGAATTGACTGAACAATGCGCCGGCCGGTGTATAAACCGAATGAGCGACCGGCGCTGACTTGGCTAGAATAGCCTGATGATCCAGATCTCCGACACTGCCCAGACCCACTTCCGCAAGCTGATCGAACGCGAGGGCGTGCCCGGCATGGGCGTGCGCCTGAGCGCCGTCGATCCCGGCACGCCGCGCGCAGACGCCCGCCTGGAGTTCGCCGAACCCAGCGACCTGCTCGGTGACGAGTGGGCCGTGGACTGCGATGGCTTCACCCTCTATGTCGACGCGCTCAGCGTGGGCTGGCTCGACGGTGCCGAGATCGACATCGTTCCCGGCACCGCAGGCACCCAGCAGCTGACCATCAAGGCCCCGCGCATCAAGGGCGAAGCGCCCGGCGAGGCCGCCTCGCTGGTCGAGCGCGTGCATTGGGTGGTGGAAAACGAAGTCAACCCGCAGCTCGCTTCGCATGGCGGCAAGGTCGCCGTGCAGGAAGTCTCGGCCGATGGCGTGGTGCTGCTGCGCTTCGGCGGCGGCTGCCAGGGCTGTGGCATGGCCGACGTCACGCTCAAGCAGGGCATCGAAAAGACCCTGATGGGCCGCGTGCCGGGCGTCACCGCCGTGCGCGACGCGACCGACCATGACAGCGGCCACGCGCCGTACATCCCCCGCGGCAACGCCGCCTGATCGCCAACGCGTGCCTCTGCCCAGAGCCGAGCAACTGATCGATCTGCTGCTGGCGCGCCAGCAGCACCCTCTCATCCTCGAAAAACGCACGCGCCTGCCCTATGGCTGGGCGATCTGGCTGCGCTCGCTGAAGCCGATCGCGCGGCCGTTCCATGCCAGCGACGTGATCGCGGTGCTGCTGCCACGCCCATTGCCCGGACGCCCCGGGCTGCTGCCGGCCTTGAGCCCGTGGGGGGCGGCGCGGCGCCTGCTGTGGCAGGGATGGGAGCCGGCCCCGCGTGACCAGCGCTGGATGCGCTGGACCTCGGCGGTGGTCAGCGCGCTGCTGCACCTGCTGTTCTTCCTGTTGCTGCTGTGGGTGGCGGTGATCCGCACCACCGCGCCGGACGACGCCGGTGCCGAAGGCGAGCGCGTGCGGATTGAATTTGTCGGCCGCGGCGCGCAGGAAGGCGGCGGCGACCAGCCCGGCGCCGAGGCGGCCGCTGCCGCCGAAGCTGGTGCGGTGGCCAGTGGCCAGCCGGCGGGCGAGGCC
>NZ_JAMOKY010000035.1:0-43964 GCF_024499815.1 Stenotrophomonas testudinis | reverse complement strand
CCCCCCCCCCCCCCCCCCCCCCCCCCCCCCCCCCGCCCCCCCCCCCCCCCCCCCCCCCCCCCCCCCCCCCCCCCCCCGCTACCGGAATTCATCAGGTGCCCCGCGGCTTCGCCCGGTGCGTGGCGGTCGCCGTCCACGGGTCCTCCGGCCACGGATGGCGCGGGTAGCGGCCCTTCATTTCCTTCTTCACCTCGGCATAGGTGTTTTCCCAGAAATTGCGAAGGTCCTGGGTGACCTGCAGCGGGCGGCCACCGGGCGACAGCAGGTGCAGGGTCAGCGGCACGCGGCCATCGGCGATGCACGGGGTGTCGGCCAGGCCGAACAGTTCCTGCAGCTTCACCGCCAGCACCGGCGGCAGCGGTTCACCGCTCTCGCTGTCCAGCGCGTAGCTGATCGATCGCTCCAGACCCGAGGGCACGGTGATGCGGATCGGCGCATGGCGCTCCACCAGCTGCCGCTGCGACCATTCCAGTGGCGACTTCAGTGCTTCACCGAAGCTGCCCTCGTCCAGGGCATCCAGCCGCGTCTTGCCGGCGAAGGCCGGCTGCAGCCATTGCGCGCGCGTGGCGAGCAGGGCGCAGTCGCTGCAGTCGGGCAGGCCGAGTTCGGGCATCCAGCGGCGCAGCGATTCCACCCGCGCCTGCCACTGGCGCAGCCCCTCGGTCCACGGCAGCGCGGACAGGCCGAGTTCGGCCACCGCATCGGTCAGTGCCTGCGCGGCATGCTGCGGATCGACGCGGCCGGCCGAGCGGCTGTCCAGCACGATACGGTCGAAGCGCGTCTCGCGCAGGGCCACCAGGGCGCGGCGCTCGCTGTCCCAGCGCACGGTGTCCTCGGTGACGAAGCGCTGCGGCCATGCCGCGCGCAACGCGTTTTCATCCACGGGCGCGGCGCGCAGCAGCAGGGCATCGCGTGCTTCATAGCGCAGCTCGCTGACCACCAGCCACGGCTCGCCGCGCAGGTCGCTCAGTTCATGCAGGCGCGCGCTGCGGCCGTTGGCCAGCAGGTAGCGCAGCGGATCGCTGGGGTGCTGGAAGCCGATGCGGTCGGGGAAGGCGTGGGCCAGCAGATCACCCAGTTCATGCGCTTCGATGCTGCTGGGCGGCGTGGCGTCGCAGCGCAGGCGTCGGCGCCACTGCTTGGCGGCGGCATCGATGGCGGCCAGTCCGCTGCGGTTGGCATCGGACGGCGCACGACCATTGCGGAATGCCGCCAGTGCACGCCAGCGCGCGGCCAGCGCATCGCCGCCCTGGCGCAGCGGATCGCGTGCTTCCAGCAGTGCGGCCAGATCGGCGGCCAGCGCTTGTGCGCGCGCATCGGGCGCGGCCAGCAGCATCGCCGCCATGCGCGGGTGGGTGCCCAGCGCCAGTACGCGGCGACCGAGTGCGGTGATCGCGCCGGTGTCCGACAGTGCGCCCAGGCGCTGCAGCAGTTCGCGTGCGGCGGCCATCGGGCCGGACGGCGGCGGATCGAGGAAACGCAGGTCGCTGCTGCCCCAGGCCGCCAGTTCCAGTGCCAGCCCGGCCAGTTCCACCTGGTCGATCTCGGCGCGGCGCTGCGGCTCCAGCCGCTGCGACTGCGGCCACAGCCGCCACGCCACGCCCTCGGCCACGCGTCCGGCACGGCCGGCGCGCTGGTCGGCCGAGGCCTGGGCGATGGCCACCACGTCCAGCCGGGTGAAGCCGCTGTTGGGATCGTAGCGCGGCTCGCGCGCCTGGCCGCTGTCGATCACCACGCGCACGCCGGGCAGGGTCACCGAGGATTCGGCCACGTTGGTGGCCAGCACCACGCGGCGGCGGCCATCGCTGGCGACCTGCAGCACGCGTGCCTGCTGTTCCACCGGCAGCTCGCCGTGCAGCGCCAGCACCTCGACGCTGCCGTCCAGCGATTCCTGCAGGCCCGCCTGCACGCGCGCGATCTCGCGCTGGCCGGGCAGGAACACCAGCAGGTCGCCGGGATGATCGGCCAGAGCCTGCTGCACCGCGCGGCGCACCTGCAGTTCCAGCGCCTCATCGCGGCGCGCCGGAAAATGGCTGACCGCCACCGGGTAGCTGCGGCCTTCGCTGCTCAGGCGCGGCGCATCGAGGAAGCGGGCAAGCCGCTCGCCATCCAGCGTGGCCGACATCACCACCAGCCGCAGGTCGTCGCGCAGCTGCGCCTGCACGTCCAGCGCCAGGGCCAGGCCGAGGTCGCCACTGAGGTGGCGCTCATGGAATTCATCGAACAGGATCGCGCCGACCGTTTCCAGCATCGGGTCATCCTGCAGCATGCGGGTCAGGATGCCTTCGGTGACCACTTCAATGCGGGTGCGCGCGGAGACCTTGTTCTCGAAGCGGATGCGGTAGCCGACGGTGCCGCCCACCTCTTCGCCCAGCTGCCGCGCCATGAACAGTGCGGCGCTGCGTGCGGCCACCCGGCGCGGTTCCAGCAGGATGATCCTGCGGTCCTGCAGCCACCGCGCATCGAGCAGGGCCAGCGGCACCTGGGTGGTCTTGCCGGCACCGGGCGGAGCTTCCAGCACCAGCCGCGGCTGCGCGGCCAGGTGCTGCTGGATCTGCGGCAGCAGCGGGGAAATCGGGAAGAGCGGGGCGTTCATGTGCAAAGGATAAGGGGCCATGGCCGGCGCGGGTACAATGCGCGGGCACTTTTCCCCCGCGATGACCATGCACCTGATCGATATCGGCGCCAACCTGACCCACGACTCCTTCGACCGCGACCGCGATGCCGTCCTGGACCGCGCACGGCAGGCCGGCGTGGTGCAGATGGTCATCACCGGTGCCAGCCGCGAGCACTCGCCGCTGGCCGTGCAGCTGGCCCAGCAGCATCCGGGTTTCCTGTACGCCACCGCGGGCGTGCACCCGCACCACGCGGTGGAATACACCGAGGAATGCGACGCCGAAATGCGCGCGCTGCATGCGCACCCGGACGTGGTGGCGGTGGGCGAGTGCGGGCTGGATTACTTCCGTGATTTCTCGCCGCGCCCGGCCCAGCACCGCGCTTTCGAGCGCCAGCTGCAGCTGGCCGCGGACAATGGCAAGCCGCTGTTCCTGCACCAGCGCGATGCGCATGCCGATTTCATGGCGCAGATGAAGAACTTCGAAGGCCGCCTCGGCCCGGCGGTGGTGCATTGCTTCACCGGCGAACGTGACGAGCTGTTCGATTACCTGGACCAGGACTGGTACATCGGCATCACCGGCTGGCTGTGCGACGAGCGCCGTGGCGCGCACCTGCGCGAACTGGTGAAGAACATCCCGGCCAACCGCCTGATGATCGAGACCGACGCGCCGTACCTGCTGCCGCGTACGCTGAAGCCGATGCCGAAGGACCGCCGCAACGAACCGATGTTCCTCTCGCACATCGTCGAGGAACTGGCCCGCGATCGTGGCGAAGACGTGGCCGTGACCGCGGCCAATGCCACCGCCGCGACGCGCACGTTCTTCCGCCTGCCCGACGCGGGTTGATCCTGTAGAGCCGAGCCCATGCTCGGCTGCCGCAAGCCGAGCATGGGCTCGGCTCTACAAGAGCGGTGGACACAGGACGGTAGCGCCGAGCCACGCCCGGCGAGCACAGCGGTGGGAATCAGACGTCGCGCGGTAGCGCCGGGCCATGCCCGGCGAGCGAAGCGGCCAGCTCCTCCAGCCCCTCCCGATACGTCGCAAACTTCGGCGCCCACGCCAGCGCTTCGCGCGTACCGCAGCTGTCGACGCGCTTGCTGCTGGCGTAGAAGCGCCGCAGCGTTGCGCTCACCGCCGGGTCATCCCAGGCCACTGCCGGTGGCAGCGCGAACCCACCGAGCCGTGCGGCATAGGCCAGCACATCCTGCGGTGGCGCCGGTTCGTCATCGGCAGGCAAGTACAGGCCATCCCGCGTGGGCCGCTGCATCGCCGCGATGACCACCGCCGACAGATCCTCCACATGCAGCCGGTTGAACACCAGCCCGGGCCGTACGACATGGCGCGCGCGGCGCTCGGCCAACTGCAGCAGCGCATTGCGGCCAGGGCCATACAGGCCCGGCAGACGGAACACCGCCGAGGCGATACCACGCGCGTCGGCCAGGGCCCGCCACTGCGTTTCGGCCAGGCGGCGCTGCACGCCAGCGGTTTCGCTGGCATCGGCCTCGCTGTTCTCGTCCACCCAGCCACCGCCACGATCGGCATAGACCGAAGTCGAGGATAGATAGCCCACCCAACGCAGCGCCGTACTGGCCTGCAGCGCAGGCAGCAGCTGGCGCAGTGCAGGGTCGCCCTGTGCATCCGGCGGCACGCTGCACAGCACCGCCTGCGCCTGTGCGATGGCCTCCAGCAACGCCACTGACGGCGCGGCATCGGCATGCAGGCGGTGCCGCTGCAGTCCATCGTCGGCTGTCGACGACGGATCGCGCACCGTGCCCGACACCTGTACGCCACGCGCCTGCAGCTGCGCGGCGAGTACGCGCCCACTCCAGCCCAGGCCGAGGATCAGCACCGGCGACGGCAGTGGCGCGGGCGATGCCATCACGCGCTGCGCTGCGACTGGTAGGCCTGCAGGCTGCTGTAGGCGACCTGCAGCAGCAGTGCTTCCTGCTCGGCCTTGCGTGCGCGCACCAGCATGTCACCGACGATGTGCGCCGCTTCCACCTGCTGGCCGGCTTCCAGATCGCGCAGCATCGAGGCTTTCAGTGCAGAACCGGCCTGGCTCAGGGTGCCGCGCGCGGTATCCTGCGCGGCCTGCGGCACCGGCTCACCGGCCGCCTCGGCTACGGCCAGGCACTCGTCGTACAGGCCGCGCACGATGGCCTCGCCATCATCGGTGGCGACGATCGTGCCGATGTCCGCGCGCAGCAGGCAGGTAGCCGCTGCGAGCGCGGTCAGGAAGGTGTACTTGATCCACTGCTCCTGGCCGATCTGCTCGCTGGCCAGGTGGTCCAGGTTGGCCTGCGCACAGGCAGCGGCGAAGGCACGCACGCGGTCGGAGATCGCACCACCGTCGCGCTCGCCGAAGGTCAGCTTGGCGGGCTTGCCCAGGTGCAGCACCGCGCCGTCGGGCGCCTTGGTGGCGCTGATGAAGCACAGGCCGCCGAGCACGGCCTCACGGCCGAAGCGTGCATCCAGCGCGCCGTAGTGGTGCAGGCCGTTGAGAATGGGCAGCACGCTGGTGTGGGCGCCCACCGCCGGTGCGATCGCATCGATCGAACTGTCCAGGTCGTAGGCCTTGCAGCTGAGGATGACCAGGTCGAAGGGCTGCTGCGCGGCAAGCGCGGGCAGGGCATCGGCAGTGACGTGCTGTACCGGGAAGCTGGCGTCGCCTACGGGGCTGCGGATGACCAGGCCATCGCGGTCCAGCTGGCTGGCGCGGGTCGGGCGGACCAGGAAGGTCACGTCCACGCCGGCCTGCGCGAGGCGGCCGCCGAAGTAACCGCCGGTACCACCGGCGCCGAGAATCAGGATGCGCATTGCACGTTCACCGTTTTCCGGGGGAGTGTTCGACCCCCGATTGTGCCGGAGATTGCAGGCAAAAAAAGAGCCGAGCATAGGCTATGCCGGTCGTCCTGACCGGCACCCTTCGGGCCGTCGCACGCAACGTTGGCAGCGGCTCCTGCCGCTGCCTTCGGCTCTACAGGTTTACGCCTCATCCTGGCCACCGGCCAACTGTCGAAGGCGGGGTGGGTCCGGTTGAGGGGGTGTGAGCGGCATGGATGGCGTGACCAAGCCCCCATGGATGGGTCTACGGCGTCCCCCTCAACCGGACCCACCCCGCCAACCCACGGATACCCAGCTTCTGACGTTGACGTTGCTCCGGCTTGCAGCGGGTGCAGGGCCGCAGGCCCTGCAGGCAACCCTCAGCTGCGCATGCCCACGCCACGGCGCAGCAGCCACAGCGCCAGCCCCGTCAGCACCACCACGAAGCCGAGCATCAGCGCATAGGCCACCCACACCGGCACGTCGCTGCTGCCCAGCAGGCCGTAGCGGAACGCATTGACCATGTAGAAGATCGGGTTGGCGTGCGTGGCCGCCTCGGCCCAGCCCGGCAGCAGCTTCACCGAATAGAACACGCCGCCCAGGTAGGTCAGCGGGGTCAGGATGAAGGTCGGCACGATCGCCACGTCATCGAACTTCTTGGCGTACACCGCGTTGATGAAGCCGGCCAGCGAGAAGATCGTCGCGCCCAGGATCACCGTGGTCAGCGTCACCAGCGGGTGCGGGATGCGCACCGGGGTGAAGAACATGGCGATGATGAGCACGATGACGCCCACCATCAGGCCGCGCAGCACCGCACCGGCCACGTAGCCCCACAGGATCACCCAGTTCGGCATCGGGCTCACCAGCAGTTCTTCCACGTGGCGGCCGAACTTGGCGCCGAAGAACGAGGAGCTGATGTTTCCGTAGCTGTTCTGGATCACGCTCATCATCACCAGGCCCGGCACGATGAACTGCATGTAGCTGTAACCGCCCATGTCACCCACGCGCGAACCGATCAGGCCGCCGAAGATGAGGAAGTACAGGGTCATGGTGATCGCCGGCGGCACCAGGGTCTGGCCCCAGATGCGCAGGATGCGCGCCACTTCGCGGCGCACGATGGTCATCAGGGCGATGCGGTTGCGCTGGGCGTCGGTGATCGGCGCAGCGGGCGTATTCGGGGTGCCGCTCATGCGGAGGTCTCCTGGTTGCCGGTGAGGCGCACGAACAGTTCCTCCAGGCGGTTGCTCTTGGTACGCATCGAACGCACGCGGATGCCGGACGCGTTCAACGTGGCGAACACGCGGTTGAGGTCCATGGCGCGCGGCATGTCGATGTCCAGCGTGTGCGCATCCGGCGCGGTGAGGGTCGCGCCCTCGATCATCGGCAGCTGCGCGGGCAGGTCACCATCGATGTCCAGCAGGAAGCCTTCCACATCGAGTTTGGCCAGCAGGGTACGCATCGGGCCTTGGGTGACGATCTGGCCGTGGTTGATGATGGCCAGGTTGCGGCACAGGTACTCGGCCTCTTCCAGGTAGTGGGTGGTGAGGATGATCGTGGTGCCGGCGGCATTGATCTCCTTCAGCACCCGCCACATGTCGCGGCGGATCTCGATGTCCACGCCGGCGGTCGGCTCGTCGAGGATCAGCAGGCGCGGGCGGGTCATCATCGCGCGGGCGATCATCAGGCGGCGCTTCATGCCACCGGACAGGGTGCGGCTCATCACCTGCGCCTTTTCCCACAGGTGCGCGCGCTTCAGTTCCTCTTCGGCGCGCTTCTCCGCTTCCTCGCGGGCCACGCCATAGAAACCGGCGTAGTTGACCAGGATGTCGAAGGGCTTCTCGAACAGGTTGAAGTTGATTTCCTGCGGCACCAGGCCGATCAGGCGCATGGTGGCGCTGCGGTTGCGCACCAGGTCGCTGCCGAACACTTCCACCTGGCCCTCGCTGAGGTTGACCAGGGAGCTGATGATGCCGATCAGGGTGGACTTGCCAGCGCCGTTGGGGCCGAGCAGGGCGAAGAAATCGCCCGGGGCGACCTCCAGGGAAACCCCTTTCAGGGCCTGGGTGCCGTTGTCATAGGTCTTGCGCAGGTCGCGCACGCGCAGGGCGGGCGCCGTATCGTTCAGGGAAGCCAAGCTCGAAGCCTTCGCGCCCATGGGCTGGCGCTGGAGAGGGGCGGGGAGGGGCTATTATAGAAGACCCCGAGGGCTTGCCCCGGCTACACACTGTCCCGAAAAGTCGTGCCTGTCCAATTCCCCATCAAGCTGGTCGGCCGCCGCATGCTGGCGCCCACCGTCGGCCACTACCAGTTCGTGCGTGATGACGGCCAGCCGCTGGATTTCCAGCCCGGCCAGTTCATCCAGGTCCATTTCAGCTACGCCGATGGCACCGAAACCAAGCGCAGCTACTCGCTGGCGACCCTCCATGACCACGCGCTGGGCCCGGGCGAGGCGGTGGATATCGCCGTCAGCTTCGTGCCCGGTGGTGCCGCCACGGCCCTGTTCGAGGCGCTGGACCTCGGCGGCCAGGTCAGTGCGTCCGGCCCGTACGGCCGCTTCTGCCTGAACCCCGGCGACCACAATGCCCGCTACCTGCTGATCGCCACCGGCACCGGCGTTACCCCGTACCGGTCGATGCTGCCGCTGCTGGAAACGGCCATGGCCGAGCGCGGCGTGCAGGTGGTCCTGCTGCAGGGCGCGCGCAGCCCGGGCGAGCTGCTGTACAGCGAAGATTTCTACAGCTTCGCCGAAAAGCACCCGAACTTCCGTTATGTGCCGTGCCTGTCGCGCGAACTGCCGGCCGACCCGCACCCGGACGTGCACCACGGCTACGTGCAGCAGGCCCTGGCAGGCTTCACGCCGGACCCGGCCACCGACATCGCCTACCTGTGCGGCAACCCGGACATGGTCGATGCCTGCGCCGAGGCGCTGAAGGAAGCGGGGCTCGGCAACCCGCAGATCCGCCGCGAGAAGTACGTCAGCAGCAAGTAGGCCGGCCACGGGCGCGATAGTGCCGGCCGCTGGCCGGCACCTCACGTTCTCGAAGCGGCACGTTGCCCAGGGTGCAGAACGCTTCGAGGTCCGACCAGCGCAGCCCGTCGCCGGCCTTCCAGCCATCGCGGGTGACATAGAACTTCCACTCGCGGGTGGCATGCGGCGCCGGGGCCAGGAACTCGAAGGTGTAGCGACCGCTGGCATCGGCGCGGATCAATGATGTCGTCCAGTCGCTGCGGTCCAGGTCCAGGCCGCGGTACTTGCTGTTGCCGCCGCTGCACAGCTGGCCATCGGGCACGACCGCCTGATGGTTGCCATTGGCGTTGGCCTGGTTGATGCCGGCCCAGTCGTAGAACGGCTGCGCCCCCCCAAGGCCTTGGCGGCGGCGCAGGCGGGGTTGGTCGGAATCTCCTGATTGCCCTGGTAACAGGCGTAGATGCGGCTCATCGGCTTGGACAGCGTGCCGTGCGCCTGCGCGCTGCCGGGCAGGAAGATCCCTGCGGACAGCGTCGCGGCGACGGCGAGCAGGAGGCGTGTCTGCATGGGGTGCGTCCCTGGACGTGTGGAAGAGGGGGCAGTCTCCACACCCGTTGCAGCCACCACCATGCAACGATTCCTAAAAGTGCACGAGTGCAAACGCGTTAACCGTTTTCATGCGATGCGTGCCGCAGACCACGCGCGCATCCGGCCGCTTGAATTCGCGCCCGCAACAGCGGTTTCGCCAGAACGCGCTAGGATGCAGGCATTGCCTGGCACGCACGGACCGCATGTCCCTGGACCTTCCCACCATCGGTGTACTTGGCCTGCTGCTGTGCATCGGCATCGCAACGGGCTTTTCGCTGCTGCTGGTGGCGCTGCGCGGGCAGCCGGTGCTGCGTTTGTGGACGGCCAGCCTGTGGCTGCTGACCCTGGGCGTGATCCTGATGGGGCTGCGCCCCTGGCTGCCGCAGGTGCCGGCCATCCTCGGCGGCAATGCGGCCATGGCGGCCTCGAGCGTACTGATGCTGCGCGGCATGGCCCTGCACCTCGGCCAGCCGATGCCGCTGTGGCGCTCGCTGGGCCTGGTCGCTGCCTTCATGGCCGGCATCTTCCTGTTCCTGGTGGCATGGCCCATCCTGGAGGTGCGCCTGCACGTGTTCAGCGTGTTCGCGATCATCATCAACAGCTGGATCGCTGTTCTGCTGCTGCGCCATGCGCCGCCGGCACAGCGCATCAGCTGCCGGCTGGCAGCGGCGGTGTTCCTCGCCGAAGCGGTGGTCTACGTCGTGCGCCTGTTCCTGCCGCCAGATGCCGATGCGGGCGGGGACATCATGCGTGTGGGCTCGCCGATGTTCCTCACCTACCTGGCCGGGATAATGCTGGAACTGGCGCGCTGCTTTGCGCTGGTCCTGCTGCTGCTCGAACGCCTGCTGGTGGACCTGCGCCGCGCCGCCCGTACCGATGGCCTCACCGGCCTGCTCAACCGCAGCGCGGTGCTGGCCGACGGGGCCGACCAGCTGCAGCAGGTGCGCCGCCTGCAGCGCCCGCTGGCGGTGCTGCTGCTGGACGTGGACCACTTCAAGGCGATCAATGACCGCTGGGGGCATCTTTCAGGCGACCAGGTGCTGCAGCATTTCACCGGCGTGCTGGAGCACTGCGCACGCGGCCACGTGCACCTGCTCAGTCGCTATGGCGGCGAGGAGTTCCTGTTGCTGCTGCCCGGCAGTGCCGGCGAAGCGGAGCGACTGGCCACGGTCATCCGTCATGCACTGCAGCAACGGCCGGCGCCGCTGGGTACCGGCCCGGTGGCGGTGACCGCCAGCATCGGCCTGGCCATGGATGATGGTCATAGCGACCTGGCTGGGCTGATCGCCCGCGCCGATGCCGCGCTGTACCGGGCCAAGGCCGAAGGCCGCGACCGGCTGGTGGCGGCTGCCGAAACGGCCTAGCGCGATTGCCCATCGCCGCCAGCGCCGGGGCCGTGTAAGTTTGTTCGAAAGTGGGTCACATCTGCCGCGGCGCTGCGTCGTGGTCGACAGGAACGTCCTCCAGGGGAATCAAGCACGATGCAAAAACACCATTTCCGACTGGCCAGGCGATCGGCCAGCATGCTGTTTGCCGGCGCGATACTTGCCGGCTGTAGTGCAACGGCTCCCGGTGCCGCCGACGGCAATGACACGCCAAGCCAGCGCTACGGGGCGATCGAGTTCCGTCCGTGCACGCTGACCACGGTCGGCGCCAGCGCCAACGTCGAAGCCCAGTGCGGCAAGCTGCAGGTGCCCGAAGACCGCGCCCATCCCGAGGGCCGCAAGATCGACCTGCGCATCGCCTGGCTGGAATCGGATGACAGCGGCAACGGCCAGCCGGATCCCGTGTTCTTCCTCGCCGGCGGCCCCGGCCAGGCGGCCAGCGAAGTGGCAGTCATCGTCGATACGGCCCTGCGCCAGGTGCGCAAGCAGCGTGACGTGTTCCTGATCGACCAGCGTGGCACCGGCGGCTCCAATCCGCTCAGCTGCCTGGGCGCGGACGGCAAGGCGCTGCAGATGGACGAGGACGCGGCGCCGAGTGAGGCGCTGCTGCGCGACTACGCACAGCAGTGCGCGGCATCGCTGCAGGGGCGCGCCGATGCGCGCTTCTACACCACCGCTGAGGCCATCGCCGATCTGGATGCGGTGCGCCAGGCGCTGGGCGCGGACAAACTGAACCTGGTTGGCGGCTCCTACGGCACCCGCGTGGCCCAGCGCTACGCGATCGCCTACCCGCAGCACACCCGCAGCCTGGTCATCGACGGCGTTGTGCCCAACGACCTGGTGGTCGGCGGCGAGTTCGCCAACACCTTCGACAACGCCATCACCCTGCAGTCCGCGCAGTGCCGCAAGGATGCCGCGTGCAGCAAGCGCTTCCCGGTCGATACCCGCACCCAGCTGCGCAGCGTGGTTGACACCCTGCGCCGCGCACCGGTCACCGTCGATTACCGCGACCCGGGCACCAACGCGCCGCGCCAGGATGTGCTGTCCCCGGACAGTGTGGTCGGCCTGGCCTTCGCCTTCTCCTACGTGCCCGAGTATTCCTCGCTGCTGCCGCTGGTGCTGGATGAAGCCGCACAGGGCCGCTATGCGCCGCTGGCTTCGCTGGCACGCGGCGCGACCCGCACCATGGATTTCCAGATCAACCGTGGCATGCAGTGGTCGGTCATCTGCAGCGAGGATGCACCGCGCTACCAGGCACCGGCCACCAGCGACGATGATCTGTTCGGCCCGGAGGCGGCGCGTGCGTTCTTCGCCGCCTGTCCGGTGTGGCCGCACCAGCCGGCTGCGGCCACGCTCACTGCACCGCTGAAAAGCGACCTGCCGGTGCTGCTGCTGTCCGGCGAGCTGGATCCGGTCACCCCGCCGCGCTACGCCGAACAGGTGCTCAAGGGCCTGCCCAACGGCCGCGCACTGGTCGCCCGCGGCCAGGGCCACGGCACCCTCACCGCCGGCTGCATGCCGCGCCTGCTGGGCCAGTTCATCGATGCCAACGATGCCAAGGCGCTCGACGCCAGCTGCCTGGACACGCTGAGCCACGTGCCGGCGTTCACCTCGTTCAACGGATGGACCCCATGATCGTCGCCGACAACCTGCACAAGGCCTTCGACACCCGCACCGGTCGCGTCCAGGCGGTGGCCAACGTCGGCTTCCGCGCCGCCGATGGCCAGATCACCGGACTGCTCGGCCCCAACGGCGCCGGCAAGACCACCACCATGCGCATGCTGTACACGCTGATGACGCCCGACCAGGGCAGCATCACCGTCGATGGCATCGATGCCGCCCGCGATCCGATCGAGGTGCGCCGCCACCTGGGCGTGCTGCCCGATGCGCGCGGTGTCTACAAGCGCCTGACCGCGCGCGAGAACATCACCTACTTCGGCGAACTGCACGGCCTGTCGGCGCAGCGCATCCGCGAACGCATCGAAGTGCTGTCGCACGCGCTGGACATGGCCGACATCCTCGACCGCCAGACCGATGGCTTCTCGCAGGGCCAGCGCACCAAGACCGCCATCGCCCGCGCGCTGGTGCACGACCCGCGCAACGTCATCCTCGACGAACCCACCAACGGCCTCGACGTGATGACCACCCGCGCGCTGCGCCGGTTCCTGCTGGGCCTGCGCGAGGAAGGCCGCTGCGTGATCCTGTCCAGCCACATCATGCAGGAGGTGGGTGCGCTGTGTGACCACATCGTCATCATCGCCAAGGGCACCGTGATGGCCGCAGGCAGTGCCGACGAACTGCGCGCGCAGGCCGGCGAAACCAACCTGGAAGATGCGTTCGTGAAACTGATCGGCAGCGAAGAGGGCCTGCACGCATGAGCATGATGTCGACCCTGATGACGGTGATGCGCAAGGAACTGCGCGACCTCTCGCGTGACCGCCGCACCCTGGCGCTGACCCTGCTGTTCGGCCCGCTGCTGTACCCGTTGCTGATCCTGGGCATGGGCAAGCTGTCGGAAAGCCGCTTCCGCACGCAGATCGAACAGCCGCTGGACATCCCCACGATCGGTGCCGAGCACGCCCCGAACCTGGTCCGCTTCCTTGCCGCGCAGGGCCTGAACGCGACTGCGGCACCGGATGACCTGGCCGAGGCGATCCGCGCCCAGGACATCGACGTGGCGCTGCGCATCAGCGCCGATTTCGGCAAGGACTGGGCCGACGGCAAGCCGGCGCTGGTGGAAGTGATCCGCGACAGCACGCGGCGTGCCGCCGAGGTGCCCACGGCGCGCCTGCAGGCGGCGCTGTCCACCTACAACGGGCAGGTGGGGGCGCTGCGCCTGATGGCTCGTGGCGTCGATGCGCAGGTCGCACGACCGCTCGACATGGCCACCCAGGACATGGCCAGTACCGAAGCCAAGCGCGGCATGATGCTGTCGATGCTGCTGCCGGTGCTGCTGACCCTGACCTCGTTCATCGGTGGCGCGTACCTGGTGATGGACACCACCGCCGGCGAACGTGAGCGGCAATCGCTGGAGCCGTTGCTGGCCACGCCGGGCTCGCGCAGCGCGATCGTCAGCGGCAAGATCGGCGCCGCCTGCGTGGTCGGGTTCGTGTCGCTGCTGCTGACACTGGTCGCGTTCAAGGTCAGCGCCCAGTTCGCCTCGGGCAACGTCGGCCGGCAGCTCAACATGAACATCCTCTCGATGGTGCAGATGCTGCTGGTGATGCTGCCGATGCTGCTGATCGGCACCTCACTGCTGACCTACCTGTCGGCTGCGGCCAAGAGCATGAAGGAAGCCCAGAGCCACATGACCTGGCTGGTGCTGCTGCCGATGCTGCCGGGCTATGCGCTGATGGCCTACCCGGTGAAGAGCCAGCTGTGGCAGTACGCCGTGCCGTTCCTGTCGCAGAACCAGATGCTGCTGAAGGTGATCCGCCACGAAGTGATCACCCCGACCATCTGGGCGGTCTACCTGGGCGCCAGCCTCGGCCTGGCCGCCATCCTGTGGTTCGCCGCCGTGCGCCGCTACCACCAGGAGCGCCTGGCCATTTCCGGCTGAAAAAAGGGGATGGGCAAACGCCAGCGCCGGGTCACGCCCGGCGGATGTGCAGCGAGGCCAGGTCATACCGGGCCTCGTTGTTTTTCGATCCGCCATGACGGGCTTCACCGCACGCCATACCGCGCCGGCGTCACCCCCATCTCGCGCTTGAACACGGCAATGAACGCACTGGGTGTGTCATAGCCCATCGACAACGCGACTTCGATGACTGTTTCCCCTGCCAGCAGACGCGGCAGCGCCAGAAGCACCCGAAGGCGCTGCCGCCACTGGCCCAGCGTCATGCCTGTTTCGGCCAGCCAATGGCGGGCCAGGCTGCGGCCGGACAGCGCACTGGCAAGCGCCCAGTCTTCAACGCTGCGGTTGTCATGCGGTGCGCGCGCCAGTGCGGCGGCAATGCACCGCAAGCGACGGTCGCGCGGTTGCGGCAGCGCAAGCGGCAGGGGAGTGCTGCTGCCAATCTCGTCGGCAATCACGCCCGCCAGTCTCAGCTGCGCATCCTCCAGAGCGCCATGCGGCCACTGCAGGGCGCGCGGTACAGCCGCCTGCAGCAGCACGCTGGGCTGGAATACACGCGGCGCAGCTGGCAATGCGATGCAGGCCGCAGTACTGAAGTACAGGCTCCAACCATCGAAGGCACCGATGCTGGCCAGAGCGTGCGGCAGATCAGGCGGCACCCAGGCGACGTACCCGGCAGGCAACAGCCAGTGATGGTTATCCACTTCAATGCGCAGCAGACCGTTGTGTGCACCCAGCAACTGTCCGCGTGCGTGCCGGTGCCGCGCGGTGCGGCGTGGTCCCGTCGTTGCCAGCTGCGCGCCCAGCAGGCACGGCCCGCTGCCAGCGTCAGCCAGTGCGGGTTCGATCAAGGGTGTCGGGGTTGGCTGGTCTGCCATATCAATTGGCAGTTATACGGCAGAACAGTCATCCCGCAAGCCTGACACTGGGCGTCCATCCCGGAGAGCACTTCCCATGAAACCGCAGGACATCCTTCCCGACCAGCAGAACGACGTGCAGGTGAACGGGCTGACCGTGCGCAAGGGCAGCGTCGGCGCCTTCCTCGCCAGCGTCCGCGACTGGCAGGATCCGACAGGCAGCGATGCCACCCGTGCTGCCGCCGAGACCGATCTGCGCAGCGTGTTGCCGGCATTGCACGCGCTCGGCCTCTTCCAGGTGCTGACGGCGCGTGATCCGGCGCTGCAGCAGCTGATCGACGGCGAGCACTGAAACAAACAAGGCCCGGATCGCTCCGGGCCTTGTGAGGGCGTCTCGCCAGGCATGGCCCGGCGCTACCGTGGCTCTGGTCAGCCGCCCGGCGCGAACACCAGGGTGCGGCGGGTGGTGACCGGGGCGCTCACTGGTTCGAAGCGCCAGCGCTTCACGGCGTTCAGCGCTTCGCGGTCGAAGACGCGCGACGGCGTCGCACGCAGCACGCGGGCGTTGGTCACCGAGCCGTCGGTACCGACGGTGATTTCCATCAGCACTTCGCCCGAGGTGCCCGAGCGCAGGGCCTCGGCCGGGTAGCGCGGGGCCGGGGTGCTGACCGGGCGCAGGGTCGGTGCGGCGGTTGCAGCGGCGGCGCGCGCGGCGCTGGCCTGCTGGGCCGCGGCCTGCTGCTGCTTCTGCTCGGCCTCGCGACGCGCGGCGGCCTGGCGTTCGGCGTCCTGGCGCTCGCTGTCGCGGCGGGCCGCATCCTGCTGGGCGGCAATCTGCTTGGCCGCGTCGGCTTCCTTGGCGCGCTGCTCGGCCAGGCGCTGCTGTTCAACCAGCTGCTTGGCGCGGTCCTCGGCGTCCTTCTTGACCTTGGCGGTCTCGTCCTCGGTGCGCTTGGCGGCCACCTGCACGCCCTTGGTCAGGCCTTCCTTCAGGCGCGGCAGGGCCGGCGCCGACGGGTCGACCTTCTCGATCAGGGCCACCAGGCGCTGGCCTTCAGCGAAGTCCTCGCGGCCCAGATGCTGCTCGGCGGCAATCAGGGTGTAGGGCAGCAGGTCGGTCAGCGCGCTCTTCACCGAGGCGTCGTCCGGCGTCTTGTCGCGCAGGGCGAGGTAGTACTCGATGGCGTTGTCGCCGGCCGGCGCGTACATGCGGTTCTCGGCCAGGGCACGGCTGGCCGAATCGCGCAGCTGTTCGGTGCCCATCGACTGCACTTTGGCCGCCACGGCCGGTGCGGCAGGCGTGGTGGCGGGCGTGGCAGCGCCTTCGGCGGCCGGTGCTGGTGTTTCTTCCTTGCCCGAACAGGCAGCCAGTGCCAGTGCCAGGGCAACCGGCATCCACCGGCGCGCGGCAGCAATCGTTGTGACGTGCGACATCCTGCTCCCCTTTAGAAGACGACGTTACGTAAGCCGTGGATCTGCATGGCCGGGACCGGGGTCCGGGCGTGGCGGCTGGCGTTTCCCGACGCCGCCGCCGGCAACGGCGAGGGTGCAATCTAGCATCCCGCCCACCCTTGCGCACAAGGGGATGGGCCGTGCCGATGGCGACAAAAGCGGTCGCCATCGGCCATGTGGCTCAGTGCGCGCCGGGTTTGCCGTGGCTGTCAGCCTTGTCGTGGCTGCCGGACATCAGCTTGTCGGTCCAGGCGATGCCGATCGCCGACAGGATGAACACGCAGTGGATGATGGTCTGCCACAGCACGCCGTCGGCGGTCAGCATCGAGCACTTGGAGGCGCCGATGTTGGCGGCTGCGATGTTCATCTGCTCCGGGGTGCACAGCGGGATGCCGCCCAGCGCGCCGGTGGCGATGAAGGTCTTCAGCAGGTGGATCGAGGAGATGCCGATGATCGCCATCGCCAGCTTCACCTTCAGCACGCTGGCGTTGACGTGGCTCAGCCATTCCGGCTGGTCCGGGTGGCCCTCCAGGCGCAGGCGCGACACGAAGGTCTCGTAACCGCCGACGATCACCATCACCAGCAGGTTGGAAATCATCACCACGTCGATCAGGCCCAGCACGATCAGCATGATCTGCTGCTCGCCCATCGAGGCCGAATGCGAAATCAGGTGCCACAGTTCCTTGCCAAACAGGAACACATAAACGCACTGCGCCACGATCAGGCCCAGGTACAGCGGCAGCTGCAGCCAGCGCGAGGCGAAGATCAGGTTGGACAGCGGGGAGAGCGGCGGACGGTTTGCACTCATGCGGGGGATGCTGCGTTTCGAGGGAGAGGCGAGGTTACCGGGCCACCATGACGGTGCCAAGCCAACGCACGCACTAGACTTCAGGTTCCTTCCGAACCCCGAGCCGACGCCATGATCGACCTGTATTACTGGCCCACCCCCAACGGCCACAAAGTCACCCTGCTGCTGGAGGAAGCCGGCCTGGAATACCGCATCCACCCGGTCAACATCGGCTCGGGTGACCAGTTCAAGCCGGAATTCCTGGCCATTTCGCCCAACAACAAGATGCCGGCCATCGTCGACCATGCCCCGGCCGATGGCGGCGCCCCGCAGAGCGTGTTCGAATCCGGCGCGATCCTGCTGTACCTGGCTGAAAAGACCGGCCAGTTCCTGCCCAGCGACCCGCGCGGCCGCGTCACCACCCTGGAATGGCTGTTCTGGCAGATGGCCGGGCTGGGCCCGATGAGCGGCCAGATGGGCCACTTCAACGTCTACGCGCCGGAGAAGATCCCGTACGCGATCGAGCGTTACGACAATGAAGTGCGGCGCCTGCACGGGGTCATGGACAAGCGCCTGGCCGAGCACGCCTACCTGGCTGGCGATGAATACACCATCGCCGACATGGCCAGCTACCCGTGGGTTGGCGCCTACGACAAGATTCCGGTCGATTTCGCCGCCTTCCCGAACCTGAAGCGCTGGCATGACGCCATCGCCGCGCGCCCGGCCACCCAGCGCGCCTACGCCCTGAGCAAGCAGGTGAACCCCAACGCTGGCAAGCCGATGAGCGAGGACGAGCGCAAGCACCTGTTCGGCCAGCGCTGAAGGTTGCAGAGGCCGGGGTCAGATACCTTTGCCCGGCAAAGGGATCTGACCCCGCCTGGCCATGGGCAGAAGGTCATGCTGCCTTCGCGCACCGGCTTGGTTAGGATGGACGCTGACGTTGCCCGGGATGTCCCATGCGCCACCTGTTCGCCTCGCTTGCCCTCATGCTCGCCACCACCACTGCCGCCCACGCTGAAAAACTCACCCTGGAAGCCATCACCGGCCCGCTGCCGCTGTCCGGCCCGACCCTGATGAAGCCCAAGGTGGCCCCGGACGGCTCGCGCGTCACCTTCCTGCGCGGCAAGGACAGCGACCGCAACCAGCTGGACCTGTGGAGCTACGACATCGGCAGCGGCCAGACCCGCCTGCTGGTCGATTCGAAGGTGGTGCTGCCCGGCACCGAAACCCTCAGCGACGAAGAGAAGGCCCGCCGCGAGCGCCAGCGCATCGCCGCGATGACCGGCATCGTCGATTACCAGTGGTCGCCGGACGCGCAGCGCCTGCTGTTCCCGCTGGGCGGCGAGCTGTACCTGTACGACCTGAAGCAGCAGGGCGCAGCGGCCGTGCGCCAGCTGACCCACGGCGAAGGCTTTGCCACCGATGCCAAGCTGTCGCCCAAGGGCGGCTTCGTCAGCTTCATCCGCGGTCGCAACCTGTGGGTGATCGACCTCGCCAGCGGCAAGCAGCTGCAGCTGACCGCCGACGGCAGCGCGACCATCGGCAACGGCGTGGCCGAGTTCGTCGCCGATGAGGAAATGGACCGCCACACCGGTTACTGGTGGGCGCCGGATGATTCGGCCATTGCCTTCGCCCGTATCGACGAAGCGCCGGTGCCGGTGCAGAAGCGCTACGAGGTCTACGCCGACCGCACCGACGTGGTCGAACAACGCTACCCGGCCGCCGGCGATGCCAACGTGCGCGTGCAGCTGGGCGTGATCGCGCCGGCGGCCGCCGCCACGCCGCGCTGGATCGACCTCGGCAAGGAACAGGACATCTACCTGGCCCGCGTCGATTGGCGCGATGCCAAGCACGTCACCTACCAGCGCCAGTCGCGCGACCAGAAGCTGCTGGACCTGGTGGAAGTGGCGCTCGATTCCGACCGCCAGCGCGTGCTCGCCCACGAGACCAGCCCGACCTGGGTGCCGCTGCACAACAGCCTGCGTTTCCTCGACGATGGCAGCGTGCTGTGGTCGTCCGAGCGCACCGGCTTCCAGCACCTGTACCGCATCGATGCCCAGGGCAAGACCACCGCGCTGACCCGCGGTGACTGGTCGGTAGACGAACTGCTGGCCGTCGATGAAAAGGCCGGCAAGGCCTACTTCCGTGCCGGCATCGATTCGGCGCGCGAAAGCCAGATCTACGCCGTGTCGCTGCAGGGCGGCCAGCCGCAGCGCCTGTCCAAGGCGCCGGGCATGCACACCGCCAGCTTCGCGCGCAACGCCAGCGTCTACGTGGACACCTGGTCGAACAGCACCACGCCGCCGCAGATCGAGCTGTTCCGGGCCAACGGCGAGAAGATCGCCACCTTGCTCGAGAACGACCTGTCCGATCCCAAGCACCCGTATGCGCGCTACCGCGAAGCGCAGCGCCCGATCGAGTTCGGCACGCTCACCGCCGCCGACGGCAAGACCCCGTTGAACTACAGCATCATCAAGCCGGCCGGCTTCGACCCGTCCAAGCGCTACCCGGTGGCGGTGTACGTGTACGGCGGCCCGGCCAGCCAGACCGTCACCGACAGCTGGCCCGGCCGTGGCGACCACCTGTTCAACCAGTACCTGGCCCAGCAGGGCTATGTGGTGTTCTCGCTGGACAACCGCGGCACCCCGCGCCGCGGCCGTGACTTCGGCGGCGCGCTGTACGGCAGGCAGGGCACGGTGGAAGTGGCCGACCAGCTCCGTGGCGTGGCCTGGCTGAAGCAGCAGCCGTGGGTGGACCCGGCGCGCATCGGCGTGCAGGGCTGGTCCAACGGCGGCTACATGACCCTGATGCTGCTGGCCAAGGCGTCGGACAGCTATGCCTGCGGCGTGGCCGGCGCACCGGTCACCGACTGGGGTCTGTACGACAGCCACTACACCGAACGCTACATGGACCTGCCCAAGCGCAATGAAGCGGGCTACCGCGAAGCGCGGGTGCTCACCCACATCGAGGGCCTGCGCTCGCCGCTGCTGCTGATCCACGGCATGGCCGACGACAACGTACTGTTCACCAATTCGACCAGCCTGATGAGCGCGCTGCAGAAGCGTGGCCAGCCGTTTGAACTGATGACCTACCCCGGCGCCAAGCATGGCCTGTCCGGCGCCGATGCCCTGCATCGCTACCGCGTGGCCGAAGCTTTCCTGGGACGTTGCCTGAAGCCCTGATCCGCAGCCGGGAAGGAGCCCGCCGATGACCCTGCCACCACCGATTCCCGCCCATCGACAGACGTCCGCCGGTTGGTGGTGCCGCCATTGGCGCTGGGCAATGCCGCTGACGGTGGTGCTGGTGCTGGGCGGCGCAGGTGGCGTGGTGACCTGGAGCGTGCTGCGCTGGAGCGAGGCGGCACGCGAGAGCCCGCCGATGCGCGAAGCGCTGCGTCGCGCGGGCTGCAGCATCGAACTGGTGGAAGCCTTCGGCGAGCCGCTGCATATCGAATCGATGCCGCTGGGCAGCATGCAGACCGCGATCAACGGCCAGCGCGATGTCGGCCTGACCGTTGCGCTGGAAGGACCGCATGCGCACGGACGGTTGTTCGTGCAGGGCAGCCGTCGCGATGAAGTCTGGGATTACCCGGTGATGTATGTACTGGCCGAAGACAAGCAGACCTTCGATCTGACCGCGCTGGATGACGACGAGGCTGCGGGAGAGTGCGAGTTGCAGGCCTGCCGTGATCGCGGCGAATGCCCGCTGACCGCGGCGTTGTGACCTCCGGCCGATTGTCGCCACCGCGCTGAGCGCGTAGGGTGCGGGCAACCCTGTCCTGGAGTGCACCATGAAGCCGATTGCGTTCGCCGTTGCCCTGGCCCTGACTGCCGCACCGCTGCTGTCCGCACCGCCGGCCCTGGCCGCGCCGGCTGCCAAGGCCGCCACACCGGCCAGCCCGGCCTGGGTCGCCCGCAGCAATGCGCTGGCGCAGATCCTGCTTGATGCACAAGGCCCGTTCCAGCCGGAGGAAACCGGTTTCTTCGGCGTGCCCGGCTACGACGACAAGGTGGCCGACCTCGGCCCCGACAACGGCAAGCGCTACCGTGCGGCGATCGCCAAGGCCCGCGATGAGCTGAAGACGAAGCTGGCCACGGAAAAGGATCCCAATGTCCGCCAGGATCTGGCGATCATCATCCACGCCGCCGACCAGAACATCGAAGGCAGCACGCTCAACGAGAAGTACCTGCTGCCGTGGAGCGACGCGCCGCAGACGGTGTTCAGCGGCCTCAACCTGCTGCTGTCCGACCAGGTGCCCGCCGAGCGCCGGGCCAAGGCGCTCGACCGCCTCAAGGCCTATGCTGGCCTGCAGCCGGGCGGCACCGCGTTCACCACGCTGGCCCGCCAGCGTTACGAAGAACGCCTGAAGGACAACACGCTGCTGCAGCCCACGCAGATCGAAGTGCAGCAGTCGCTGGACAACGTCGAGACCTACATCACCGGCATCGAGTCGCTGCTGAAGAAGTACCAGATTGCCGGCGCCGATGAGGCAATGAAGGCCCTGGCCACGCAGATGAAGGACTACGCCGCCTGGGCCCGCAAGGAAGTGCTGCCGAAGGCGCGCACCGACGCACGCCTGCCGGCCCCGTTGTATGCGTTCCAGCTCAAGCAGGTCGGCATCGACATCGATCCGAAGCTGCTGATGCAGCGTGCGCAGCTGGAATTCATGGAAACCCGCTCGGCGATGCAGCAGCTGGCGCCGCTGGTGGCGAAGGATAAGGGCCTGAAGGTCGCCGACCCGAGCGACCCGGTGGCGGTGATCCGCGCGCTGAAGGCCGACAAGATCGCTGACGATCAGCTGGAAGGCCACTACCGCAAGGTGATCGACGCGATCGATCCGCTGATCCGCGAACACGGCATCGTCGACGTGCCCAAGCGCGCCATGCAGATGCGCCTGGGGTCGGCGGCGGAGAGCGCCGCCAGCCCGGCCCCGCACTTCCTGCCGGCGCCGCTGGTCAACAACACCGGGCAGCAGGGCACCTTCGTGCTGCCACTGGGCAACCCGGCCGCAGGCCCGGGTGCGCAGTACGATGATTTCAACTTCGGTGCGGCGGCGTGGACGCTGAGTGCGCATGAAGGCCGTCCAGGCCACGAGCTGCAGTTCACTGCGATGGTCGAGCGTGGCGTGTCGCTGGCGCGCACCATGTTCGCGTTCAATTCGGTGAACGTGGAAGGCTGGGCGCTGTACGCCGAGGCGGAGATGGTGCCGTACGAGCCGCTGGACGGGCAGATGATCGCGCTGCAGTTCCGCCTGCTGCGCGCGGCCCGCGCCATGCTCGACCCGATGCTCAACCTCGGCCTGACCGACCGTGCCAACGGCGAGCGTGTGCTGATGGAGCAGGTCGGCCTGTCCAAGGCGATGGCCACCCAGGAACTGGACCGCTACATGGTGCGCATGCCGGGCCAGGCGGGCAGCTACTTCTACGGCTACACCCGCATCCTCGAACTGCGCATGCAGACCGAGCTGGCGCTGGGCGCGAAGTTTGATCGACTGGCGTTCAACAACTTCCTGCTCGACCAGGGCCTGCTGCCGCCGGACCAGCTGGCCGAAGCGGTGCAGCAGCAGTTCGTACCGAAGTACCAGAAGAAGTAAGCGGTAGCGCCGGGCCGTGCCCGGCGAGCGCAGCGGAAAAGCCGCCGGGCATGGCCCGGCGCTACCCGCGTTGCGGCGGTTGCGTCAGCGCTGCGGCTGCGGGGTAATCGTCTGCGTCGGCAACCGAGCCGGGGCGTCCGGGTTCGGTACCCAGATCGCGACACCGGCCGCGCGCTTCTGCGTGGTCGGGATGCCGATGCCGACGCCGCCGCCCACGTGCGAGCCGTAGCTGCCGGCGCCCACCGACATGCCGACCGGCGAGCCGCTGCTGCCTACGCCCATCAGGATCACGCCGTTGGCGCCCAGCGCCGCGGCTTCGCGCTTGAGCCGTGCGACGGCCGCGTCAGTCTGGCCCTGGGTACCGAAACCGACCGCCGAGGACGATTCCAGCTGGGCGATTTCCAGCGAACCGGCCGGCGGAGTGGAATAGATCTGCACCTGCGCCGGGTCGATCGGCGCGCGTGCGCGGCCCAGCATCACCTTGGAGGTGCTGGCGCAGCCGGCAGCGGCCAGCAGCATGGCGGTCAAAGCGAGCCAACGGATGTTCATGGCGTTTACCCCTGTAGGACAGTTCGGATCATCGGCCCGGGACTCTGAATCGGCGCCAACACCGTCGCCCGGGGCATGGCCAGCATGCTGGCATGGGGCGGGTGAGTGTGTCGCCAACGGTGGTAGGCGGCAGCCACCAGACAGGCTAATGTTGGGGAAGGAACCGACCTGAGGGGAGCTGGGCATGGGTGTGATCAGTCTGTTGTGGGGCATCGTGGCGCTGCTGTGGATGATCCTGGCCCTGATCCCGCTGCTGGGCTGGGGCAACTGGTTCCTGATCCCGTTCGCGGCGGTGGGCGCGGTCATTGCTGCGCTGGGCATCCTCTTCACCCACCCCAGCAAGCGCGGCCGCGCCAAGACCGGGCTGGTCCTGAACGGCATCGTGGTGCTGGTCGGCATCGTCCGCCTGAGCCTGGGCGGCGGGGTGATCTGAACACGCTGCTCGGAGTCGCGCCCATGGGTGCGACCGGGCGTCGCAGCCCCACGGCCCGGCGCCGGGCAGGGGAGTACAATGCCGGGCTGCGCGAGCCCCCCGCGTGCCTGTGAAACCGCGCCCGGCGCGGCTGACTCCATGATCATTCGTTCCCGTCCCCACGGCTGGCAACTGCTGTACATCCTGCGCGGTTCCATCGTGCCGGCCATCGCGCCGAAGGTGCTGGCCATCCTGGTGCTGTCGATTGCCGTCGCCGCCGTGGTGGAACTGGCCCCGCCGTTCGGCATCGAGCGGGTCTCGGTTACCCCGTTCACCCTGCTCGGTCTGGTCCTGTCGATCTTCCTCAGCTTCCGCAACAGCGCGTGCCATGACCGCTGGTGGGAAGGCCGCAAGCTGTGGGGCCAGCTGATCTACGAATCGCGTTCGCTGGCGCGCCAGGTGCACCTGCTGCTGGCCGACGACAGCGGCCGCCGCCGCCGCATCGCCTACCTCACCACCGCCTTCGCCCATGCCCTGGCCGCACGCCTGCGCGGGCGCATCGTCACCCTGGTGGCGCTGCCCTGGCTGGACAAGCCGCAGCGCGAGCAGCTGGCCGAGCGCGAGAACGTGCCCGACGCACTGCTGTCGATGATCGCCGCCGAGCTGGCCCAGGCGCTGCGCAGCGGCGAGCTGGAGCCGATCCTCTACACCCAGCTGGAGGACCGGCTGCACGCGATGTCCTCCATCCAGGCCGGCTGCGAGCGCATCCTCAGCACGCCGCTGCCGTTCGCCTACACCTTGCTGCTGCACCGCTGCGCGTGGATGTTCTGCGTGCTGCTGCCGTTCGGCCTGGCCAGTTCGCTGGGCTGGGGCACGCCGGTGCTGTCGGCGGTGCTGGCCTATGCCTTCTTCGGCCTGGACCAGCTGGGCGAGGAGATGGAAGAGCCCTTCGGCCTGGAGCCGAACGACCTGCCGCTGGACGCCATGGTGCGCACGATCGAGATCGACCAGCTCGACGCGCTCGGCGAACGCCCCCTGCCCGAACCCCTGCTGCCGCAGGGCTACCTGTTGCAATAGCCACTCCCCGGAGCCTGCCATGCCTCATCCACATTACCGCCCGCGGCGCATGCGCCATGACGAATTCTCGCGCCGCCTGATGCGCGAGAACACGCTGACCACCGACGACCTCATCTACCCGGTGTTCGTGCACGAGCTGGCCGGCCGCACCGCCGTACCGTCGATGCCTGGCGTGGAGCGCCTGTCGATTGAAGAACTGCTCAAAGTGGCCGAAGAGGCGCTGGAGCTCGGCATTCCGGTGATCGATCTGTTCCCGGTCATCGACAGCTCGCAGAAGTCGCTGGATGCGTCGGCGGCGTGGGCCGAGGACGGCCTGGCGCAGCGTGCGATCCGCGCGCTGAAGACGCGCTTCCCGGAACTGGGCGTGATGACCGACGTGGCCCTGGACCCTTACACCACGCACGGCCAGGACGGCATCATCGACGACAAGGGCTACGTGCTCAACGACATCACCGTTGAAGCCCTGGTCAAGCAGTCGCTGTCGCATGCCGAAGCCGGCGCCGACATCATCTCGCCCTCGGACATGATGGACGGCCGCATCGGCGCGATCCGCCGTGCGCTGGATGCCGACCAACACCTCAACGTGCGCATCATGGCGTACTCGGCCAAGTACGCCTCGGCGTTCTACGGTCCGTTCCGTGATGCGGTGGGCAGCGCCGGCAGCCTTGGCAAGGCCGACAAGAAGACCTACCAGATGGACCCGGCCAACGGTGACGAGGCCCTGCGCGAGATCGCGCTGGATCTTGAGGAAGGCGCCGACATGGTGATGGTCAAGCCGGGCATGCCCTACCTGGACCTGGTGCGCCGGGTGAAGGAGACGTTCGGCGTGCCGACTTTCGCCTACCAGGTCAGTGGCGAATACGCGATGATGAAGGCCGCCTTCGCCAACGGCTGGCTGGACGAACGCGCCTGCGTGATGGAATCGCTGCTGGGCTTCAAGCGGGCTGGCGCCGACGGCGTACTGACCTACTTCGCGCCGCAGGTGGCGCGTTGGCTGCGCGAGCGCTGACAATAGCGCTCACGACGGACGGAGGAACACGCGATGGGACCGGAAATGGGATGGATGCAATGGCTGATCTGGGGCACCGGCACGCTGGTGTTCGGCGCCATCATCGTCGCCGTGTTCGTGGCGGCCTGGCGTGCCAGTCGGCGCCCGCCGGAGCAGCTCTCCGCCGCCGCCCACGTGGCCCGTGAGCAGGCCCTGCCGGAAAGCGTGCAGGCCGAACTGGCCGCGCTGAACCGCCGCAAGGACAACGGCCAGCTGAGCGAGATCGATTACGAGAAGCAGCGCGCCCAGGTGTTGGCGCGCCGGTAGTCGCCAACCTTGGTTGTCGCTCCAGGGCATGCCGACCAAGGTTGGCATCTACCAGACGGTCATCCACGCACGGCGTGGATCTACCGCACGCACCCGGCCACGGCCGCGACCTTCGGCACCGCCAGCCGGTACACATCCACGCCACCGGCACGCGGTGCCCTGGCCGCACTGCTGGCCACCAGCATCTCGCCCGGCTTCGCATTGTCGACCACCGTCGCGCCAGTCCATCCGCCGGTCTGGTTGAACGACAGCCCCAGCGGCTGCAGCGCGGCACCGGTCCAGGCGCAGGCGCTGGTCATCACCTGCGCGGCCTCGCCGTTGCCACGGCTGAACACCACCGCGCCGTCATTGCCCAGCCAATCGCCGTCGGTTTCGTCGGCAGCGGTGTTGAGCGCGGCCAGGGCCACGGCCACACCGCGCATGCCCTGCGCATCCAGCGGCGCCACGAACAGATCCCAGCCCGCGCCACGGCCCTGGTCGCGCGCGAACAGCAGCCGGCGGCCATCGGCGCTGAGGGCCGCGCCACGCTCGGCACGGCTGCCATCCTTGCCGGCCAGCGCCTGCGACCGGCCCACGCTGCCATCGGCGGCCACCGCCGCGCGGTACAGCGCCCATTTCCCCTCGCGGCCGGCGGCGAACAGCAGCCAGTGGCCATCGCGGCTGAAATAAGGGTCCAGCGCCTCGCCGGCCACGTCCACCGGCAGGGCTTGGACCTGCTGCCAGCGGCCGTCCACTACCCGTGCCTGCCACAGCCCCCAGCCTGCCTCGCCACGGCGGGCGAAGACGATGCGCTGGCCGTCGGCACTGATCGTCGCCCGGCCCTCGTCGGCGCGGGTGGAGACCACGCCCATGCCCTCGATGCCGTACTCGTTCAACGCCATCGCCACGGGGGCAGAGAGTAGACTGGCGGCAAGCACCAGCAGGGTCGGGGTGATGCGCATCATCCGGGTCCTTGCACGAAAGTGCACCAGTCTAGCCAGCTTGAGGATTCCATGACCGATCGTTACGCCGTCTTCGGACACCCCGTTGCCCACTCGAAGTCGCCGCTGATCCACGCGACGTTCGGTCGCCAGGAAGGCATCAGCATCGACTACCGCGCGATCGACCTGGCCCCGGATGCCTTCCTGGCCGGGCTGGACGCCTTCGCCGCTGAGGGTGGTGTCGGCGCCAACGTCACCTCGCCGCACAAGGAAGCCGCGTTCTCGGCGTGCACCACGCTGACCGCGCGCGCGCGCCGCGCCGGCTCGGTCAACACCCTGCTGCGCAAGGGCGACCGCTGGCACGGTGACACCACCGATGGCATCGGCCTGGTGCGTGACCTGACCGACCGCCACGGCCTGGACCTGCGCGGCCGCCGCGTGCTGCTGATCGGCGCCGGTGGTTCGGCACGCAGCGTCGCCCCGGCGCTGCTCGATGCCGGCATCACCGAGCTGGTAGTGGTCAACCGCACGCCGGAACGCGCCGACGAACTGATCGACGCCATGGGCGAGCCGGGCCGCGCGCTCAGCCGCTACTGGGAAGACCTGCGCGACCTGGGCGATTTCGAACTGATCCTCAACGCCACCTCGGCCGGCCGCGACCGCGACGTGGAGTTCAAGCTGCCGCTGTCGCTGGTCAATTCGATGACCACCGCAGTGGACCTGAACTATGGCGAGGCGGCCATCGCCTTCCTGGCCTGGGCGCGCGCGGCCAACTGCCGCAACACCGTCGATGGCCTGGGCATGCTGGTCGAGCAGGCCGCCGAGAGCTTCCTGCAGTGGCATGGGGTGCGCCCCCAGACCGACGAGGTCTACCAGCAGCTGCGTGCCGGTGCCGGCGCGTTTGCCGGCCAGGACTGAGCCATGGACAGCTCCTCACTGCTGCTGAGCGTGCTGAGCATGATCGGCGTGCGCCTGCCGGTGCTGATCGCGCTGTGCGTCGGCCTGGCCTGGGTGGTGGGCGCGCCGCGTGATGCGGCCCGCAGCGGTGCGCTGGCCGGCCTGGTGCTGCTGCTGGTGGCCAACCTTGGCGGCGTGGTTGCCAACGTGGTGCCGCTGTGGATGGTCAGCAGCGGTGATTTCACCGCCATCTCGGCGATGAGCGCGGTGCTGGGCGGCGTGCAGTTCGTGCTGTCGCTGCTGAGCGCCTTCGGCATCGTGCTGGTGATCTGGGCGCTGGTGCGCGTGCTGCGCCAGCGGCCGCCGCTGCCGCCTGCCGCAGGCCGGTAGCGCCGGGCCATGCCCGGCGGGTGCAGCGGTCCTGACAGAGCCGCCGGGCGTGGCCCGGCGCTACCGTGGATGGGCTGGCAACGCCGCATCCGCCCCTGCCCGGTGCGTCAATGCAACCCATGACCGCCAACCCCCGACGCCGCTGACCCTGTTCAGCGCCCGCGCCTCGGTCCCGGTGGCCGGCCATGCGACAATGGCCGGCCTGATCCAGCCACGGTAGTTCCTGGCGTGACCGAAACCGTCGCCGCCCCGCGCAAGCTCGATGACGCCTTGAAGGACGCGATCCGCAAGGCGTACACGACGCTGCAGGCCAACACCCCCGGCTTCTCCACCCGCCGCTCGCAGAGCCAGATGATCGGTGTGGTGTCGCGTGCGCTGTCCACCAGTGGCGGTGTCGGCGTGGTCGAGGCACCGACCGGCGTCGGCAAGAGTCTGGGCTACCTCACCGCGGGCGTGCCGATCGCGCTGGCCAGCAAGAAGAAGCTGGTCATCAGCACCGGTACCGTGGCCCTGCAGTCGCAGCTGGTCGAGCGTGACATTCCCAATTTCCTCAAGGCCACCGGCCTGGAAGCGACCGTGGCCCTGGCCAAGGGCCGCACCCGCTACCTGTGCACGCGCAATGCCGCTGAAGCGCAGGGCGAGGGCGCGCAGGGCGGCATGTTCGAGGACGAAGCGCCGCTGTACGACCGGCCGCTGGCGCCCATCGAAATGGATATCGCCAAGCGCCTGTCCGATGCCTTCACCAGCGGCACGTGGGACGGTGACATCGACAACGCGCCGGAAACCATCAGCCCCGGCCTGCGCAGCCGCATCACCACGCCCGCCTCGGCCTGCGCCGGGCGCCGCTGCGCGTATTCGGCGCAGTGCGCGGTGCTGCGCTCACGCAACACCGTGCGCGATGCGCAGATCGTGGTGACCAACCACGCGCTGCTGCTGTCGGCGCTGTCCATTGGTGACAGCGACAACGGCCAGCCGATGATCGCCGCGCCGTCGGACATGCTGCTGGTGCTGGACGAAGGCCACCACATCGGCAACGTGGCCATCGACCAGGGCGCGGCCAGCCTGGCCCTGGACGAGATGGCCAAGCGCACCGGCCGCCTGCAGATCCTGATTGCCGGTGCCTACCGCGCGGTCGACAAGGACCGCCTGGGCAACCTGCTGCCGAACGAAGCCATCGACGTGGCCAGCAACGTGGCCAAGCAGCTGCGTGCCTTCCGCGACCACGTGGAAGCGGTGTGGATGCCGGCCCCGGCCGACGAGGACCCGATGTGGCGCGCCGCCAACGGTCGCCTGCCCGAGACCTGGCGCGAGCCGATCGAAGCGCTGGCCGACGACACCCGCAGCCTCTACAACTGGGCCCACGCCGCCACGGCGCAGGTGGCCAAGGGCAAGCCGGACGATGCCGCGCGCGAGCGCCTGCAGCGCAACCTCGGCATGGCGCTGGAAATGATCGAGCAGCAGTACAACCTGTGGCAGGCCTGGCGCCGCGAGGACAAGGACGGCGCGCCCCCCACCGCGCGCTGGGTCACCGCCACCCGCGACGGCGATCTGGTACTGCATGGCTCGCCGGTATCGGCCGCGCACGTGCTGCGCAAGCTGCTGTGGGATCAGGTGGATTCGGTGGTGATGACCTCGGCCACGCTGACCGGCGGTGGCGATTTCCAGTCGCTGGCCATCGACAACGGCATTCCGCCCGATGCAGAGATGGTCTCGCTGGCCTCGCCGTTCGATCTGCCCAACCAGGCTGAGCTGATCGTGCCGAAGTTCCCGGTCACGCCCGATGACCGCGAAGGCCATCCGCGCGAAGTGGCGCGCTACCTGGACCAGGAGCTGGACTGGGCCAAGGGCTCGATGGTGCTGTTCACTTCGCGCTGGAAGATGGAGAAGGTGGCCGGCCTGATGTCGGCCGCGCGCCGCAAGCAGGTGCTGGTGCAGGGCGACATGTCCAAGACCCGGCTGATCGACGAACACCTGCGCCGCGTCGCCGCGGGCGAAGGCTCGGTGCTGTTTGGCCTGAACTCCTTCGGCGAGGGCCTGGACCTGCCCGGCGAAGCCTGCACCACGGTGGTCATCACCCAGGTGCCGTTCGCGGTGCCGACCGACCCGCAGACCGCCACGCTGAGCGAATGGGTGGAAGCCCGTGGCATGAACGCCTTCAACCTGATTGCCATCCCGCATGCGCTGCGCACGCTCACCCAGTTCGCCGGCCGCCTGATCCGCACGTCCACCGACACTGGCCGCGTGGTCATCCTTGATTCGCGGCTGCTGACCCGCCGCTACGGCAAGCGCATCATCGACGCACTGCCGCCGTTCAAGCGCGTGATCGGCTGACCCCACCACGCACGCTGTCGCTCAACCGCCCTCCGGCTTCCGGCAGGCCTGGTTGCCATAGGCGTTGTGGTAATCGCGATCAAAGCAGCGCAGGAAGCCATCGAGCACGTCCAGGTTCGGTGGCCAGGCCACATCCACCTTCTGCCCGCCTGCGGTCGTGAAGTGGTAGCGCCCATCCTTCAACGCCCCGGCGAAACCCTCCGGTGTGGGAATCGCGACCAGCGCCGCGCGGGCCTCTTCCAGTGCCGCACGGTCGCGCTGCAGGAACGCAACCGTGCCGTCCACGTAGGCATTCCAGTAACCGGGATCCTTGTCCTTAGGCTTGTAGGTGCGTTGCATCAGCGCAATCGCCTGGGCCGTCTGCCCGAGCTCGGCGCGCAGCTGGCCTTCGTGCCAGATGATGGTGGTGTTGCCCGCCGCCTTGGGCAGGGCGCTGTAGGCGGCAAGCAGATCGGCCGCTTCGCGCTGGCAACCGCGCTCGGCCAGCGGTCGCCAGCCGCCTTCCAGGTCCTGGTCGAACGCATCCGGTTCCATCGCCAGCATCGCATCGCGGTCGTAGCTGCAGTCCGGCGCCTTCGACGGTTCGGGTGCGGCGCCCAGCGCAGCGGCCAGGGCAAGCGAAAGCAACGTCATCACAACCTCCGTGTCAGTGAGTACCCCGGCACCGTAGCAGATCGCGCGGGTAGTGCCGGCCGCTGGCCGGCAACCTCGAAGATCGAATTACCATGACGCGACTGCACGCGCGGAGGAAAGCCACATGCACGACTGGACCATCATCGCGACCCACAGTGACTGGATCGCCGCCACCTTTGAACTCGTTCTGCGCGATTCAACTCAAACCGAGCGCCGCCTGCAGTTCGATGCGGTGAAGCACGTGATGCTGGACAGGAGCGAGCCCTGGGGACCAAGTGCATCGATCAACGACGTGACGGCGAGCGAAGATCGCGCCGAAGGTCTCATCCGCGCGGTGTTTGAGCTGCAGTCGGGCGGTGCGATCCACATTTCAGCAGGAGCGTGCCGCCTGGAGGGCGAGCCGTTCGTGTTCTGAGTGCTGTGCCGGGGTCGGAGCCCTTTCTGCGAAAGGGATCCGACCCCTCTTCATCAATCGCCGAGCAGGGCGGTGTTGCGGACGGCGCCCTTGTCGGCGCTGGTCGCCAGCAGTGCGTAGGCCTTCAGTGCGCTGGTGACCTTGCGCGGGCGGGCTTCACGCGGCTTCCAGCCGCGCGCATCGGCGTCGGCGCGGCGCTGGGCCAGGGTGGCGTCGTCCAGCAGCAGGTCGATACGGCGGGCGGGGATGTCGATGCGGATGCGGTCACCGTCTTCCACCAGGCCGATGGTGCCGCCGCTGGCGGCTTCCGGCGAGACGTGGCCGATCGACAGGCCCGAGGTGCCGCCGGAGAAACGACCATCGGTCAGCAGCGCGCACTGCTTGCCCAGCCCCTTCGATTTCAGGTAGCTGGTGGGGTAGAGCATTTCCTGCATGCCCGGGCCGCCCTTCGGGCCTTCGTAGCGGATGACCACGACGTCGCCGGGCTGCACTTTGTCGGCCAGGATGCCGGCCACGGCCGCGTCCTGGCTCTCGAACACGCGTGCGCTGCCCTCGAACACGTGGATGGACTCGTCCACGCCGGCGGTCTTCACCACGCAGCCATCGATGGCCAGGTTGCCGCGCAGCACGGCCAGGCCGCCTTCAGCCGAATAAGCGTGTTCGACGCTGCGGATGCAGCCTTCGGCGCGGTCCACGTCCAGCGTGGGCCAGCGCGTGGCTTGGCTGAAAGCCACCTGGGTGGGAATGCCCGCCGGGCCGGCACGGAAGAAGTCGTGCACGCTGGATTCGTCGCTGACCGCCACGTCCCAGCGCTCGATGGCATCGGCCAGGGTGCGGCTGTGCACGGTCGGCACACTGGTATCCAGCAGGCCGCCACGCGCCAGTTCGCCGAGAATGCCGTACACGCCGCCGGCGCGGTGCACGTCTTCCATGTGGTACTTGGGCGTGTTCGGCGCCACCTTGCACAGCTGCGGCACGCGCCGCGACAGCGCATCGATGTGGGTCAGGTCGAAGTCCACTTCGGCTTCCTGCGCCGCGGCCAGCAGGTGCAGGATGGTGTTGGTCGAGCCGCCCATGGCGATGTCCAGGGTCATCGCGTTGGCGAACGCAGCCTGGGTGGCGATGCCACGCGGCAGCGCGCTTGCTTCCTCGCCGCCGTACCAGCGATGGCACAGTTCGACGATCAGGCGGCCGGCGCGCAGGAACAGCTGCTCGCGGTCGGCGTGGGTGGCCAGGGTCGAGCCGTTGCCGGGCAGCGACAGGCCCAGCGCTTCGGTCAGGCAGTTCATCGAATTGGCGGTGAACATGCCCGAGCAGGAACCGCAGGTGGGGCAGGCGCTGCGCTCGAATTCGGCGACCTTTTCGTCGCTGGCGCTTTCGTCGGCGGCGATGACCATCGCATCGACCAGGTCCAGCTTGTGCTCGGACAGCCTGGTTTTGCCGGCTTCCATCGGGCCGCCGGAGACGAACACCACCGGAATGTTGAGGCGCAGCGCGGCCATCAGCATGCCGGGGGTGATCTTGTCGCAGTTGGAAATGCACACCAGCGCGTCGGCGCAGTGTGCGTTGACCATGTACTCGACCGAGTCGGCGATGATCTCGCGGCTGGGCAGCGAGTACAGCATGCCGTCGTGGCCCATGGCGATGCCGTCGTCGACCGCGATCGTGTTGAATTCCTTGGCGACGCCGCCGACCTTCTCGATCTCGCGCGCGACCAGCTGGCCGAGGTCCTTCAGGTGCACGTGGCCGGGCACGAACTGGGTGAAGGAGTTGGCGATGGCGATGATCGGCTTGTGGAAGTCGCCGTCTTTCATGCCGGTGGCGCGCCACAGGGCGCGGGCGCCAGCCATGTTGCGGCCGGCGGTGGAGGTGCGGGAGCGGTATTCAGGCATGGCTGGCGGAACGGGCGGGCCGTACAACGTGGGGGTCGCTCGATCATGGACAATTTTTTCGGTTGCTGCTGCAACCACCGAAGGCGGTCTGGCAGGGCTTGCAGCCCTGCACCTGCCCAATCAACGTCAACGTCAACGTCAAAAGCGGGGTGTCCGTGGGATGGCGGGGTGGGTCCGGTGGCAGGGGACGGCGCAAGTACGTCCATGTAGCCTCGGTCGCGCCATCCATGGCGCTCACGCCCCTGCCACCGGACCCACCCCGCCTCCGACAGTTGGCCGGCGGCCAGTAGACCCACGCCATGCGTGGATGGAGGTCAGACGGAAAGGCGAAAATGAAATTCCGTTCATCTTTCCCACTTTGCCGATTCCGGTTGTTGGTACGGATTTGGCATCATTGCGGGAATTGATCCGATTCGGAGGCATGACGCCATGAAGCGTTCCCGCACCACCGCGCTGCTGCTGATGAGCGCTGCACCCCTGCTGTTCACCGCCTGCCAGAAGGAAGAGCAGGTGCAGGTGCAGGAAGGCCTGTACACCTCCGTGCAGGCCTGCACCGAGGCGACGGGCGATCCGTCCTCGTGCCGCAACGCCTTTGCCGAGGCCCAGCAGAAGGCGGCCGACGCCGCGCCGAAGTACGCCAGCAAGGAAGCCTGCGAACAGGACTACAAGCCCGAGCAGTGCGTGCAGCAGCACACCTCGGCCGGTACCTCGTTCATCGGCCCGATGATGATGGGCTTCTTCATGTCGCAGATGCTGAGTAACCGCGGCGGCCTGGCCCCGCAGGCGCCGGCCTCGGCCCCGGCCTACCAGGACAAGAACGCCGGCTGGGCACGTCCGGCCCCGGGCGGCACCGGTGGCATGAACACCGCCAGCGGCATCGGCGCCGGCAAGGCCGGCCTGGCCCCGGTCAGCAGCGAGCCGAACCGTGCCGTCACCGCCAGCCGCAGCGGCTTCGGCAGCACCAGCGCCCGCCGCAGCGGCGGCAGCTTCGGCGGCTGATCGACCCATGCAGCGAATTCGCATTGCCGAGCGCGCCCACTGGCGGGCGCGCGCGGAGGAAGCCGGTTTCCGCTTCCACACCATCGACGGCCAGCCGTACTGGGATGAAAGCGCGTACTACGCCTTCACCCTGCGCCAGATTGAAGTGGACATCGAAGACCCCAGCGCCGAGCTGCACCAGATGGCGCTGGACCTGGTCGGCGATGTCATCGCCAGCGAGCGGCTGATGGACCAGCTGGCGATCCCCGCGCACTACCGCGACTGGATCGCCGAAAGCTGGCGCCAGCGCCAGCCGCATCTGTACGGGCGACTGGACCTGGCCTACGACGGCACCGGCCCGGCCAAGCTGTACGAACTGAACTACGACACGCCGACCTCGCTGTTCGAGGCCAGCTTCTTCCAGTGGCAGTGGCTGGAGGACCAGCGCAACGCCGGCCGCCTGCCGCAGCACGCCGACCAGTTCAACGGCATGCACGAGGCCCTGGTCGAGCGTTTCGGCGAGCTCGCCGCGCGCCTGCCGCCGCCGCTGTACTTCAGCGCCGTGGGCAGTTCGGACGAGGACCGTGGCACGGTCGACTACCTGCGTGACTGCGCCGCCCAGGCCGGCCTGCAGGGCGAGGCCATCGCCATCGAGGATATCGGCCTGTCCGAGGACGGTCGCTTCACCGCGCTGGACGACACAGTGATCGGCACGCTGTTCAAGCTGTACCCGCTGGAAGACCTGATGGCCGAGGAATTCGGTCGCGCGCTGCCCGGTTCGGGCATCCAGTTGCTGGAGCCGGCGTGGAAGGCGGTGCTGAGCAACAAGGGCATCCTGCCGCTGCTGTGGCAGCGCAACGTCGGCCACCCGAACCTGCTGGAAGCGCACTTCGATGATGGCAGCGCGCTGGCCTCGGGCTGGGTGCGCAAGCCGCTGTTCTCGCGCGAAGGGGCCAACATCGAGATGCATCTGGCCGATGGCAGCACCCAGCGCAGCGACGGCCCGTACGAAGGCCCGGCGATCATCCAGCGTGCGCATCCGCTCACGCGCTTCGAAGGCGGCTATCCGCTGATCGGCAGCTGGGTGATCGGTGACCACGCCTGCGGCATCGGCATCCGCGAGGATGACAGCGCGATCACCCGCGACAGTGCGCGCTTCGTGCCGCATGCGATCGTGGACGAGGCGCCGACGCGGATCTACGTCTGATGGCGGTTCGGCGGCCCTTGGGCCGGCGCGGGCGAACAACGCCGGTGCCGGGGCGGCACTTCGATGATGGCCGCACGCTGCACGCCTTCGCCGGGCGCGTGGCCGTGCGCTGCCATCGCTGTGACACGCCGGGCTGGGTGGTCGCCAGCTGGCAGCCTCACCGCTGGACGGCGCGCTTCCGTTGCACCGGCTGCAGCGTGGCGCTGGACAGCGGTGCTTGGGTGGGCGCGGTGCGCATCGATGGTCGCCGACCGTGCGGTTACTGCGGTCACCAGTGGGTGTGCGTGCACCAGCATCGGCCGTCGGCCTCCGCGGCCGTGCCCGAGGTGTTGCCGGCCAAGTGCGCGCAGTGCGGGCGCACCAGCGAAGTGAAAGTCAGCGTCTGCCCGCTGCGCGATGCCGAGCCGGCAGATCCGCATTTCGGCCTGCCGCTGCGGTTGCTGGAACCTACCCGCGCGGGCCTGCTGTGGGCCTACAACGCCGAGCACCTGCAGGTGCTGCATGAGTACGCGACGTCGGCACTGCGCGAGCACGGCGGCGTGCACAACGCCTCGATGTTCTCGCGCCTGCCGCGGTGGATGAAGCTGGCCCGCAACCGGGTACTGCTGCAGCGTGCGGTGGAACGGTTGCAGCGGCGTTTGCTGCAGGAGTAGGTAGTGCCGGCCGCTGGCCGGCAGCCGAGCATGGGCTCGGCTCTACAGGAATCGGGCCGTCTGTAGAGCCGAGCCCATGCTCGGCTCCGGTCAATCGCAGGGTCAGAGCAGCCCTTCGCGCTTCACTGCCAGATACCGCTCCACCAGCGCGGCAGGCAGGGCGTCGGCGGTCACGTCCAGCACCATCACCTTCTCGCTGCGCAGTGCTTCGTGCGCCTTCGCGCGCTGCTGCAGGTACAGCGCGGCGGCGCCGGCCTGGGCGGCATCTTCCAGAGTCTGCACCTCGCCTTCCAGCGCGGTATCCAGTTCGCGTTCGCGCAGGCTGGCCACGCATACCAGGTGGCGGCGCTGCAGCAGGCGTACGGCGGCCAGCAGGTCTTCGATGTCTTCGTCGCGCACGTTGCTGACCAGCATCACCAGGGCACGCCGGCGCTGCCGCAGCGAGACTTCGGTGGCGGCCGCCAGGTAGTCGGTGGCTACGGCCTGCGGCTGCAGGTCGTAGCTGGCGCGCAGCAGGTATTCCACCGTGCCCATGCCGCGCTGCGGCGCCACCCAGCGGCGTTCGCCACCCACCGCGAACAGGCCGGCGGCATCGCCCTGGCGCAACGCCAGGTAGGCCACCACCAGCGATGCGTTCAAGGCATGGTCGAAGTGTGAGAGACCGCCTTCGCTGGCCAGCATGCGCCGGCCGCTGTCGAGCATCAGCAGCAGCTGCTGGTTCTTCTCGTCCTGGTACTCGCGCGAGATCAGCTTGCGCGCGCGGGCGGTGGCCTTCCAGTCCAGCTGGCGCAGGCTGTCACCGACGCGGTACTCGCGCATCTGGTGGAAGTCGGTGCCTTCACCACGGCGGCGCTTCACGTGTGCGCCCACCAGGCGCGAGGCCTGGTCGGCACTGAACAACGCGAAGCGGGTGAGCGGCACGAAGTTGGGATAGACCCGCACGTCCAGCACCGGCGGCAGCGTGCGCTGCTGCCACCACAGCCGCCACGGCGAGCGGATGCGCACGTCCACGCCGTCGAACTGGAAGCGCCCGCGCTGCTGCGGCTGCACCTGGTAGTGCAGGGTGCTGGCGTGGCCGGCGCGCAGCTGCAGGCGCTGCGGCAACCCTTCCAGCGGCCAGCCGCCGGGCACGCGATCGAACACCTGCACCTGCATCGGCTGCTCGGCGAACAGGCGCAGGCCGATCTCGCGGCGCACGCCCAGCGCAAGCGCTTCGGGCACCTGGCGCTGTACCTGCGGCGATGCACGTCGCCACTGCCGCCAGAGATCGACCAGTGCCAGCGGGGCCACCAATGCACCGGCCACGGCCCAGCTCCAGTACGGCAGCAGGCCAGCCAGCACCACGCCGCCCAGCGCGGCCCAGGCAGCCAGCAGGACCAGCAGCAGCGGCGCAGGCCTCATCGGCGCGGCGCTTCCACCTTGGCCAGCAGGGCACCAAGCACGTCGTCCGGGCCCTGGCCTTCAATCTGCAGTTCCGGTGCCAGTGCGATGCGGTGGCGCAGTGCCGGCCGGGCGATGTCACGCACGTCGTCGGGGGTGACGAAATCGCGGCCAGCCAGCACCGCCTGCGCACGCGCGGCACGCACCAGCGCGATGCTGCCGCGCGGGCCGGCACCGACGGCGATGCCCGGCCAGGAACGGGTGGCGGCCACGATGCGCACCGCGTAGTCGATCACTTCGTCATCGACGGTGATGGCGGCGGTGGCCTGCTGCAGCGCCATCAGTTCGCCGGCGCCAAGCACGCGCGGCACCTGGCTGAGGTCGAAATCGCTGGCGGCGCGGCCACGGGTGATGGCCGTGACCATGTGCTTCTCGTCTTCCAGCTGCGGGTAGTCGATCAGCACCTTCAGCAGGAAGCGGTCCAGCTGCGCTTCCGGCAGCGGGTAGGTGCCTTCCTGTTCCAGCGGGTTCTGCGTGGCCAGGGCCATGAACGGCGGCGCCAGGGTGAAGGCCTTGCCTTCGATGGTCACCTGGCCCTCCTGCATCACTTCCAGCAGGGCCGACTGGGTCTTGGCCGGTGCACGGTTGATCTCATCGGCCAGCAGCAGATTGGTGAACACCGGGCCGCGGCGGATCTTGAAGCTCTCGCTCTTCGGGTCGTACACCGCATGGCCGCTGACGTCGCTGGGCATCAGGTCGGGGGTGAACTGCACGCGCCCGTAGTCCAGCTCCATGGCCTGTGCCAGCGCACGCACCAGCAGGGTCTTGCCCAGCCCGGGCACGCCCTCGATGAGCACGTGGCCGCCGGCCAGTAGTGCCACCATGATCTGGTCGAGCACGTCGGCCTGGCCGATGAAGGCGCGGCCGACGGCATCGCGGATGGCATCGACGCGTTCGATCAGGCGGGCGGCAGCGGCCGCCGGAAGCTCAGGGGCATCGGTCATAGCAGGGATCTCATCTGGAGCAGCAAGCGGATGCGCTCGCGCAGGGCGGAGGAATCGTGCGGCGAAGGAGCGGTGAGGGCGGTGGCCACCCGGCTGGCGGGCCACTGCAGCACCTCGGCGATGGCCTGGTCGCGGGCAGCGCCGTCCAGTGCGGCCGCCACCGGCGCGCGCAGGCGCAGGCGATGCAGGAACAGCGCCTGCACCGCGTTGTACAGCTGCGCGCCCTGGCCGAAGCGCAGCAGCAGCTCGCCACTGGCACGCACGTGTTCCAGCAGCGAGCGGCGCTCGACCACCGGCGAAGGCAGCACGCTGCCCAGCCGCTGCGCGCGCGCCCACAGCCAGCCCAGCATGGCCAGCAGCAGCGGAATCCACACCGGCCAGCCCTGCAGCACGATGCGCGCCAGCAGCGTCGGCGGGCGACTGCCGTACACCAGCCACACCGTGCCGCGCCCGTAGTTGGGATCCAGCAGGTGGCGGGTCAGGTCGCGGTGGGAAAAATCATGCAGGCCGCCACGCTGCGGTGTGTTCTTGGCCGTCACCCCTTTGCGCGGCAGCGGGGTGGCGCCCGCGCCGCGCATGAAATCCATGTCGGCCAGTACATCGATGCGGCCCTTGCCGTGGCGCAGGCGGGCGAAGGCCAGCCCCTCCTCGTTGCCCCAGCGACGCTCGGCGTCGGCGCTGGCCCGGAAGCCGAGGCTGAAGCGGCGGCCGTTGCAGAACTCGACGTGGTTGGGATCATCCACCACATGGAACGGCTGGCAGTCCTTGCCATGGAACAGGCTTTCCACGCCGATGCGGTCCAGCAGCGGGCCCTGCGTGGTGCTGGTCTTGTCCTCGCCCGGCGGCTGCGTGCGCAGCAGCAGGTGACCACCGCGGGCGACCCAGTCCAGCAGTGCCTGCGCGGTGCCCGGCGGCATCTCGCGGGTGTCCTGCAGCAGGACCACGGTATCGGTGTCGGCCAGGGTCATCCTCGCCAGCTGCAGGCGTTCGCGCGACTGCACCTCGATGCCGTCGGCACGCAGCGCCTGCCCCAGCACGTACAGTGGGTTGTAGCTGGCTTCGCCGCGCGGCGGCAGCACCACGGTCTCGGTGACCTTCTCGTGCGTGCGCAGGAACAGGATGGTCAACGGCACGCCCAGCAGTACCAGCAGGCCGAGCAGCAGGGCCCAGAACGCGCGCGGGCTCATGCCTTCCACCCGAACTGCTGGCGCAGGGTCGCGGCCAGGCCATCGAACTCATCGCGCGTGGGCAGGCGGCCGCCGTACGCGGCGTACTGCCACATGCGCACGATGCGGGCGAACAGCTCGCGGTCCGCCGGCTGCGGCATGCGCCGCGAAGCACGCAGGCACTGCGCTTCGGTGGCGCCGGGCGGCAACGCGTTGCCGGTGCGCTCGACCAGGGTGCGCACGCTGGCGCGGTAAAGCAGGGCCAGGGCCTGGCGCGGACGTCCCTGGTCCCACAGCAGGCCGGCCTGGGTGGCCACGTCCGGCGGCAGCACCACCGGCAGCTCCACGGCCTCTTCCTGTACGCGCGGTGCGTCCTTCGGCGTGGGGCGGCCGGCGCCACGCAGCCACGGCCACCACAGGCGCGCGGTCAGCAGCAGCACCAGCACCAACCCGCCGAGCAACGCCCACAGGCCCCATTCGGCCACCCGCGCCAGCAGCTTCAGGCCGCGGTTGCGTTCGCCATGCTTCTGGCCGGCCTTGTCGTCCTTGGTGTCTTTCTTCCCGGCCTTCTTTTCCCCCGTGGCGTCGTCGATCGGCTTCCACTCGGTGACCTGGCGGACCGGCCGCTGCAGCGGATCCTCGTAGGCACGGTTCACCGCCTGGCGGAAACCGGCCGTGTCCACCTGCTGCTCGCCGAAGATGCCGGCGGCGGCATTGGCCGGATCATTGGCGGCGTTGGCTGCTTCGCCGTCGTCCTCGCCTTCGTTCGCGTCGGTCTGTCCAGCCGCCCGGGCCTCGTCGGCGACCTGGCGGGCAGTGTCCGCATCGGCGTCCTGCGCGTGGGCGGGGGCCAGCGGCAGTGCCAGGCACAGCAGCAGGGCCAGCGTCGATGCCGCCGGCAGCAGCCGCTCGCGCAGTCGGCGCAGCGCGATCTCCACGTCCCACGCTTCCATCTGCGTGCGCCGGTTGAGGTACAGGCCGAAGCCGGCGCCGACATAGAATGGGCCGACCAGGGCAGCGGCCAGCCAGCTCAGCAGGTTCAGCAGCAGGTCCGCCCACGGCGGGGTCTCGACGCTGATCATCGCCCAGGCCGCGCGCCACGAGTCGGGCAGCAGTTCCAGCGGAATGAACATGAAGACCGCGGCGATCGCGCCGAGCACCAGCACCAGCTCGAAGCCGAGGCAGATCAGCGCCAGCAGGATTGCCGGCCCGGCGGCGCCGGCGGCCACCGCGCGCCGGCGTGGGGCGCGCTGTGCGGGTGCGTTGCCTTCCAGCAGGTTGACCGGCAGGCACAGGCTGCGCAGCAGGCTGAAACGGCGCCAGCCAAGGTAGCCCCAGAAACCGGTACCGCCCCAGTGCCGTTGCGCGGCCAGTGCCGCACGCGCGCCGACCGTCTCGCCGAAGATGCCGCGTGAGAGCACGTACAGGGGCGCGCGCTCGAACAGCGGCTTGAACCACCACATCGCCAGCGATGCCCAGGCGAAGCCGTCCAGCCACCAGGCCAGCGCGTTGAACAGCACGAACAACGGCGCACTGGCCAGCAGCCAGCTGCCCCACACCGCGCGCGCATGGCGGCGGGCAAGGGCGGTGCCCAGTTCCATCGCTTCCCAGCCGCTGCGCGCACGCAGGGCCACTTCCAGGTGGTCAATCCGCACGTTCACCCCCGCGACCACCGCGCCACAGCCACAGCAGCACGCCGGCCCACAGCACGCCGGCCACGCTGTACTTGGCCCAGGCCGGGATCTGCGCGATCGATGACCAGAACGCTTCCACGAAGGCCGCCAGCAGCAGCATGAAGGCCACGCCCAGGCACAGGCGGGCGCCGATGCGGCCGCCTTCCACCAGCGCGTCGATGCGGCGGCGGCGACCGGGCGCCAGCAGTTTCATGCCCAGCTGCAGGCCGGCACCACCGGCGATGACGATGCCGGTCAGTTCGAAGGCGGCATGGCCGACCACGAAGCGCCAGAACGGATCGCCATGGCCGATCTGCTGCAGGTGACCCGCCACCGCGCCCATGATGACGCCGTTGAACAGCAGCACCAGCAGCGTGCCCAGCCCGGCCAGCAGGCCGCTGGCGAAGGTGCGCAGGGCGATGCTGATGTTGTTCATGATGTAGTAGCCGAACATCATCCAGTCGGTGCCGCTGTCACGCCCCAGCCGGTCCGCAGCCGGGTCGTACATGCGTTCCATCTCGGCGATCTGGCTGTTGTCCATCAGCAGGTGCACGCTGTCCGGGTACAGCTGCACCACGGCGAAGCAGGCCAGCGCCGGCACCGCGAACATCGCCAGTGCCACCCACATGCTGCGCGCCTGGCTGCGCACCAGCATCGGGAAGTCGGCCATCAGGAATTCCAGCGCCCGCCGCCAGCGCACCGGCGGCGTGCGGTACAGCACGCTGTGGCCCTGCTGCATCAGCTGCTGCAGGCGCTGCACCAGCTGCGGGCTGTAGCCGCGTTCGCGGGCCAGCGCCAGCTGCTGGCACAGGCGGCGGTAGCGCTGGGCGAAGGCGACGTCACCCGGATCAGCGGCTTCGGGCCTGCGCCGCCGGCGCCGCGAAGCATCGGCGCGCTGCTGCAGCCAGTACTCCAACTGCTGCCATTCGTGCTGGTGGCGGGCGACGAACTGTTCCTGCTTCATCGGCGGCCCAGCAGCCAATTGGCCATCGCATACAGGCGCAGCACGCCCACCTGGCCGGATGCACCGGTCAGCGGCTCGGCGATGCCCGCCAGTTCCTGCTGGCGGCCCGGCGACAGGCGGGGCGCGCGTTCGGCAAAGGCGAGGACGGCGGCCTGTTCCTGCGGGCGCAGCGGCTGCGACGGCACCAGCACGCTGTCGATGGTGGCCGGTGGCGGCAGGTAACGCATCGGCTCGTGCACTACCACGGTGCCGGCCACCAGGTCGCCGAGGCGGCGCCCGTAGGGATCGAACAGGCTGCTGAGCAGGCCCAGGGCATAACCGAACGGCAGCATGTCCACAGTACGCAGCAGGTTGCGGGTGATCGAGGCCATCCAGCCCACCGGTGCGCCATCGCGCGACAGCACGCGCAGGCCGAGTACACGCTTGCCCAGGGTGCGGCCCCACAGCGCTTCGCAGACGATCGGGTAGGCCCACATCAGCAGGAACATCGCGGCCATGTAGATGCCGCGGCCAAACTCATCGAGCAGGGCCAGCGGAATGGACAGCAGCACCAGCGCGCCGAAGCGGATGGCCAGGTCGACCAGCCAGGCCAGCGCACGTGGCATCGGCCCGGCGGTGGGCAACTGCAGCGGCACGCCTTCCGGCGTTACCACCTCGCGGTAGGTATCGAGCATGGGCGCGGTCATCAGTGCGATGGCCGCGGATGTGGGCGCTGGAGTCCTCTCCGGCGTGCTGCCACAGGCATGGGGGTCTCGACGGTTCCTGGTCGGGCCCCGACTTTAGCAGAGCCCAGTGGCCGACGAAGCGGCTCAGCCCAGGTATTCGTCCTTCAGCCGCACGTAGTGGTCGGCCGAATAATGCAGCGACTCGATCTCCTTGTCGCTGAGCGTGCGTGCCGGACGCGCTGGGTTGCCCACCCACAGCTCGCCCTCGCCGACCACCTTGCCCGGGCCGACCACGGCGCCGGCGCCGACGAAGGCATGGCGCTCGACGCGCGCACCGTCGAGGATGCAGGCGCCCATGCCGATCAGGCTGTAATCGCCGATGGTGCAGGCGTGGATGATGCAGCCGTGGCCGACGGTCACGCCTTCGCCGATCAGGGTCGGGTAGCCGGCCTTGTTGTACGGGCTGTGGTGGCTGACGTGGATGATGGTGCCGTCCTGCACGTTGGTGCGGGCGCCGATGCGGACATGGTTGACGTCGCCGCGGATGACCGTGCCCGGCCAGATGGAGACATCGTCGGCCAGCTCCACGTCACCGATGAGGGTGCAGGCCGGGTCGACGTACACGCGCTGGCCGAGGACGGGCATCTTGTCGCGGAAGGGGCGCAGGGGGTTCATCGCTGTCTCCAGGTGGGGCAAACACGACGATGATACGCGGCAGAGACATCGGTAGCGGGGGGGGGGGGGGGGGGGGGGGGGGGGGGGGGGGGGGGGGGGGGGGGGGGGGGGGGGGGGGGGGGGGGG
>NZ_JAMOKY010000034.1:0-44090 GCF_024499815.1 Stenotrophomonas testudinis | reverse complement strand
CGCCGAGGACGGTGAAGATTTCCAAGACCCGCTATCCGGTAGATCGCAAGGCTGCACCGCTTAAGTGAACAGCATTAGGCGAAAGCCGGGTTTTTTGTTGCCCGCGCTGCGCGCGATGGTCGACCAACGGTCGACTTTACTGCCCAGGCAAAGAAAAACGCGGCGCCGGTTGCCCGGGCGCCGCGTTGGAGAGATCGTGTGACGCTCGATCAGAAGGTCATGCTGATGCCGGCCACCGGGCCCTTGAATTCCTGCTTCAGGCCGATCACGCCGTCGCTGCCCTTCTGGTCCACGTCCAGCTTGAACCAGTCATAGCCGGCGAATACGCCGAAGGTCTCGGTGAAGCGGTATTCGACGATGGCGTTGGCGCGGCTCAGGTCGCCGTCGTAGTCGTCGAAGCTGCCCCACTTGGTGTTCAGGTACTGGCCCTGGATGTTGATCAGCCAGCGGTCTGCCGGGGTGAAGCTGAGGCGGGCGCCGACCACCGGGGCCACGCCGCTCTCGCTCTCGTCCAAGAAGCGGCCGCTGTACACATTGCCGAGGTCGGCAAAGCCCTTGGCGCTGACTTTCGCCCACTCGGCGCCAAGCTGCAGGCCCATGTCGAACTTTTCGGTATCCACCACCGAGTAGTCGTACACCAGGCTGGCGACCTGGTACTTCAACTCGGCCTTGACGAAGCTGCCTTCCGGCACGTTGATCTGGCCGAAGGCGATGCCATCATCCAGGGTTTCGCGGCGGTCCTTGTCCCACTTGAAGTAGTCGAAGATCAGGCGCTGACGGTCGCTGAAGCGGAACACGCCGTCGATACGCGGCTCCCATTCCTTGCCGCCCATCTTGAAGTCTTCGCTGACGTTGACATCCTGGCCGGCAACGGTGGTGTTGCCGCGGATGGTGTTGTCGTTCTCGATGTTCATGGCACCCACGCGCAGCGTGAAGCGCGGATCGCCCTCGGCAGCATGGGCGGCAGTGGCGAACGAGGCGCCGGCGGCGAGCAGCGAGAGGGCGAGCAGGGTGGGTACGGAGCGCATCGCAGAGTCCTTGCAGTGGTTAATTCGGAATGAAGGCCACTGTGCCGGACGTGAGCGTCCACCCTACGTGAACGTATGGTCCACGCCGTGTAGACGGTTCAGCGCCGTCATGACGCTGCAAAGAAGATGGCCCCGGAGCGGACTACGGGGCCATCCTGGGACCTGCGGGGCGAAGCGTCGACGAGGTTGCTGCGGGCAGGTCGAAAGGTAGGACAGGCGGCGAATGGGAAAGTTCCGTGGCCTGCGACCAAAGTTGAATACGCTGCGTCGCAACATGGCGCGGACGCTATTGTCCCCCCTGCGGGCCGTAAAAATCCTGCCGATTCGGCAACTTGCGGCTCCGTGGATGAACAGGCAGCGGTTGTCTCACAAATTGTCCCATTGCTATAATTTGGCGGCTCGATGAGGCACACACGTTGTAACGGCCTCCGCCCTTCACAAGAACCATGTGGGACATCCTGTGCTGAACTCCGTTGAAGCGGGTCGGCGACTGATGCTGCGCGCCGCGGTCTATCCGCTGGTCGCAGTGGCTGTCCTGGCCCTGGCATTCCTGCTGCTGGCGGGGCAGAAGGCCGCACTGGGTGCGCTGCTGTCCGGCGTGGCGGTCTCGGCCGGGGGCTGGGTCGCGGCACGGATGGCGCTGAGCGGGGGCGCAGTTGCAGCAGGTTCGGCGATGGCGCGTCTGATCATTGCGGTCGTTGCGAAGTGGGCAGTCGTTTTCGGCGTCCTGCTGGCGGGTTTCCTGGTCTTCAAGCTGCCTGCACTGGCGCTGTTGGCCGGTATCGCCGTCGGTTTGATGTTCCAGGTCCTGGCTCTGGCCAGGCGTTGACAGAATTCAATTAACTAAGGTTCCGGACACATGGCGGGCGAGGCTCTAACCCCTACCAGCTACATCCAGCATCACCTGCAGAACCTGACCGCACCGGTCGGCAACGGCGAAGGGATGTTCTGGCACATCCACGTCGATACCTTCCTCACCGCCGTCCTGATGGGCCTGGTGATCGTGGTCGCGTTCTGGATGGGTACCCGCAAGGCTACCGCCGGCGTGCCGGGCAAGTGGCAGGCCTTCGTGGAAATCTGCCTGGAGTTCGTTGACCGCCAGGCCAAGGACACCTACCACGGCAAGAGCAAGCTGGTCACGCCGATCGCCATCACCATCTTCTTCTGGATTCTGCTGATGAATCTGCTGAAGATGATCCCGGCCGATTTCATCGCCAAGCCGCTGGAAATGGCCGGCGTGCACTACTGGAAGCCGGTGCCGACCGCTGACGTCAACGCCACCCTGGGCATGGCCTTCAGCGTGTTCTTCCTGATGCTGTTCTTCGCGCTGAAGTCGAAGGGCCTGCTGGGCTTCATCAAGGAATTCCTGACGGCGCCGTTCGGCAAGTGGATGATGCCGTTCAACCTGATCCTCAACATCGTCGAGTGGCTGAGCAAGCCGATCTCCCTGGCGATGCGACTGTTCGGCAACATGTTCGGCGGCGAAATCGTGTTCCTGCTGATCTGGGTGCTGGGTGGTGCCGGTTTCTTCGGTGCCATTGCCGGTGGTGCATTCGGTCTGGGCTGGATGCTGTTCCACCTGCTGGTGATCCCGCTGCAGGCCTTCATCTTCATGATGCTGTCGATCGTGTACCTGAGCCTGTCGGAAGACGCTCACTAAAGTTCCAAGCTTCAACCAGTTTCACCTTCATCCGTTTCATCACCCTTAGCAACTTAGTTCCTGGAGATAACCATGTACTTCGCCGTCCTGACCAACTTCGCGCAGATTCAGAGCTCCACCGCCCTTGCCGTCGGCATCATGATCGGCCTGGCCGCGCTGGGCGCTGGCCTGGGTCTGGCCATCATGGCTGGTAAGTTCCTGGAGTCGGCCGCCCGCCAGCCGGAACTGATCCCGGTCCTGCAGGTCCGCATGTTCATCACCGCGGGCCTGATCGACGCCGCGTTCATCATCTCGGTCGCCGTCGGCCTGCTGCTGGCCTTCGCCAACCCGCTGTCGGCTGCCTTCGCTGGCGCCGTCACCAAGGCTCTGGCCGGCTGATACAGCGGTTTGAGACGACCGGGTGCTGATGCACCCGGTTTCGGATGAAGGCCGGATGCGCTGCTTCGGCGGCGCATCCACCCCGAAACCAGCGATCGAGCTAACCATGAATATCAATTTCACCCTTCTTGCGCAGGCGCTCGCCTTCGCTGGTCTGATCTGGATCATCGCGACCAAGATCTGGCCGCCGCTGATGAACGCGATCGAAGAGCGCCAGCAGAAGATTGCTGAAGGCCTCGCTGCTGCCGACCGCAGCCAGAAAGATCTGGCCCAGGCGCAGGAGAAGGTCAACGAAGCGCTGAAAGAAGCACGCACCAAGGCCAACGAGATCATCGACCAGGCCCACGCGCGCGCCAACCAGATCGTTGATGCTGCCCGTAACGAAGCGATCACCGAAGCCACCCGTCAGAAGGAACTGGCCCAGGCTGAGATCGACGCCGCCGCCAATCGTGCCCGTGAAGATCTGCGCAAGCAGGTGTCCGCGCTGGCCGTGACCGGTGCCGAAAAGCTGCTCAAGCGCGAAATCGACGCCAACGCCCACAAGGCGCTGCTCGACGAGCTGGCCTCGGAGATCTAAGGATGAGCCAGGCCCTCACGCTTGCCCGCCCGTACGCCCGCGCCGCCTTCGCGACCGCGCGTGACGAAGGCACGTTCGCGCCGTGGTCGGACGCCCTGGCGTTCTCCGCCCACGTCGCCGCCGACCCGCGCGTGGCGGCCCTGCTCGCCAACCCGGAGCTGGGTCGCGACGAAGCCGTCGCACTGCTGGCACCGGAAACCCACGGTGAGACCTACTCGCGTTTCCTCGCCGTGCTGGCCGAATCGCATCGTCTGCCGCTGCTGCCGGAAATCGCTGGCATGTTCGACGCCCTGCGCGCCGAAGCCGAGCACGTGGTCAAGGCCACGGTGACCTCGGCGGCCGAACTGTCGGCCGGTGAGCTGGACGCGATCAAGGTCGCGCTGCGCAAGCGCTTCAACCGCGAGGTCGACGTGACCACTGCGGTCGATGCCTCGCTGATCGGCGGCGCCGTCATCGACGCCGGCGACGTGGTCATCGATGGTTCGCTGAAGGGCAAGCTGGCCCGTCTGCAGACCGCGCTCGCTAACTGAATTCATTTAACGTCCGGCCCCGCTGCCGGCACTAGGACTTGACGATGGCAACCACGCTCAACCCCTCCGAAATCAGCGAACTGATCAAGAACCGCATCGAGAAGGTCAAGCTGGCCGCGGAATCGCGCAACGAAGGCACCGTGACCAGCGTGTCCGACGGCATCGTGCGCATCTTCGGTCTGGCCGACGTGATGCAGGGCGAAATGATCGAACTGCCGAACAACACCTTCGCCCTGGCCCTGAACCTGGAGCGCGACTCGGTCGGCGCCGTGGTCCTGGGTGACTACGAGCACCTGCGCGAAGGCGACGTCGCCAAGACCACCGGCCGCATCCTGGAAGTGCCGGTTGGTCCGGAACTGCTGGGCCGCGTCGTGAACGCGCTGGGCGAGCCGATCGACGGCAAGGGCCCGCTGGGCACCGACCTGACCGCTCCGGTGGAGCGCGTTGCTCCGGGCGTGATCTGGCGCAAGTCGGTCGACCAGCCGGTGCAGACCGGTTACAAGTCGGTCGACTCGATGATCCCGATCGGCCGTGGCCAGCGCGAGCTGATCATCGGCGACCGCCAGACCGGCAAGACCGCGATGGCCATCGATGCGGTGATCAACCAGAAGGGCACCGGCATCAAGTGCGTGTACGTTGCGATCGGCCAGAAGGCTTCGACCATCGCCAACATCGTGCGCAAGCTGGAAGAGAACGGCGCCCTGGCCCACACCGTCGTGGTTGCCGCGACCGCTTCCGAATCGGCTGCCATGCAGTACATCAGCGCCTACTCGGGCTGCACCATGGGTGAGTACTTCATGGACCGCGGCGAAGACGCGCTGATCGTGTACGACGACCTGTCCAAGCAGGCCGTGGCCTACCGCCAGATCTCGCTGCTGCTGAAGCGCCCGCCGGGCCGCGAAGCCTACCCGGGTGACGTGTTCTACCTGCACTCCCGTCTGCTCGAGCGCGCTGCCCGCGTGTCCGAGGAGTACGTCGAGAAGTTCACCGAAGGCAAGGTCACCGGCAAGACCGGTTCGCTGACCGCGCTGCCGATCATCGAAACCCAGGCTGGCGACGTGTCCGCCTTCGTTCCGACCAACGTGATCTCGATCACCGACGGCCAGATCTTCCTGGAAACCGACCTGTTCAACGCCGGCATCCGCCCGGCCGTGAACGCCGGTATCTCGGTGTCGCGCGTCGGTGGCTCGGCCCAAACCAAGATCATCAAGAAGCTGTCGGGCGGCATCCGTATCTCGCTGGCCCAGTACCGTGAATTGGCTGCGTTCGCGCAGTTCGCCTCGGACCTGGACGAAGCGACCCGCAAGCAGCTGGAGCGTGGCCAGCGCGTCACCGAGCTGATGAAGCAGAAGCAGTACGCGCCGATGTCGATCGCCAACCAGGCACTGTCGATCTACGCCGTCAACGAGGGTTACCTCGACGACGTGCCGGTCAACAAGCTGCTGGCCTTCGAAGAGGGCCTGCACGCCCACTTCGCCAACACCCAGGGCGAGCTGATCGGCAAGGTCAACGCCACCGGCGGTTGGGACAACGACATCGAAGGTGCCTTCAAGAAGGGCATCGCCGAGTTCAAGACCACCGGCAGCTGGTAATCCAGCGCTCGTAGAGCGGGGCTCGCCCCGCTCAAACGGTTGAACAACGCGGGGCAACAGCCCCGCGCCACGGGAAACAAGAGATGGCAAGCGGACGCGAAATCAAAACCAAGATCAAGAGCGTGCAGAACACCCGCAAGGTGACGCGCGCCCTGGAAATGGTCTCGGCCTCCAAGATCCGCAAGGCGCAGGATCGGATGAAGACCTCGCGTCCGTACGCGCAGGCGATGAAGCAGGTGATCGGCCACCTGGCCCAGGCCAGCACCGATTACCAGCATCCGTTCCTGGTCGAGCGCGAGCAGGTCAAGCGGGTCGGGTTCATCGTGATCTCCTCCGATCGCGGCCTGGCTGGCGGCCTCAACAACAACCTGTTCCGCAAGATGCTGGGCGAAGCCAAGGCATGGCAGGACAAGGGTGCTGAAGTGGACCTGGTGACCATCGGCCAGAAGGCATCGACCTTCTTCCGCCGCGTGAAGGTCAACATGGTCGGCAGCGTAACCCACATCGGCGACGTGCCGAAGCTGGAATCGCTGATCGGTGTGATCAAGGTCATGCTCGACGCCTTCACCGAAGGCAAGGTCGACCGCGTGTACCTGGTCTACAACCGCTTCGTGAATACCATGGTGCAGAAGGCCAGCTTCGATCAGCTGCTGCCGCTGCCGCCGGCTGAGAAGCAGGTCGCTCACCACGACTGGGATTACCTGTACGAACCCGATGCCGCGACCGTGCTGGAGCACGTGATGACGCGTTACATCGAGTCGCTGGTGTACCAGGCACTGCTGGAAAACGTCGCCTCCGAGCATGCCGCACGCATGGTTGCGATGAAGGCGGCGAGCGACAACGCCAACAAGCTGATCGGCACCCTCCAGCTCGTCTACAACAAGGCGCGCCAGGCAGCGATCACCCAGGAAATCTCCGAAATCGTCGGCGGCGCGGCAGCAGTCTGACCGCGTTCGTTCAAAGCACACATTTAGAGGATGCAGCAATGAGTCAGGGCAAGATCGTTCAGATCATCGGCGCGGTCGTCGACGTCGAATTCCCGCGTGAGTCGGTGCCGAAGGTGTATGACGCACTGAAGGTCGAAAACACCGAAATCACCCTCGAAGTCCAGCAGCAGCTGGGCGACGGCGTGGTGCGTACCATCGCCCTCGGTTCCACCGACGGCCTGAAGCGCAACCTGGTGGCCGTCAACACCGACCGCGGCATCTCGGTGCCGGTCGGCGCTGGCACCCTGGGCCGCATCATGGACGTGCTGGGCCGTCCGATCGACGAAGCCGGCCCGGTGGCCGCCAGCGACAACTGGGAAATCCACCGTGCGGCCCCGTCGTACGAAGACCAGTCCCCGGCTACCGAACTGCTGGAAACCGGCATCAAGGTCATCGACCTGATGTGCCCGTTCGCCAAGGGCGGCAAGGTCGGCCTGTTCGGCGGCGCCGGCGTCGGCAAGACCGTCAACATGATGGAACTGATCAACAACATCGCCAAGGCGCACAGCGGTCTGTCCGTGTTCGCCGGCGTGGGTGAGCGTACCCGTGAGGGCAACGACTTCTACCACGAAATGAAGGACTCCAACGTCCTCGACAAGGTGGCGATGGTGTACGGCCAGATGAACGAGCCGCCGGGCAACCGTCTGCGCGTCGCCCTGACTGGCCTGACCATGGCCGAGTACTTCCGCGACGAGAAGGACGAAAACGGCAAGGGCAAGGACGTCCTGCTGTTCGTCGACAACATCTACCGCTACACCCTGGCCGGTACCGAAGTCTCGGCACTGCTGGGTCGTATGCCGTCCGCCGTGGGTTACCAGCCGACCCTGGCCGAGGAAATGGGCGTCCTGCAGGAACGCATCACCTCGACCAAGAACGGTTCGATCACCTCGATCCAGGCCGTCTACGTTCCCGCGGATGACTTGACCGATCCGTCGCCGGCGACCACCTTCGCCCACCTGGACTCGACCGTCACCCTGTCGCGTTCGATCGCCTCGCTGGGTATCTATCCGGCCGTCGATCCGCTGGACTCCACCAGCCGCCAGATGGACCCGCTGGTCATCGGCCACGAGCACTACGACACCGCCCAGCGCGTCCAGCAGACCCTGCAGAAGTACAAGGAACTGAAGGACATCATCGCCATCCTGGGCATGGACGAACTGTCCGAAGAAGACAAGCAGGCCGTGTCGCGCGCCCGCAAGATCGAGCGCTTCTTCAGCCAGCCGTTCCACGTGGCCGAAGTGTTCACCGGCTCGCCGGGCAAGTACGTGTCGCTGAAGGACACCATCCGTGGCTTCAAGGCCATCGTCGATGGCGAGTACGACCACCTGCCGGAGCAGGCGTTCTACATGGTCGGCAGTATCGAAGAAGCGGTCGAGAAGGCCAAGAAGATGGCTGAGAAGGCCTGATCATGAGCACCATCCGTTGCGACATCGTCAGCGCCGAGCAGGAAATCTTCCGTGGTGAAGCGACTCTGGTCGTGGCTACGGGTGAGCTCGGCGAACTGGGCATCGCGCCCAAGCACGCACCGCTGATCACCCGTCTGAAGCCGGGCAAGGTCGTGGTGACCACGCCGAACGGCGAGCAGCTGGATTTCGCCATTTCCGGCGGCATCCTGGAAGTGCAGCCGCAGGTGGTGACCGTGCTGGCCGACACCGCGATCCGCGCGCAGGACATCGACGAAGCCTCGGTCCGCAAGGCCAAGGAAGAAGCCGAGCGCATCCTGGCCAACCGCGGTGAAGCCATGGAAGTGGCCGAAGCCCAGCAGAAGCTGGCTGAAGCCGTGGTGCAGCTGCAGGCGCTGGAGCGCCTGCGCAAGACCCTCAAGCACTGAGGTTCGCGCCACACCCGCAGAAACGCCGGCCTCGTGCCGGCGTTTTTGTTTGTGCCGTCAGCGGTAGACCACGTAGCGCATCAGCAGGAACGACGCCGCGGCCAGCGCCGCTTCCACCAATGGCTTGGCCAACCAGGCGTACTGCAGGCCCAGCGCATGGTGGGCGGCGGACACCAGCAGCGTGCTGGCTGCGGTCAGCAGCAGCCACACCGGCAGGAAGCGGGCGAAGCGCTGCCAGCCCAGACGCTGCCGGCCCTGCGCATCGGCGAAGGTGATCCGCCCGTTCAACCAGAAGCCCAGCAGCATGCCGGCCACGCGCCCGGCGATGTTGCCCGGGGCCACCGGAACGCCCGCCGCAGTGACGGCGACAAACACCAGCCAGTCCAGCAGCAGCTGCAGCAGGCCGATGACGATGTAGGCGCTTCCCTGGCGGAGCAGGCACATGGCGGCAATCAAGGCGGGCAGGCCGCCATGTTAACGGCCGACGCTCTAGAATCACCGGCAACGAACCACGGACCGCTGCCCCATGACTCAAGCCCTGCACGTCATCATCCTCGCCGCCGGCGCTGGCAAGCGCATGAAATCCGTGTTGCCGAAGGTGCTGCAGCCTATTGCCGGCCAGCCGATGCTGGCCCATGTGATCGCCGCGGCACGCGAACTGCAGCCCGCCGCCATCCATGTGGTGTACGGGCATGGCGGTGAAGCCGTGCGGCAGCGCTTTGCCGACCAGGCCGATCTGTTGTGGGCCGAGCAGGCGCAGCAGCTGGGCACCGGCCATGCAGTGGCGCAGGCCATGCCGGAGGTGCCGGATGCAGCGCAGGTGCTGGTGCTGTACGGCGACGTGCCGCTGATCCGCGCGGACACCCTGCGCCACCTGCTGGCACAGCCGGGTCGCCTTGCGGTGCTGGTGGCCGAGGTCGACGACCCGACCGGCTATGGCCGCGTGCTGCGCGATGCCGAAGGCCGGGTCGGTTCGATCGTCGAGCAGAAGGACGCCAACGACGACCAGTTGCGGGTGCGCACCATCAATACCGGCATCATTGCCGCCGAATCGACCGCGCTGCGCCGCTGGCTGTCGCAGCTCTCCAACAGCAACGCACAGGGCGAGTACTACCTGACCGATGTGTTTGCCTTTGCCGCGCACGAGTACACCCCGGCAGAGATGGCCCTGGTGTCCGACGCGCAGGAAGCCGAGGGCGCGAATGATCCCTGGCAGTTGTCGCAGCTGGAGCGTGCATGGCAGCGCCGCGCGGTGCGTGCCCTGTGCGCGCAGGGCGCGCGCGCGCTCGATCCGGCGCGACTGGATATCCGCGGCGAGGTCACGGTTGGCAGCGACGTGCTGATCGATGTCAATGTGATCCTGGAAGGCAGGGTGGAGCTGGCCGACGGCGTGACCGTGGGGCCGTTCACCCGCTTGAAGGATGTGCGCCTGGGACCGGGTACTGAAGTGCGCGCGCACTGTGACCTGGAAGGCGTGGTGACCGAGGGCGCCGCGCAGATCGGCCCGTTCGCGCGCCTGCGCCCGGGCACCGTGCTGGCCGACGGCGTGCACGTGGGCAACTTCGTGGAAACCAAGAAGGTCACCCTGGGCGTGGGCAGCAAGGCCAACCACCTGACCTACCTGGGCGATGCAGTGATCGGCAGCAAGGTCAACATCGGCGCCGGCACCATCACCTGCAACTACGACGGGGTGAACAAGTCGACCACGACCATCGGCGACAAGGCCTTCATCGGTTCCAACAGTGCGCTGGTGGCGCCGGTGACGATCGGCGAAGGCGCGACCATCGCGGCGGGCTCGGTCATCACCCGCGATGCGCCGGACGGCAAGCTGACCTTGGCCCGTGCGCGGCAGGAAACGATCGACGGCTGGAAGCGGCCGGTGAAGAAGGGCTGAGGAGAGGCCGCCGGGCATGGCCCGGCGCTACCTTGGTGGACGGTTGGCGGCGTTGCAGTAGATCCACGCCATGCGTGGATGCGGCCAACCGGTCAACCCACCGGCAGCAGAATCGACACGCACAAGCCGCCATCACCGCGGTTCTGCAGGGAAACCCGGCCGCCGTGCGCCTCGACGATCTCGCGGGTCAGCGCCAGACCCAGGCCGGTGCCGTTGCGCTTGGTTGAATAGAACGGCATCAGCGCGTTCTGAAGCACCTGCTCGTTCATGCCCTTGCCCCTGTCCAGTACGTCCAGGCGCAGCCACTGCGGCAGCCGCGTCAGCTGCACCTGCACGTCGTCGTTGGGCGGCTCCGCTTCGGCGCAGGCTTCGTGTGCGTTCTTCAGCAGGTTCAACAGCGCCTGGCCGAACTGGGCGATGTCGATGCGGCTGCTCAGCGTCTCGTCCGGCTCGCGGTCCATGCCGAAGGGAATCTGCTGGCGCAGGCTGGACAGGAACGGTGCCCAGTGCACGGTCTGCAGCTGCGGCTGCGGCAGTTTGGCGAAGCGCGCATAGCCGCGGATGAAGCCTTCCAGGTGGCGTGCGCGGTCTTCGATGGTGCTGAAGATTTCCGGCAGGCGATCGAAGCGTTCGCGCTTGACCAGCTCGCCGCCGGAATGGGCCAGCGAGGCGATCGGTGCCAGCGAGTTGTTCAGTTCGTGGCTGATCACCCGGATAACCTTCTTCCAGGTCTGCACTTCCTGCCGCCGCAGTTCGGCGGTCAGCTGGCGCACCAGCAGCAGATCGTGCGGGCGGCCGTTCAGATGGAACGCGCGCCGCGACAGATGGTAGACCTGCTCGTCGTCCTCATCGGGCTCGACGCCCTCCTCGACCTCCGCGCGCACCGCGAACAGGCTGTCACCGCCGCGTGCGATGGCATCGCGCAGTTCCACTGGCAGCTGTTCGAGCACCTCTTCCATGCGCTGGCCTTCCAGCTTCCAGCCCCCGTGCAGCAGCTTGCGTGCGGCCAGGTTGGAAAACACCACGCGGGAAATGCCATCGCCACCGGCCGCGATCAGCAGCATCGCCACCGGCGTGTTCTGCACCATCGTGTCCAGCAGCAGTTCGCGCTGCACCAGGCCCTGGCGCTGCTCGCGCAGCACGTCGCCCAGTTCGCGGTGTGCGTCCACCAGGTCGCCCAGTTCGTCGTTGCCCGGCCAGTACACGCCGAAGTTGAACTCACCATCGCGATAGCTGCTGGTGGTGCCGGCCAGTGCGCGCATCAGCGAGCGCACAGGCGCGGTGGCGCGGCGCAGCGACCACCACATCAGCGACAGCAGCACGACCGAGGAGATCCCCGTCACCCACCAGCCGTGGTTCATCCAATAGGCCAGCAGCCACGGCAGCGCGGCGGCCAGCGCCAGCACCGGCAGCAGGCGCAGGAACAGGAGGAAGGTGAAGGAGCGCCGTTTCATTCGCGCGGAATGCCGTGGCGGTCCATGCGCCGGTACAGCGCCTGGCGGCTCAGGCCGAGCTCGGCCGCGGCCTGGGCGATGACGCCGTGGTTGCGGGCCAGCACGTCCTCGATGCGTGCACGGTCGGGATCGTTGCCCGCGCTCGGGGTCGGGCGCGGCGCGGCCGCTGCACGCGGCAGGTTGAGGTCGGCCACCTCGATGCGGTTGCCGCTGGCCAGCAGCTCGGCACGCTGGATCACGTTGCGCAGCTCGCGCACGTTGCCCGGCCACGGATGCCGCTGCAGTGCGGTGGCAGCAGCGGTGGACAGCGGCTTGCCGGCGCTGAGGAAGCGCTCGGCCAGCGGCACGATGTCGCCCGGTCGCTCCGCCAGCGGCGGCAGCACCAGTTCCACCGTGTTGAGACGGTAATAGAGGTCCTCGCGGAAGCTGCCGTCGCGGATCATCGCCGGCAGGTCGGCATTGGTCGCGCTGACCACGCGGACCTTGACCTGGCGCTCGCGGTTGGAGCCCAGGCGCTCGAAGCGGCCGGTTTCCAGCACGCGCAGCAGTTTCATCTGCCCGCCCAGCGACAGGTTGCCGATCTCGTCCAGGAACAGCGTGCCGCCGTCGGCGGCTTCGAACTTGCCCTCGCGCGCCTTGTTGGCGCCGGTGTAGGCACCGGCTTCGGCGCCGAACAGTTCGGCCTCGATCAGTTCGGAGGGCAGGGCACCGCAGTTGACCGCCACGAACGGGCCCTTGGCCACCAGCGAATTGGCCTGGATGATCTGCGCGATCTTCTCCTTGCCGGCGCCATTGGGGCCAGTGATCAGTACTGGCAGTTCCGAACGCGCGACCTGGCAGGCCAGGGCGATGACACGTTCGCTGGCGGGATCGGCGAACACCGCGCCGCACAGCTCGTATTTCTCTTCCAGCGCATTGCGCTGGCGCTCCTCGCGGGCGCGACGCTGGTCCAGCTCGCGACGCGCTTCGGACAGTTCCAGCAGGTTGTTGACCGTGGTCAGCAGCTTGCGGTCATCCCACGGCTTGGCCAGGTAATCGGCGGCACCGGCCTTGACCAGGTCCACCGCGCTGCTCAGGTGCGTCCAGGCGGTGAGCAGGATGACCGGCAGGTCGGGATGGCGCGCGCGGATCTGCGCGAACAGGGCCTCGCCTTCTTCGCCCGAGGTGGTGTCCTCGGTGAAGTTCATGTCCTGGATGACCAGGTCGACGGCGTGTGCTTCCAGCATCGCCAGTCCGTCGGCCGGGCTCTGCGCCTGCAGGGTGTCGATGTCATGCAGGGAAAACAGCACGTCCAGCGCGGTGCCCACGCTGGCGTTGTCGTCGATGATCAGGATCGCGGGCATGGAAGCGTTCTGGGAAAGGGATGGGTAGCGCCGAGAGAGCCGTGAGGCGAGCACTACCCATCAAGCATAGCCAAACCCGTGGCCCCGCAGGGACCGGGGCACGTCAGCGCGGCGGTGGCGGCGGTGGGGGAGGTGGTGGCGCCGGCGGTGGCACCAGCACGGTCCTCCAGGTGGCCACGGCCACCGGCACACTCAGGGTCTTGCCGTTGCGCAGCAGCAGCAGGAAGACCTGCGCCTTGCCCGCTGCGTCGGCCTGGCGCACCGCAGCTGCAAGCTGGTCGATCTGGCGTACCGGCGTGTCGTCCACGCGCACGATGCGGTCGCCCCGGCGCACGCCGAAGCGCGCCTCGGGGCTGGCCGCCTCGACCTGCACCTGGCCCTCGTTGGAGCGCAGTGCCAGCCGCGCGCCCTCCTGCTGCCAGTTCATCGTCTGCACCGTGCTGCTGCCGGCCAGTACCGGCAGCGGCAGGGCCAGCGCAATTGCCAAGGCCAGGGCGCGCATCTCACGCCCCCCGGGTGGCAACGGCCGGCGGCACGGCGGCGGCGCGGCGGGCCGGGCCGAATACCGCGACCTGGCCCAGCACCCACAGCAGCACCGCACCCAGCGGTAGGTACAGCAGCGGCATGCGCGGCAGCTCGTACATGTTCATCAGCGCCAGGTTGATTGCGTACGCGGCGAGCATGCCCAGCACGATGCCCAGCGTGGCCAGCAGGAAGTTCTCGGTCTGGAAGTAGCGGAGGATCTGCCCGCGGGTCGCACCCAGCGCACGGCGGATGCCGATCTGCTTGCTGCGCTGCTGCACCCAGAAGCTGGCCAGGCCGATGATGCCCAGTGCGGTCACCACCAGCAGGGCGATGGACACCGTCACCAGCAGGCCGACCATGGCGCGGTCGTTCTTGAAGTAGTCGTTGCGCTGGTCCTCGTAGGTCTTCTTGTCGCGCATCAGGCGATTGGCATCGTTGCGCTCCAGCGCAGCGACGGCGGCCTTGAGCACTTCATCGCGGCGCTCGGGAGCGGTGCGCAGCATGTAGGTCCCGCCTTCGTCGAAGCCGCGGCGCAGCGGCATCAGCATCGACTCGTTCCAGTTGTCGTCCCAGCCGGTGGGCGTGGTCAGGGTGTCGACGATGCCGACGACATGCAACGGCTGCTTGCCCATGTAGTAGGTCTTGCCCAGCGCGCTGCCGTCGGGTTCCATCTTCGCGGCGGTGGCCTGGCTGAAGATCACCGGGACTGCCTTGTCCTTGGAGCCGGCCTTGGAGACGACGGCGTAATCCATGTACTCGTCGGGCAGGAAGTCACGCCCGGCGATCACGTTGATGCCCATCGTGCGGATGCCGTCCTCTGACATCGTGTACATCGATGCCTCGGTGGTCGGCCGCTCCTGGTCCTGCTGGCGCTGGATGCTGCTGCTGGACGAGCCGCTGCGGAACGGCACCTGGTTGATGATGGTGGCGCCGGTGACGCCGGGGATCGCGCGCAGCGACGCCAGATCCTCGCGGGTGCGGGCCATGCCGTTGGTCTGCTTGCCGATGCCGCTGACGCGGACCATCACCAGTTCGTTCTCGGCGATGCCGCTGGGCATGCTGATCTTTTCCACGCGTTGGCTGACCAGGAACAGCGCGTTGCAGACGATGGCGCAGGTCAGGGCGACTTCCAGCACGATCAGTGCGGCAGCGGTCTTGTGCCGGCGCAGGGTGCTGAGGATGGGGCGGATGTCCATGGGAGTCCTCGTTCCGGTACTTACTGCGACTTGAGCTGGATGGCCGGGGTGACCTGCATCGCGCGCCAGGCGGGCAGGAAACCGGCAGCAAGGCTGGCAAACAGGGTCAGGCCGATGGCCAGCAGCAGCATGCTGCCGTCCAGGTGGGCCAGCTTGGCGTAGTCCACGGGCTGCTGGCGCACGGCGAACAGACCGAGCAGGGCCACGCCGATACCGAGCACGCCGCCGACCACGCCTACCGCGCCGGCTTCCACCAGGCACTGCAGGAAGATCTGGCCACGGCTGGCACCGAGCGCGCGACGCACGCCGATCTCACCGCTGCGGCGCAGGAACTTGGCCAGCAGCAGGCCCACGGTGTTGACCAGGCACACACCGAGGAAGCCCAGAGCCAGCCACAGCTGTAGGCGCACATCGCTGGGCACCGCACCGTTGAAGTCCAGCCACTCCATCACGTTGCGCAGGCGCACGTTCGGCGGGCGCTCGAAGCGGCCGGCCTCGCGCTGCTGGCTGGAATAATTTTCCAGGTAGCGGCGGTAGTCGTCGGCCTTGCCCGGCTCCATCTCGGCCCAGTACTGCAGCCAGGTGCAGGGGGCATTCACCGAATAGCTGTCGCCGTCGGGGTTTTCGCCGAAGCAGTTCATGTTGCCGTTGCTGCCCAGCTTCAGGTCCATCGAGGTCGACATCGGCAGCAGCAGATCCTCGTCCTTGCCGAAGCTGCCGGTGGTGAGGTCGAAGAACTGCGGTTCGGGATTCCATTCCTTCATCACGCCGACGATGCGGAAGCTCTGGCCATCCATGCGGATGTCCTTGCCGACGCTGTTGCCGCCCTGGTACAGCTTGTCGTTCAGGGCCTTGGAGATGACCACCACGCGGGCGCGGCCGTCGTCGTCCTGGCGGGTCCAGGCACGGCCGTACTGCATCGGCACGTCAAACATCGGGAAGAAATCAGCCGAGGTCCAGCGCGTATCGATCGAGAACGGCTGCAGGGTGCTGCCGTCCGGCTCGATGGTGCCGCCGCCGCCGCTCATCAGCGCCTGGCGCTCGGCCTTGGCTTCGCGCAGCAGGGCTTCGCCATCGAAGCGGGTCATCTGCGAATTGGGTTCCTCGCCGGGCACGTAGCCACCGCGGGGGCCGGGGTCCAGCTGCACATAGAACAGGCGATCGCTCTTGTCCGGGATCGGATCGCCGGAGAGCACGTGGAAGACGGTCAGGGTGGTCATCGAGGCGCCGATGCCCAGCGCAATGGCAACCACCATCAGCGCGGTCAGGACCTTGTTGCGGCGGAAGCTGCGCGCCGCCAGTCGGGCGTAGTAGGCGAACATGTTCGGGCCCTCACTCGTTGACGGCGACGATGCGGCGCGGGGTGGCCAGCACCGGCTCACGCACCAGGTCGGTCACCTGGCCATCGACGATGTGCACGTTGCGCTGCGCGCGTGCGGCCAGTTCCGGGTCATGGGTGACCATGACGATGGTGGTGCCGGCGGCGTTGATCTCTTCCAGCAGTTCCATCACGCCACGCGCCATCTGCGTGTCCAGGTTGCCGGTCGGTTCGTCGGCCAGCAGCAGGCGCGGGCTGCCGGCCAGGGCGCGGGCGATGGCGGCGCGCTGCTGCTGGCCGCCGGAGAGTTCATTGGGGTAGTGCTTCATGCGCGAACCCAGGCCGACCTGGCTCAGCGCCTTCTCGATGCGCTCGCGGCGTTCGCCGGCGCCCATCCTGCGGTAGCGCAGCGGCACGTCGACGTTGTCGAACAGGTTCAGGTCGGGGATCAGGTTGAAGCCCTGGAAGATGAAGCCGATCTTCTGGTTGCGCATGCGGCTGCGGGCATCGTCGCCCAGCATGCTGACGTCCTGGCCGTCGAGCATGTAGGTGCCGCTGGTGAAGGTTTCCAGCAGGCCGGCGATGTTGAGGAAGGTGGTCTTGCCGGAGCCGGACGGACCGGTGACGGCGACGAACTCGCCTTCCTTGACCTGCAGTTCCAGCGAGCGCAGTGCGTGGGTCTCCACCTGCTCGGTACGGAAAACCTTGGCGACCGAACGCATTTCGAGCATGTACATGGGGTGTCCTCTCTCCAGGATGTGTCAGTTGACGGAGACGCGTTCGGCGTCCTTGAACAGGTCGCTGCCGGAGACCACGATGCGGTCGCCCGGTTGCACACCCGACTTGATTTCCACTTCGCCCAGGCTGCTGACGCCCAGTTCCACCGGTCGGCGCACCGCGGTGCGGCCGTCCATCACGTAGGCCACGCCGTTGCCCTGTTCGACGAACGGGCCACGCTCGACCTTCATCACATTGCGGCGCGTATCCAGCAGCACGCGCACCGACATGCGCTGGCTCTGGCGCAGGCCTTCCGGCTGCGCGGCGGCGAAGCGCACGCGGGCGTTGACCTCGCCGTTGACCACTTCCGGCGAGACAGCGCTGATCTCACCCGGGAACGGCTTGCCGTTGCCGCCGGTCAGCTGCGCCGGCATGCCGATCGCCAGGTCACGGGCGAAGCTCTCCGGCACCTTGATCTCCACCTCGAACTTGGACAGGTCGACCACGCCCAGCACCGGCGCGTTGGCCGCCAGGTTGGTGGCCTGGGTGGCCTGCACCTGGCCGACCTGGCCGTCGAACGGGGCGCGCAGGGTCAGTGCATCGACCTGGCGCTGCACTTCGGCCACCACCGCCTTCTGGCGGTCGGCCAGCAGGCGCTTGTTGCGCGCGTCCAGGTCGGCGCCCTGGCTCTGCAGTCGCGCATCGGTGGTCGCATTGGCCAGGGTGATGTCGGCCTTCTTCAGTGAGTCCTGGGCCTTGGCCAGGTCGATCTGCGGCACCGCGCCGCCGTCGTAGCCGCGCTGGTAGCGCTGCAGGTCACGGTCGGCGGCCTGCCGTTCGATGCTGGCCTGGTCGGTTTCCTTGCGCGACTTGGCGCGGGCGAGGGTGGCGTCCAGCGCGGCGCGGCTGGCCTCGGCTTCCAGGCCGGCCAGGGTGGCCTGTTCCTGGGCCAGCTTGCTGCGCAGTTCCGGGCTGTCGATGATCGCCAGCTCCTGGCCCTTCTTGACCACGTCGCCGGCCACCACCTTCAGGTCCACCGTGCCTGCAGAGATCGCGTAGAGGGTCGGGCTGTTGGCGGCGATGACGCGGCCGTCGGCGGCGATGTCGCGCACCAGGTCGCCGCGCTGCACTTCGGCGATGCGCACCCGGCTGCTGTCGAAGGAGCGGCTGGCGTTGGACCAGGCATGCACCGCCCAGCCGATGGCGGCCAGCAGGGCGACCGCACCCAGGGCAGGCCAGCGGTAGCGCTGCCAGGCCGCACGGGGGGCGCTGGCAGAGGAGGCGGAAACGATCTGGTCCTGGGCAGAGGTGTCGCGGATCATCGGGTGCGTGCCTGTCGGTGGTGACAGGGTTAAAGCATGCTCCGTGCCAACTTTATCTTATTTATTTTCAGTCACTTGCGTTTGGCTTGCGGGTGTCCGGGTGTCCGCGGACACCGTTGCGGACACTTTCATTAAGCGGACAGGAGGGACGAAGCGGACACCCACGCTAGAATGCGGCGACCGTCTTCAAGGAAATGCGCGACATGTGTGGAATCGTAGGAGCGATCGCTGATCGCGATGTGGTGCCGGTGCTGATTGAAGGACTGAAGCGGCTGGAGTATCGCGGCTACGATTCGTCCGGCATCGCGGTGATCGACCATGCCGAGCGTGCTGACGTGCGCCGCGTGCGCCGTACCGGTCGTGTCTCGGAAATGGCCTCCGCTGCCGAGGCGGAAGGCTTCAATTCCCAGCTGGGCATCGGCCATACCCGCTGGGCCACCCATGGCGGGGTGACCGAGGCCAATGCGCACCCGCACATCAGTGCCGGCGTGGCGCTGGTGCACAACGGCATCATCGAGAACCACGAAGAGCAGCGCGAGAAGCTGCGCGCGCTGGGCTACACCTTCGAGTCGCAGACCGACACCGAGGTGATCGCCCACCTCATGCACCACCACCTGAAGGGCGGCGACAGCCTGCTGGGTGCGCTGCAGCGCACGGTGAAGGAACTGACCGGCGCCTATGCGCTGGCCGTGGTCAGCCGTGCCGAGCCGGACCATTTCGTCTGCGCACGCATGGGCTGCCCGCTGCTGGTCGGCCTGGGCGAAGGCGAGAACTTCGTCGCCTCCGACGTCTCGGCCGTGATCTCGGCCACCCGCAAGGTGATCTTCCTGGAAGAGGGCGACACCGCCGACATCCGCCGCGATGGGGTGCAGGTGTTCGACGAGCACGACCAGCCGGTCGAGCGCGACGTGCACCTGTCCGACGTGTCGCTGGCCTCGCTGGAGCTGGGCCCGTACCGCCACTTCATGCAGAAGGAAATCCACGAGCAGCCGCGTGCGCTCGGTGACACCCTCGAAGCGGCGATCGACGCCGGTGGCTTCCCGGCCGAGCTGTTCGGCAAGAATGCCGAGGCCGTGCTGGCCGGCATCGAAGGCGTGCAGATCCTGGCCTGTGGCACAAGCTATTACTCGGGCCTGACCGCGCGCTACTGGATCGAATCCATCGCCGGCCTGCCGTGCAGCGTGGAAATCGCCAGCGAGTACCGCTACCGCGCCGCGTATGCCAACCCCAGGCATCTGATCGTGACCATCTCCCAGTCCGGCGAAACGCTGGATACGATGGAAGCGCTGAAGTACGCCAAGTCGCTGGGCCACAAGCACACGCTGTCGATCTGCAACGTGCCGGAGAGCGCGATTCCGCGTGCCAGCGAACTGGTCTGCTACACCCGCGCCGGCGCCGAGATCGGCGTGGCGTCGACCAAGGCCTTCACCACCCAGCTGGCCGCGCTGTTCCAGCTGACCGTGGTGCTGGGCAAGCTGCACGGCCGCGTCGATGCCGCACAGGAAGCGGACTACCTGGAGCAGCTGCGCTTCCTGCCGGGCAGCGTGCAGCACGCGCTGAACATGGAGCCGCAGATCGCGGCGTGGGCCGAGCGCTTCGCACGCAAGAGCAGTGCGCTGTTCCTGGGCCGTGGCCTGCATTACCCGATCGCGCTGGAAGGCGCGCTCAAGCTCAAGGAAATCTCCTACATCCACGCCGAGGCCTATCCGGCCGGTGAGCTCAAGCACGGGCCGCTGGCGCTGGTGGACGAGGACATGCCGGTGGTGGTGATCGCGCCCAACGACAGCTTGCTGGAAAAGGTGAAGTCGAACATGCAGGAAGTGCGCGCCCGCGGTGGCGAGCTGTTCGTATTCGCCGACCAGGACAGCAACTTCAACGAGTCCGAAGGCGTGCATGTCATCCGCACCCCGCGCCACGCCGGCGTGCTCAGCCCGATCGTGCACACCATTCCGGTGCAGCTGCTGGCGTACCACACCGCGCTGGCGCGCGGCACCGACGTGGACAAGCCGCGCAACCTGGCCAAGAGCGTGACGGTGGAGTAAGGCCGTTCGGGCCAGCACGCGGAACGCATGGGGTGGCCCGCAGGGGCCACCTTTTTTCATTCCGTCATGGCACCATCTGCGCACGCCGCTGCACGCATCACGGAGGATGCCCGCGCCACTCTCGATTTCCGATCCGTCCACCCACCTGCGCAATCGGCGCAGCGTCGGGGGTGGGCGTCGATCCACCACGCCCGTTCAACACGGGCGCGATTGCAGATTTCAATCCGCGTGCATGGCACGCATAACAGGGGGCTGTAGATGAGCAAGTGGCACGTGGTTGCAATGGCGGCGGCGATCAGCCTGCTGTCCGGGTGTGCGAGTGTTCCGATGTCGGACAAGGGCCAGCTGGACGTGGCCAAGAGCTTTCCGGTTCCGGAGGAGGGCAAGGCGGGCGTGTACGTGTACCGCAACTCCTTCGTCGGCCAGGCGCTGAAGAAGGATCTGCGCATCGATGGCGAGTGTCTGGGTGAGACGGCCAACAAGGTGTTCTTCTACACCCTGGTGCCCGGCAACCAGGAGCACGTGATCTCCACCGAATCGGAGTTCTCGCCCAACGACGTCAAGCTCTACACCGAGGCTGGGCGCAACTACTTCATCCAGCAGTCGATCAAGATGGGCGTGTTCGTCGGTGGCGCCAAGCTGACGGTGATGCCTGAGGCCGAGGGCCGCCGCGAGGTGGCGCAGCTCAGCCTGGCCCAGCGCGGGCGTTGCTCGAAGTAAGGTAGGCGAGCCGTTTCGAGGTGGCGATGGCTGATGGGCCATCGCCACCGGACCGAGTACCCTGTTGTCTCCGTAACGGCATCAAGGATCGATCCCGTATGAATTCTCTCTGGCACCGCGCGATCGTGCTGTTGGTGCTGGCCTGCGCCACGCCCGCGCTGGCACAGACCGCACGCAAGCCCTCGGCGTATGAGCATCGTCCTGACGCGGCACAGCAGCCGGCCGAAGGGCCAGACTATCTTTCGCGCATCGACAGCCGCGCACAGTTCATGCAGATGGCCCGCGTCTACAACGCCGGCACGGCGCTGGAGATGCCGCATCTGATCTTCGTCATCGACCGGCGCGAGAATGGTCGCATCTACTACGTCAACACGCGCCGCCACGGTCTGCATGAGCAGTTCGTGCGCCAGCAGCGGCTGCTGCGCTCGATGGACAAGGCCACGGTGAACGCGCAGTACCGCGATCCGCAGCGGCGCTTCCTGTTCGGGACCGTGGCCTGGCAGCAGGATCTGCCGGGATACACCTACGAATTCTGGGAAGGCGACCAGCTGACCGGGCCGCTGTTGCGCGAGGCCGATGCAGTGCTGCGCGCCTCGTTCGCCGATCCGATCCGCTTCAAGACCAATTCCACCGCGCATGAGCAGCTGGTGGGCGAGATGAAGCTGGCCTACGTCAGCCAGGAGGCCCTGCTGCGTGAGCAGCGCTTCCTGCCGCTGAACACCGGGAAGGCGGAGGGGCGCCTGCGCATCGTCCGCACGGAGGCACAGCTGGCCACGCTGTCGCCGCGCGACATTCCAGTGCTGGATGAGGTGCCGATCGCGCTGGCCCCGGTCGCCGGGCTGGTCACGCAGCAGCCGTCGACCCTGCTCTCGCACGTCAACCTGCTGGCCAAGGGCTGGGGCATTCCCAACGTCTACGTGCGCGATGCGCAGGACGTGTTGCGCCAGTACGACGGGCGCTGGGTGGCGCTGGAGGTGACCGGCAGCGATTACCGGGTGACCCCGCTTGCGCGGCCGGCACGCACCCCATTTGCCACTGCCGCACGCTCTGTGCAGCGCAGCCTGCCGCGCCCGGATCTGGCCGTGGTGGCGCTGAAGCCGCTGCAGGCGCTGCGTGCGCGTGACAGCACGCACTGCGGGGTGAAGGCCGCCAACCTCGGCACGCTGCGTGCGGTGCTGCCACCGGCGGCACGGGTGCCCGATGGCTTCTGCATTCCGTTCTCGCAGTACCAGGCCATGCAGCAGCGGCTGCAGGTGCCGCAACGCCTGCGCGAACTGCAGCAGCGGCCGGGTTTCAACAGCGATCCGGCGGTGCGCCGCGATGCGCTGGCGTCGCTGCGTACGCAGATCGAGAACGCGCCCGCTGATTCCGCCTTCGTGCGTACGCTGGAACGCCAGTGGCGTGACCAGTTGAAAGGCGCGCCGGTGTTCGTGCGCAGCTCGTCGAACTCCGAGGATCTGCCGGGTTTCAGCGGGGCTGGGCTGTACACCACGGTGCCCAACGTGAACCGCATGGAGGCGGTGGCCAAAGCGGTGCAGACGGTCTGGGCGTCGGTTTACAACTTCGAGGCCTACGAAGCGCGCACGGCGGCGGGCCTGCCGCAGGATGCGGTGGCGATGGCCGTGCTGGTGCAGGTGGCTGCACCGTCGGACAGCTCCGGGGTGATGATCACCCGCGATCCCTTCGATGCCGAACGCCGCCACGTCACCTACATCTCGGCCAAGCGTGGGCTGGGCATCCGCGTGGTGGAAGGCAAGCGCCAGGCCGAGCAGGTGATGTACTCGTCGTGGTCGAAGGCGGTCCAGGTGCTGAGCCGTTCGGCCGAAGACACCCAGCTGGTGGCGCGTGCGGGTGGCGGTGTGCGCGAGGTGCCCATCACCGGTTCGCGGCAGGTGCTGACCGATGCACTGATCGCACGGTTGGCGCGTATTGGTACCCGTACCAGGCAGGCGCTGGGCGGTGCCGACCAGGACATCGAATGGGCCGTGGTCGGCGATGAGGTACTGATCCTGCAGTCGCGCCCGTATGTGGAGGGAAGCGCGCGCTAGCCCTGCCGGGACAGGGCCAACGCGCACTCCACGGGTCGCTTACGGTTCCTGGTAGTCGCGCTCGTCGTAGGCGCCATAGACCAGGCAGGTCAGCTGTGACGATCCATCCTGGGCGATCGACAGCACACCCATGCTGGTATCGCGCTCGGGCTTCCTGCCCAGCTTGGAGGCGTTGCGCACCGCCGCGGCATTGGCCGAGAGCTGGCTGGTGTAGCTGGCCCCCAGGTCACCGTCGGGATCGATGTAGACCGAGAACGAGCGGACCTGCAGGCCGAACACGGTGAACGGCACCGGCGGCTTGATCGGTTCGCTGGTGCCTTCCACATTGCCTGAAAGCCCTGCGAGTGCCTTGGCTGCGGTATCCGGGTCCGCGCGGCATTCCAGTGCCGCCTGAAGCGTGGGTGCCAGCTTCTGCCACTGCGCCGCGTCGATGGTCGTTGCGGCATGCGCCGTGGGTGCAGCCAGCAGGGCGGCGAGAATCGGGGCGAACATCCGGGTGGGGGACAACGTCATGACAGTCATTCCTTTGCGTGGGGGCGGAAATTTTACGCAAAGGTGAGAGGATGAACAGGATGATATTGCGGCGCAGCATCGAAAGCGTACAATCCGCTTCGGCCAGTCGGCTGCTGTAACCCGCCTCCCGCCGTACCCCCTGCAACGCACAGTGCCGGGGTGTTCCGGGGACGACGCTACGGACCAGCGTACTCCCCAGGACCCACGCGTCCGCATGACCTGCCTGTCCCGCTGTCGGGGCCGGGCGCATCGCTGCGCGTGCCTTTCAACCGATCGCCTTCTGTTGTCGTCGCTCCCATGTACGGCTTCCGCGCCCTGCGCGCCTCCGCGTCACCCCATCTTCCGACCCTCATCGGCGCCAGCGCCGTGCTGCTGTGGAGCCCGACCCTGGGCATGCTGCGCACGATCAGCGAGATCTTCGGTGCCGTTGGTGGCGCCGCACTGATCTTCACTGCCGCTGCCGTGTTCTCGGCGCTCATCCTGGGCGTGCCGCGACCCGCGCAGCTGCCGCGACGCTACCTGCTGATCGGCGGTGCGTTGTTCATCGGCACCGAGATCTCGCTGTCGCTGTCCATCGGCCTGGCCCACCATCGTGGGCAGGCGCTGGAACTGGTGATGATCAACTACCTGTGGCCGTGCCTGACGGTGCTGCTGACCGTGCTCACCCGCATGCAGCGCGGCAACTGGCTGCTGCTGCCGGCCACCGTGCTGTGCCTGCTGGGTGTGGTGCTGGTCATCACCGGCGAAGGCGCGTGGTCGCCGGCGATGCTGCTGGCCAACCTGCGCAGCAACCCGCTGGCCTATGCCTTGGCGCTGGCCGCCTCGTGCATGTGGGCCACCTATTCGCTTGTGACCAAGCGCATCGGCGGTTCGCGCAACGCGGTGCCGTTGTTCATGATCGCCACCGCCGCGGTGCTGTGGCTGAAGTACGCGCTGGGCGATGCGCCGCCACTGCTCCTGCACTGGGGCGGCCTGGCGCAGGTGGCCGTGTTCGGCATGCTCACCGCCACCGCCTATTCGTGCTGGAACCATGGGCTGCAGCACGGCAACGTCACCTCGATGGCGATCTTCTCCTACTTCGCCCCGGTGCTGTCGGTGCTGTGGAGCAGCGTGTGGCTGTCGCTGCACCCGGGCATGGGCTTCGTGCAGGGCGTGGCCTGCGTGACCGCTGGCTCGCTGCTGTGCTGGTGGGCGACCCGCGCGCGGCCGCTGGCGCCCCCGGCGCCGCCGGCCGCACACACGGCCTGATCCTCCGCCTGGCCGCTTGCCGGGAGGGGCGCGAATTTCCTTTGGGGGCAGACACTTGTGAGTGCCTGCTGCTGTCTTGCTGCACCGCATGATGTGTCAGTTCCATGACGCTGCTACGTTTCGTGTCCCCCGGTGTCATCTCTTGAACGACACCCTCGACCGCCAGTAGCAGTGATTGCAAGGGATTTTCATGACGCACAGGCTGAATCGCAAAAAGACACCGGTTACCTTTGCCGCCAGCGCGCTGGCCAGTGCCGTGCTGCTGGCCCTGGCCGGCCCGGCTGCCGCCCAGGACGCCGCCGCGGCCAACCCCACCGAACTGGATGCGGTGACGGTGACCGGCTACCGCGCCAGCGTGGAGAAGGCGCTGGACATCAAGCGCTCGGAAAAGGGCATGGTCGATGCGGTGGTGGCCGAGGACATCGCCAACTTCCCCGATCTCAACCTGGCCGAATCGCTGCAGCGCATCCCCGGCGTGACCATCACCCGCGACGCCGGCGAAGGCCGCAACATCTCCGTGCGCGGCCTCGGCCCGGATTTCACCCGCGTGCGCATCAACGGCCTTGAGGCGCTGACCACCGTCGGCGGCTCCGACCAGTCCGGCGGCACCAACCGCAGCCGCGGTTTCGACTTCAACGTGTTCGCCTCGGACCTGTTCTCGCAGCTGATCGTGCGCAAGACCGCCTCGGCCGACGTGGAAGAGGGTTCGCTGGGTGCCACCGTGGACCTGCGCACCGCGCGCCCGTTCGACTACGACGGCTTCACCTTCGCGGCGAGCGGGCAGGGCAGCTTCAATGATCTTTCCGAGAAGGCCAGCCCGCGTGCGGCTGCGCTGATCGCCGATACCTGGGCCGACGGGCGCTTCGGTGGCCTGCTGTCGGTGGCCTATTCCGAACGCCGCGTGCGCGAGGAAGGCAGCAACACCGGCCGCTGGTACAGCGCCAGCAGCAACGGTGGCTTCAGCCCCAGCTCGCCGTTCACCGCCGGCCTGGCCGATGGCGTGTGGCACCCGTATTTCCCGCGCTACACGCTGCTGGAGCACGACCAGAAGCGCCTGGGCGTGACCGCATCGCTGCAGTGGAAGCCGACCGACAACACCGAGTTCGCGCTGGACGCGCTGTATTCGAAGATCGATACCGTGCGCAGCGAGAAGTACATCGAGGCGATCTCGTTTGCCTACTCGGCGCAGAAGCAGAACATGGTGCTGCGCGATGGCTACATCGACCCCACCTCCGGCGCGCTGCTGTACGGCCTGTTCGATGGTGCCGGCGTGCGCTCCGAACAGCGCCGCGACGAATGGAACACCGCCTTCAAGCAGGTCTCGCTGAGTGGCGAACACCGCTTCAGCGATGCGTTCAAGGTCAACCTGCTGGCCGGCCATTCCAGCTCGAAGCACGCCAACCCGGTGCAGACCACGCTGATCATGGACAAGGCCAACGTGTCCGGCTACAGCTACGATTTCCGCGACAGCGTCACCCACCCGACCTTCAACTACGGCATCGACCCCACCGACACCAGCGGCTGGACCCTGGCCGAAGTGCGCCTGCGCCCGCAGTACGCCAGCAACAGCTTCGACAATGGCGCGCTGGATTTCACCTGGAACTTCGGCCCGTCGTTCACCCTCCGTGGCGGCCTGCTCGCCAAGGACTATGAATTCGACACCAGCGAGTACCGCCGGCAGAGCGAAACCGTGGTGCCGGCCTTTGCCGATGGCAGCTACACCGTGCCGGCGGCACTGGTGGACATCGCCCGCCTGGGCGGCGTGGCCGGTTCGCCCGATGCCTGGGCCGTGCCCGACCTGGCCGCGTTATCGCAGCTGCTGGGCATCTACAGCGGGCAGGGCATCTACCAGTTGTACGAACGCAACGCGACCCGCCGCAGCGTGGAAGAGCGTGACCGCGGCGCGTGGCTGATGGGCGAGTTCGGCTTCGATGTCGGCAGCGTGCCGGTGTCGGGCAACGTAGGCGTGCGCCGGGTCAAGACCACCCAGTCCTCCACCGGTTATTCCACGGTGGATGGCGCGATGGTGCTGACCCATGTGTCGCGCGACTACACCGATACGCTGCCGTCGCTGAACCTGGTGGCCGAGCTGGCGCCGGACCTGATGCTGCGCTTCGGTGCGGCCAAGGTGATGGCGCGCCCCGGCCTGTCCTCGCTGACCCCGGGCACGACGCTGAGCCTGTCCAGCGGCCACCGCTACGTCAACGGCGGCAACCCGAACCTGGACCCGATCCGCGCACGCACGCTGGACCTGGGCGTGGAGTGGTACTTCCAGGAAGGCGGCCTGCTCGGCCTGGCGCTGTTCCACAAGGACATCGAAAGTTTCGTGCAGGGCACCAGCACGGTCATGCCGTTCAGTGCCAGCGGCCTGCCGGCCAGCCTGCTCGATGGCACCGGCGTGTCGCCCAATGAAGACTTCACCTTCACCCGTCCGTTGAACACGCCCGGTGGCGACCTCAAGGGTGCCGAGTTCAACTACGTGCAGCCCTTCAGCTTCCTGCCGGGGCGCTGGAGCAACCTGGGCCTGCAGCTGAACTACACCTGGGTCGATTCGCAGATCCAGTACCTGACCTCCACCGGTGCGGCCTCGCTGAAGACCGACCTGACCGGCCTGTCGAAGAATTCGTACAACAGCACGCTGTTCTACGAAGGCGAGAAGCTGGGCGCGCGCGTGTCCTACACCCATCGCGACGGCTACTACACCCAGGTGCCGGCCAGCGTGCAGGGCTTCAGCTTCCACGGCATGGATGCGGTGGACACGGTGGATGCCTCGATCAGCTGGAAGATCGACGACCACCTGGAAGTCAGCCTGGAAGGCATCAACCTCACCAATGAAACCACCAACGAGTGGGTGGGTACCTCGGCGTGGAAACTGCCGCTGACCTACACCCAGACCGGCCGCGAATTCCTGCTCGGCCTGCGCTACAAGTTCTGATCGTTGCACCTGGATCGCGGCCGGCACGCAACGCCGGCCGCCCTTCGTCCCTCTTGCCCGCAGGACGCCGCATGCTTCAGCTACGCCGATTCTCCCTCCCCCTGGCCGGCCTGCTGGTGCTGGCCGCGCTGCCTGCCGCCGCGCGCGACTGGGTGGTGGCCGCCGATGGCAGCGGTGACTACCGCAGCGTGCAGGCGGCCATCGATGCGGTGCCCGATGGCAATCGCACGCGCCAGGTCATCGTGCTGCGCGAAGGGCTGTACCGCGGCGTGGTGAAGGTGCCGAAGGAAAAGACGCGGGTGACGTTGCGCGGGGCCGGTGCCGGTGCGTCCGTCCTCAGCTGGAACAACTACGCCGATCTGGTCGACCCGGCCACAGGCAAGGCGATGCGCACCAGTGGTTCGGCCACGGTGTACGTGTATGGCGATGAGTTCATCGCCGAAGACCTGACCATCGAGAACACCGCCGGCAACGTCGGCCAGGCACTGGCGCTGTATGCCGCGCCGCCACGCGGCGGCTTCCGCAACGTGCGCCTGCTCGGCAACCAGGACACGCTGTACACGCACGAAGGCAGCGTGCTGCACTTCAAGGACTGCTACATCGAAGGCACGGTGGATTTCATCTTCGGGGCGGCCACGGCGCTGTTCGATGACTGCACCATCGTCTCCAAGGGCAAGCTGGGCTGGGTCACCGCAGCATCCACGCCGGAAGGGCAGCGCTTCGGCTACGTGTTCCGTCGCGCGCTGCTGCGCGGCGAAGGCGTGGGCACCGCCTACCTGGGCCGGCCGTGGCGGCCGTTCGCACGCACGGTGTTCCTGCAGTCCAACCTGGGCCCGCACATCGTGCAGGCCGGCTGGCACAACTGGGACAAGCCCGATGCCGAACGTACCACTTACTACGGCGAGTTCGGCAGCGTCGGTGCCGGTGCCTCACCGGAAGAACGCGTGGCGTGGTCGCATCACCTGTCCGGTGACGAGGCCGCGCAGTACACCACCGAGGCGGTGCTCGGCAGCTGGCGACCGTTCCCCTGACTTTGCACGGTCGGGCGGTTGCGCGTGCGTCGGCCGCGCGGGTGCGAACTTGAGCGGCTTGAAAGGGCTGTATTCAGCGCCGGTTTTGCCGCAGGTGCGATTCTCGGAATCGTCGACAGGTTCCACGACGAAGCGTCCCATCGGTGCCGGTAGTGGCCGCGCGGTGCAGTCGTAGAATCGAATCGTCCGAGGCCCCTGCAGGTTTTCCTTCACCGGCCTCGTTCGCGTTGCAGCACCAGCTGGTCGATGCAGTTCCTCGGCCGCACCGTGCGCCAGACGTGCGCTGAAAGGTCTGTTCCCGGGGAGGGGGCGATTCGGAAGAGCACACTTTTTGACTTCAGTGACCTGCACCAGGAAACAAGAATGAACGTCCGCGAACTCCTGCAATCCAAGAAAGAAGCTGTCATCACCATCGATTCGGAAGACACCATCGGTGCCGCCGCCCACAAGATGAGCGCGAATAAAATCGCTGCCCTGGTGGTGATCAAGGACGGGGTGCCGGTCGGCATCATCTCCGAGAAGGACATCGTGCGCAGCCTGGCCGACGATGGCCCGCAGGCCGGCCGCCGGGTGATCTCCACCGTGCCGACCACCGGCCTGGAAGGCATTGCGCCGGAGGCCACGCTCAAGCAGGCCATGTCGCTGATGACGTACTCGCGTCGCCGCCACCTGATGGTCACCGATGGCAACACGCTGGTCGGCATCCTCAGCCTGGGCGATATCGTGAAGAACCTGCTTGGCGAGCTGGAGCTGGAAAAGGCCGTGCTGCAGGACATCTACATGGCCGCCCACTGAGGCGACCATGCAGGACGAACGAAGCCGGGCATTGCCCGGCTTCTTCGTTGGTAGCGCCGGGCCATGCCCGGCGAGCGCGCAGCGCAGGAATCAGAAGCTGACTTTCACCGAGTCGGCGCTGTAGGTCGCCGGGCCGTGGTAGACCACTTCGATGTTGTTGCCGTCCGGGTCGAGCACGAAGGCGCCGTAGTAGCCCGGGTGGTAGGGCCGCTCGCCCGGCGCGCCGTTGTCGGTGCCACCTGCCGCCAGTGCGGCAGCGTGGAAGGCATCGACCGTGGCCGCATCACGCGCCTGGAACGCCAGGTGATGGCGTCCGGTCAGCTGGCCGGCGGCTGCCTCGCTGCTGGCGGTGGAAATGAACAGCTCGTCGGCCCAGAAATAATCCGGACCTTCGCCGGCGATGGGTATGCCGATGGCATCGAACACAGCCTGGTAGAAGCGGCGGCTGGCGGCCAGGTCACGCACCACCAGCTGCAGGTGGTCGATCAGGCGCCCGCGATGCAGTTCCATCGTTTCCATGCGTACCTCTTCAGAAGGGGGCCGCTCTGGTAGCGCCGGGCCATGCCCGGCGAGCGCCTGGCGCGGCCGGTCAGGCATTGGCGATGATCTCGACCCAGTAGCCGTCCGGGTCCTTGATGAAGGCGATGTTCTTCATGCGGCCATCGGTCAGGCGCTTCTGGAACGGCACGCCGAGGTCTTCGAAGCGCTGGCAGGCCGATTCCAGTTCCGGCACCGACACGCAGATGTGGCCGAAGCCGCGCGGGTCGCTGTTGCCGTCGTGGTAGACCGGGCCATCCTGGGTCTCGGTGCCGTGGTTGTGGGTCAGTTCCAGCACGCCCGGCAGGCCGGCCATCCACACGCGGCGGGTGGCATCGTCTTCCGGCACGGCCATGCCAGCCGGCACGTAGGCCAGGAAGTACAGGCTGAACTGGGCTTCGGCGAAATCACGCTTGTCGATCAGTTGGTAGCCGAGCACGCGGGTGTAGAAATCCAGCGAGGCGGTGATGTCCTTGACCCGCAGCATGGTGTGGTTGAACACGAAGCCGTGGGTTTCGGCCGGGGCCTGGGCAGCCACGCCGGCAATATCGCGCAGGGCGGGAAGGGTCATGGGGGAAGGTCCTTCAGACAGGGCCGTGATGGCCGGATGGCGTCATTCTACTGGCCGCCACCTGACGGCACTGCGACGTACAATGGACGGATCGCACCGTTCCGTCCTGACAACGATTGCCCGCCATGTCGCAGCGTGAATGGGTGGCCGCCGCCATCCGCAAGATCGAAGCCGATTTCAACCGTTCCGCCGATACCCATCTGATCCCGCTGGCACTGGCCGGGTTCGAGGGCATCGACGTGTACCTCAAGGATGAATCGAGCCATCCCACCGGCAGCCTCAAGCACCGCCTGGCGCGCTCGCTGTTCCTGTACGCGCTGGCCAATGGCTGGCTGCGTGAGGGGCGGCCGGTGATCGAGGCGTCCAGTGGCTCGACCGCAGTGTCCGAAGCCTACTTCGCGCGCCTGCTCGGCCTGCCGTTCATCGCGGTGATGCCGGCCACGACCTCGCCGGAAAAAATCGCCGCGATCGAATTCCACGGCGGCCGCTGCCACCTGGTCGAGCGCGCCTGCGACCTCAACTGCGATTCGGAACGGCTGGCCCGCGAGACCGGCGGCCATTTCATGGACCAGTTCACCTACGCCGAGCGGGCCACCGACTGGCGCGCCAACAACAACATCGCCGAATCCATCTTCAAGCAGATGGCCGAGGAGCCCAGCCCGATCCCCGAGTGGATCGTGTGCAGCCCCGGCACCGGCGGCACCGCAGCCACCCTCGGCCGCTATGTCAGCTACCGCCGGCATGACACCCGCATCCTCTGTGCGGACCCGGAAGTCTCGGTGTTCTTCGATGGCTACCAGGCCGCCGTGGCAGGCGAGCCGGACTGGCGCGGGCGGACCTGCAGCGGCGGTTCGCGCGTGGAGGGCATCGGCCGGCCGCGGGTGGAGTCGAGCTTCATCCCGACCAGCGTCGATGCGATGGTGAAGGTGCCCGACGCACTCAGCTTGGCGGCGATGCGCCACGTCAGCCGCCAGATCGGGCGTCGCGTCGGCGGCTCCACCGGCACCAACTTCATCGGCGTGCTGCAGGCCGCGCAGTGGATGCGCGAAGCTGGCCACCAGGGCAGCATCGTCAGCATCCTGTGCGATGCCGGCGAGCGCTATGCGCACAGTTATTACGACCCCGCGTGGTACGGCCGCCAGGGCATCGACGTGGACGGCGCCGACGCGCAGCTGGCCGCGGCCGTGGCCGGGCAGGGCCTGCCCGCATTGCCGTGGTGCAGCCTGGAAGCGTTGTAACGCGGCAGGATGCCGGCCAGGTAGCGCCGGGCCATGCCCGGCGAGCGCAGCGGGGTTTCAAGGGCCGCTCAATACCCCGCATCCATGAATGCATCGAGCAGGGTGTCACGCAGGGCATCGGGCAGCGCCTCGATGTCCATCGCGCGGTCGTCCAGGTGCAGGTGCGGATCCAGCACGCTGGCGCGGCCCTGGGCCAGCGCCTTCAGCCACAGCAGCACGCAGATCACGAACTCGCGCTCGTGGCCCGGCTGCAGGCGGCTGGCACCACGTTCAATCACCTCGAACGGGTACCACTCCTGCGTCTCGCTGAGCCGGCCCCCCTGGCGTTGCAGGGCCCTCAGCTGGGCCAGGTGGCGCGGTGCATCGTCGCCGACATCGCACAGCGCGGCGATCCAGGACAGCTCGTCCGTGGTGGCGGTCAGCGCCAGTGAACGGGCGGATGACGCGGTGGAGCTTGGAGCCAGATCTTCCATGTGGGCCTCCTCATGACGTACCGCTGCGGTCTCCCCCGCCGTGCCAGCTTCGGCGCAGGCCCGTAAGGCCGACGTGAATGCCGGGGTTCCGTGGAAAGCTCCATTCATGCATGGCGTGGATCTACCGGGGATACCCCTTGTCTGGCGGCCCGGCCAGCGCCATATGGACCGGGATGCCCGCCTGCCGGGCCCGTTTCCTGGAGATCTGCCGTGACCGTTGCCAACCCCCTGCTCGCTGCTTCCGGCCTGCCGCCCTTCGAGGCGATCCGCCCCGAGCATGTGGCGCCGGCGCTGGACGTGCTGCTGGCCGACGCCGAAGCCGCCGTCAAAACGGCCGAGCAGGTGCAGCCGGTGCGCTGGGAAACCTTCGTGACCCCGCTCGACGATGCCACCGAACGCCTGTGGCGCGCCTGGGGCCTGGTCGGCCACCTGCAGGGCGTGGTCAACACCCCCGAGCTGCGCGAGGCCTACAACAGCAACCTGCCGCGGATGACCCGCTTCGCCAGCGCGCTGGGCCAGAACCTGGCGCTGTACCGCCAGTACCAGGCGCTGGCCGCTAGCCCGGAAGCGGCCAGCTTCGACGAGGCGCGGCGCAAGGTGCTGGACAACACCCTGCGTGATTTCCGCTTGGGCGGTGCCGAACTCGACGCCGACGCCCAGCAGCGTTTCGCCGCGATCAAGGAAGAGCTGTCGGCGCTGTCGGCCAAGTTCTCGCAGAATGTGCTCGACGCCACCGATGCCTGGTCGCTGATCGTGGAAGACGAAGCGCGGCTGGCCGGCGTGCCGGACGACGTCAAGGCCGCTGCCCGCGCCGCCGCAGAGAAGGACGGCAAGCCCGGCTGGAAACTGACGCTGCAGATGCCGTGCTACCTGCCGGTGCAGACCTGGGGCGAAGACCGCGACCTGCGCGAGATCCTGTACCGCGCCAGCGCACAGCGTGCGTCCGAATTCGGCGATGAAGCGCTGGACAACGGCGGCAACATCGACCGCATCCTCGCCCTGCGCGCCGAACTGGCCGCGCTGCTGGGCTTTGCCTCCTACGCCGATTATTCGGTGGCCACCAAGATGGCGCAGGACCCGGCCGAAGTGCTGGCCTTCCTTCGTGATCTGGCCGCCCGTGCCAAGCCGTTCGCCGGCAAGGACCGCGCCGAGCTGGAACAGTTCGCCCGTGAACAGCTGGGCATCGACAGCCTGCAGGCCTGGGACCTGGCGTTCGCCGCCGACCGCCTGAAGCAGGCGCGCTACAGCTATTCCGAGCAGGAAGTGAAGCAGTACTTCACCGAGCCGAAGGTGCTCGGCGGCCTGTTCTCGGTGATCGAGCAGCTGTATGGCCTGCGTGTGCAGGAAGACAGCGCGCCGGTGTGGCACGAGGACGTGCGCTTCTTCCGCCTGGTCGATGCGCAGGGTGCGTTGGTCGGCCAGTTCTACCTCGACCTGTACGCGCGCGAAGGCAAGCGCGGTGGCGCGTGGATGGATGATTGCCGCAACCGTCGCGAGCGTGCCGATGGCAGCGTGCAGACGCCGCTGGTCTACCTGGTGTGCAACTTCGGCCGCGGTGCCAACGGCAAGCCGGCCACCTTCAGCCACAACGAAGTGACCACGCTGTTCCATGAAATGGGCCACGGCCTGCACCAGCTGCTGACCCGCATCGGTGAACTCGGCGTGGCCGGCATCAACGGCGTGGAATGGGATGCGGTGGAGCTGCCCAGCCAGTTCATGGAGAACTTCTGCTGGGAATGGGACCACCTGCAGGGCATGACCGCACACGTGGACACGGGCGAGCCGCTGCCGCGCGCGCTGTACGAGCGCATGCTGGCGGCGCGCAATTTCCACAGCGGCATGGCCACCGTGCGTCAGCTGGAATTCGGCCTGTTCGACATGCTGATCCACAGCCAGTTCGAACCGGCGCAGGACAGCGTGCTGGCGTTGCTGGACCGCGTGCGCAGCGAAGTGGCGGTGAACCATCCGCCGGCCTGGAATCGCTTCCCGCACCAGTTCAGCCACATCTTCGCGGGTGGTTACGCGGCCGGTTACTACAGCTACAAGTGGGCCGAGGTGCTCAGCGCAGATGCCTATGCGGCATTCGAAGAAGCTCCGCAGGCGCTGGCTGAAACCGGTGCGCGCTTCCGCGACGAAATCCTCTCGCGCGGTGGCAGCCGTCCGGCGGCGGAGAACTTCAAGGCGTTCCGCGGCCGCGCGCCGCAGATCGACGCGTTGCTGCGCCATTCGGGCATGGCGTAAACGCGGGGGCGTCATCCACGCATGGCGTGGATCTACTGCAATGCTCCTGCCAAAACAGGCGGTGCATCCCGGTAGCGGCGGGCCATGCCCGGCGAGCGCGCAGCGCGGCGCGGCAAAAAGAGCCGCCGGGCGTGGCCCGGCGCTACCGCCCAGCGGTCATTCGGCGTAGATCATCTTCCGGGTCATGCCGCCGTCGACGATGAAATCCTGGCCGGTGCTGAAGCCGGACAGCGACGACAGCAGATACACCGCCAGCGCGCCGATGTCTTCGGGTTCGCCCACGCGGCCGACGGGGTGCTGGCCGTGGTCGGTGGCCGAATGCTCCGGCGCATGCCGACGTGAGGGCGCCTGCCAGGCTGTGGTGGTGATCCAACCGGGGCTGATGCTGTTCACGCGTACCGCCGGGCCGGCACTGATCGCCAGCGCGTGGGTGAAGGCCACCAGCCCGCCCTTGGCCGCAGCATAGGCCTCGCTGTTGGCTTCCGACTGCCACGCGCGGGTGGAGGCCACGTTGATGATCGAACCGGCCGCGCTGGCCTTCAGCGCCGGCAGCGCATGCTTGCTGCACAGGAACGCACCATGCAGCGAGGACAGCCGTCGCTGCCACTCGTCCCATTCCATGTCCTGCAGCACGGTGCCGTGCGGGCCGGCGATACCGGCGTTGTTGACCAGGCCATCGATGCGGCCGAAACGCTGCTGCGCCGTGCCGATGAAGTCGCGCACGCTGGCTTCGTCGGCGATGTCCAGGCGCTGGAACGCGGCATCGTCGCCACGCTGCCATTCGTCCAGGCAGGCCTGGCCTGCTTCCACGTCCAGGTCGCCGATCAGCACGCGGCCACCGGCGCCCAGCACGGCCTGCGCCACGCCGCGGCCGATGCCGTTTGCCCCGCCGGTGACCAGCACCACCTTGTCCTGCAGCGGTGCCGCCGGCCACGCAGCGATGGGCGGGGCCGCGCTCACGACAGGTCTTCCCCGCGCAGGCGGCGGTGCCAGCCGGCCACGCCGATGCGGTCCAGGGTCTGGATGTTGCGCTCGACGATCACGTCCGGGTCCGGGAAGGCGTCCACCGCGCGTTCCACACTTTCCTCGCGCAGCAGGTGCAGGGTGGGGAAGGGCGCGCGGTTGGTGTAGTTGCTGGCATCGTCGGCGGCCACGCCATCGAACTGGTAGTCCGGGTGGAAGCTGGCCACCTGCAGGATGCCCTGCAGGTCCAGTGCCTCGATGGCGGCGTCGGCGTTGTCGAGGAAATCGTTGTAGTCGAGGAAATCGGTCAGCACCTGCGGGTGCACGATCAGGGTGGTGTCGATCTGCTCGGTGGGGGTGTCGCGCAGCAGCACCAGTTCCTCGGCCAGCTGTTCAACCAGCGCCTCGGGCGTGGTCGCATCGCTGAGCACGAAGCGGACCTGGTCCTTCACGTACACGGCCTTGGCGAACGGGCACAGGTTCAGGCCGATCACGATGCGCTCCAGCCACAGGCGGGTGGCGGCGATCGGATCGTCGGTGGGCAGGACGGGGTCGGTCATGGCGGGCGCTTCGGCTGGCGGGGGCCGCCATTGTAGGCAGTCGCCCGCGGTCGCGCCGCTGGACAGGGGCGATGAGCTGAATGCCATCCCTCCCTCTATGGTGCGTAGCACTCTCTGCGCTAGGGCAGGCTGGCGGCGAGGGCGTCCAAAAATACAATTATTCTGATGGGGTTTTCATTGACGGCAATTTTTCTGAGTTATAGGGTGGTGTCGAGCAATGAGAAATCTTTAGCTCGATCAATCAATCATCGGCATGGGATTTGAAGAGATGAGGAACTTATTTTCGTAATTCTGATGGTCGTGAGTTGTTATTCAATTTCAGTATTTGCGATGCAGTCAGGACGTTCCGAAGGTGTGGGTCCTGAAAATGTTGTGCTCGCGTACGCTCCTATCAATTCTTTGGAGCAGCTTGATGATCATATGAATGCTCCGACGCTCGATTCGCCAATGATGGCGTTATCGCAAAGTGCGAGAGAAAGATTCATGGCGGGGCTGCAGTTTGGTAGCCAGGGGTTGGCTAGCTATGACTACGAGCCAATTACATCTGAACTGACCGCTGCTCAGGCATATCGACTTCTTTCACTGTTTGGTGCTCAGCGTACTCTTTCATTGCTGCCGGGCTTGGAAATAGAGTCTGCATCTGACTGGGAAGTCATGAATTTTTCGGATGCTGAATTTTCAAAGAAGGGTGGTCCTGTGCATGATATTATCGACTACCCCGGATTTGCCTGTGTTCGTCGAGCGACTTGCACTGTTTCTCCGCATAGTATTTGCATGTCGAGCTGCTGACTTGGTGGTTCGCGCATTACTTCTGGTGTTTCTGGTCCTGTCGCCCGTAAACCTGCGGGCGGCAGACCCGATAGATTCTCGCATCATTGAGCTGGACCGCGCCTTGATCGCGGCAGGCGCTGCTGACCGTGCGGAGCAGTTGGCTGCAACATACAGAGAATGGAAAAGACGCAATCTTTCAGGGGACAGTTCCTCGCACTTGAGTGATGCCATTCTTCACGAGTCATTCCGGGCAGGTGCGCGAGTATCCCTATATCTCGGCGATACATCATCACTTCTTGATCTTGAAGAAATTTATCTGCAGATGGTTGGAAGGAACATAGCTGGTCGTAGCGAACATCTGGCAATGTACGGAGCGCTTATCCAGAATCGTGAATTCCACCGCGCCAGTGCTTTGGCAAAGCGAGAGAATTTGTCGGTTCCCGATCTTCCTGTCATAAGCGGGGCACGGAGTGATAAGCAAGGTGTGCTCCAAACATCGAAGGATGGCAGGTTGGAGTGGCGCCATTGGGTTTATCGGAAGGGCTACGAAGTGATTGCCTATGTTAGTCCAAGCTGCGGCTTCTCTCGCGTGGCGATGAAGTCTATTTCAGAAGAGGTTGAGTGGTCATGGATAAGACCGAACATTAGATTGGTTGTTCGTCGGGCGCCGTTCTGGCCTTACCCCGGTGTCAGTGAGTGGAATGAGGTGAATGAGCTTCTTCCAATGCGAAGTCAAGCTGGAGCAGTGGGGTGGGGTGCTCTGGATGTTCTCGAAACTCCGGTTTTTCATCTGGTTCAGGATGGGGCTGTAATAAAAACGATATATGGGTGGCAGGATTCTGGTGCGGAGCTTGCGGAGATGCGCAAGTACTTTACGGAAGGCCATTGATCTGGGAGGTCTGCTATTCCGGGTATGCAGTAACTTGGCAAGGGGTTCCCGGGCCAGGGGATGCAGTGGCCTGGAAGCAGGTCGGGAAGATAGCCGGGGCATAGCGCGGCGCCATAGAGCAAGCGTTGGGTGGGGGCGAACAATCGTTGCCGATGCTGGATTTTTGGCGCCGTTCGCCTCCGTGCGTTGCCGATCACTCTCACCTTTGAGCGCTAGGTAACATTGGGAGGCTTCGCCTTGTAATCGGACAGCGTTGCACGCTTGTCTGCGCCGCTTTCGTCGATAACACCGGTGACTTTACTCGTCTTGGCAGCGCGGTAGCACACGATCACCATGAGGTCGCCCACTTCGGTGCAATTGATGCCGCTCGCCAGTCCCGAGAACGCTTCTGCGCTGATGTGCGCCTTGATACCCAAGTGGCTCTAGTTTCGGTATCGGTCATGGCGGGCACATCGGCTGTCGGGGGCCGCTATTGCAGGCAGCCGCCCGCGGTCGCGCCGTTCACTGTCCACGCACTGGACAGTGGCGATGCTGGAAAGTCCCATCCATTCAAGCCCTTGCCGAGATCGCACCGATGGCTGATTGCCTGCGCGGCGGGCCAGGCGTGCAATGGACGCACGACACAGGAGGACACCTCATGACTGCATCTTCCCCGTGGCTGCCGGACGAACTCTGGTCCGGTGCCTTCTTCGACGGCCAGTGGCAGGCCGCCGGCCAGCGCCAGCCGGTGATCGAACCGGCCACCGGCCAGACCCTCGGCGAGGTCGGCCTGGCCGACGCCGCCCAGGTCGCCACCTCGGCCGCCACCGCCGCGCAGGCCCAGCAGGCCTGGGCCGCCGCCCCCTATGAACAGCGTGCGCAGGTGCTGCGCCAGGCCGCGCGCCTGGCCGAAGACAACATGGACACCCTGGTGGACTGGCTGGTGCGCGAAAGCGGCTCGACCCGCCTCAAGGCCGGCTTCGAGGCCAAGGTGACCATCAAGGCGCTGCACGAAGCCGCCGCGCTGCCTTCGCGCAGCACCGGCGAAATCCTGCCATCCGAACCGGGCCGCCTGAACCTGGCGCGGCGCCGTCCGCTGGGCGTGGTCGGGGTTATCTCGCCGTTCAATTTCCCGCTGTACCTGGCCATGCGTGCGGTGGCACCGGCCATCGCGCTCGGCAATGCCGTGGTGCTCAAGCCCGACCCGCGCACCGCGGTGTGCGGTGGCGCGGTCATCGCCCGCCTGTTCGAACAGGCCGGGCTGCCGGCCGGCGTGCTGCACATGCTGCCCGGTGACGGTGCCGCCGGTGCCGCGCTGACCAGCGATCCGCACGTGGCGATGATCCAGTTCACCGGTTCCACCGCCGCAGGCCGCAAGGTCGGCGAAGCGGCCGGCAAGCACCTGAAGAAGGTCTCGCTGGAACTGGGTGGCAAGAATTCGCTGATCATCCTCGACGATGCCGACCTCGACCTGGCCGTGGCCAACACCGCCTGGGGCGTGTATCTGCACCAGGGCCAGATCTGCATGGCCACCGGCCGCGTGCTGGTGCACAGGAAGATTCATGCCGCGTTCCTGGAAAAGCTGGTGGCCAAGGCCAAGTCGCTGAAGGTCGGCGACCCGGCACGCGAAGACGTGGCGATCGGTCCGCTGATCAACGCCACCCAGCGCGATCATGCCGCCCGCGTGGTGGCCGACGCGGTCAAGGCCGGCGCCACGCTGGAAGCCGGCGGCACCCACCAGGACCTGTTCTTCGCGCCCACCGTGCTCGGCAACGTGGCCGCCGACAACCCGGCGTTCAACGAGGAAATCTTTGCGCCGGTGGCCGTGGTGGTGCCGTTCGACGATGACGACCAGGCCGTGCAGCTGGCCAATGACAGCGAGTACGGCCTGTCGATGGCCATCGTGTCCAGCAACGTCGGCCGCGCGCTGAAGCTCGGCGAACGCCTGCGCACCGGCTTGCTGCACATCAACGACCAGACGGTGAACGACGAAGTGATCAATCCGTTCGGCGGCGTCGGTGCGTCCGGCAACGGCACCAGCATCGGCGGCCCGGCGAACTGGGAAGAGTTCACCCAGTGGCAGTGGCTGACCGTCAAGGGCGAAGCGCCCGCCTATCCGATCTGATCGAAGGAACCATCACGATGAACGACAACACCGCAACGCGTGAGATCACCGCCGCCGTGGTCCGCGGCAAGGAACAGCCTTTCGTCATCGAGCAGGCGCAGCTGCGCGGCCCGCAGGACGACGAGGTACTGGTGAAGGTCGTGGCCACAGGCCTGTGCCACACCGATCTGATCGTGCGCGACCAGTACTACCCGGTGCCGCTGCCGGCGGTGCTCGGCCATGAAGGCGCCGGCATCGTCGAGGCCGTGGGCCCGAACGTGCGCGACCTGAAGGTGGGCGACCACGTGGTGCTGACCTACGGCGCCTGTGGCCACTGCAATCCCTGCCGCGGCGGCCACGGTGCCTACTGCAAGGATTTCTTCGGGCTCAACTTCGGCGGCGACGATGGCCACGGCCATACCGCCATCACCGATGCGCAGGGCCAGCCGCTGCACGATCACTTCTTCGCGCAGTCCTCTTTCGCCACCTTCGCCATCGCGCGCGAGATCAACGCGATCAAGGTGCCCGACGATGCGCCGCTGGAACTGCTGGGCCCGCTGGGCTGCGGCATCCAGACCGGTGCCGGAGCGGTGCTCAATTCGCTGAATGTGCGCTCGGGAAGCAGCTTTGCCAGCTACGGTGCCGGTGCGGTGGGGCTGAGTGCGGTAATGGCGGCCAAGGTGGCCGGTGCCACCACCATCATCGCCATCGATGTGGTGCCGTCGCGCCTGGAGCTGGCACTGGAGCTGGGGGCTACCCACGTGGTCAACAGCCGCGAGACCGATGTGGTGGAAGCGGTGCGTGCGATCACCGGTGGCGGCGCGGATTTCGCGCTGGAATCCACCGGTCGCCCGGAAGTGCTGTCGGCCGGCATCGAGGCGCTGGGCGGGCTGGGCATGATGGGCGTGGTGGGTGCGCCGAAGCTGGGCACCACGGCCAGTTTCGATGTGAACAACCTGCTGCTGGGCGGGCGCAGCATCCGCGGCATCGTCGAAGGTGACAGCGTGCCGCAGGTGTTCATTCCACGGTTGGTGACGCTGTTCCTGCAGGGACGGTTCCCGTTCGACAAGCTGGTGAAGTTCTATCCGCTGGAGCAGATCAACCAGGCGGCCGAGGACAGCACGCGCGGGATCACCCTGAAGCCGATTCTGCGGATCGCGTCGTAACGCCCGGTAGTGCCGGCCCCTGGCCGGCATGGGGTCGGATCCGTTTTCCACCGGAAAACGGCTCCGACCCCTTGTTCGAACACGTCTTTGAACGGAAACACTCCGTTGCCGGGACGTGACGCGGGCATGGCATGCGCGGGTGTACTCTGCTTCCATGATGGCCACGACAGTCGGGCAACAACAGCTGGCCGCCGCGCGTGCTGCGTTCGCGGAAGGCGATGTGCAGTCCTTGGCGGTGTTGCCGCTGCCGCTGCAGCACTCCTGGCAGCGTTCGCGCGCGGCCGGGGTGCAGCCGGGTCAGGAGCCTTACTACCCGCCGCTGCAGGGCGATGGCCTGCGCCTGCGCGATCCCGAAGACCGCCGCCTCGCGCGCTGTGTGCAGCCCGAACTGGAACAGCTGTGGGCCGCCTTCGGTGGGCGTGGCTGGACCATGTTCTGCGCCAACCGTGAGGGCCTGGTCATCGCGCAGCAGGCGCATGGCCTGGAGGATGCGCCACTGCTGCGGCCGATCCAGGTCGGGCGGCGGCTGGGCGAGGCCGAGATCGGCACCACGGCACCAGCGGTCAGCCTGGCCGATGACATGCCCGCGCTGGTGCGTGGCAACGAACATTACCTGCAGCGCTTCGCGCCGGTGTTCTGCCTCAGCGAACCGCTGCACGACCTCGATGGCCAGGTCTGCGGGGCGATCGACATCACCGGCCTGAGCGAGCGTGATCCGGCGCTGCTGCAGGGCTACTTCCGGCAGGCCGCGCTGGCCAGCGAGAACCGTTTGTTCCAAGGGCTGGCCGATGTGCACCTGCTGGCCGTGCAGCACGATCCGCGCTGGCTGGCCACGCCGCTGCAGGGGCTGTTGGCGGTGCAGGATGATGGGCAGCTGCGCGCCGCCAACCGCGTGGCACGCCGCCTGCTGGGCCTGCCGCGCCGCGGGCCGTTGCCTCTGCTGTCGATGGAGACGGTGTTTGCCGGTGCCAGTGCCGCGCAACGGCGCCGGCTGCTGCAACCGGGACCTGCACACCGGGTGCGGCTGGGCGAGGGCAGTGCGGTCTACCTGCAGCACCTGCGCGCACCGCGTGGGCCCCGCACGCGGGTGGTGGCAGCACCGATGACCGTGGCCGACGTTCCATTGCGCCAGCAGCAGCGTGAAGCCGCACGGCGTGCGGCGCAGGCGGCCGAAGGCAATCTCAGCCTGGCCGCCCGCCAGCTGGGTATCTCACGCACCACGCTGTACAAGCTGCTGCGCGATTAGGCGGGCGGTCCGCCGGGCATAGCCCGGCGCTACCGCTGCAGCGTAAAGCCCGGGGCGCGCCGGTCATCCATCGCGCGACACCCCGGTAGCGCCGGGCCATGCCCGGCGGCATCCATCAGTCGCGGAAGTTGTTGAACTGCAGCGGCAGCTCGAACTTGCCGGCCTTCAGCACCGCGATGGCGTCCTGCAGGTCGTCGCGCTTCTTGCCCTGCACGCGCAGCTTGTCGCCGTTGATCTGGCTTTCGACCTTCAGCTTTGCTTCCTTCAGGGCAGCGGCGATCTTCTTGGCGATCTTCTGCTCGATGCCCTGCTTGACGGTAATCTTCTGCCGGGCCTGGGCCAGGTTGGTCTCGATGTCGCCAAACTCCAGGCTCAGCACGTCGATGCCGCGCGCGGCCAGGCGGGCACGCAGGATGTCGTTCATCTGCTTGAGCTGGAACTCGGTCGGCGCGGTCTGGTTGATGACATCGCCCTCGCGCTCGAACTTGGCTTCCACGCCCTTGAAGTCGAAGCGGGTGGCCAGTTCGCGGTTGGCCTGGTCGATGGCGTTGGTCAGTTCGTGGGTGTCGACTTCGGATACGACGTCGAAGGAAGGCATGGGCGTGGCTCCGCGGAATTCAGTGGCCACCATTCTATCGCGGCACCCGTGCCCGGCGCCCGGCGGGGCACGCGGTCGGCGATAATGGGCCATGAACGCGCAACGCTCCCCTTCGCGCGCGGTGACCTGGATGGTCGCCGCCGTGGCCTGCTTCTCGCTGATGGACGCCGGCATGAAACAGCTGTCGGCCAGCTATCCCTCGCTGGAGGTCACCTTCCTGCGTGGCGCGGCTTCGCTGCCCTTCGTGCTGGTCTGGGTGCTGGCCAGTGCCGGCCCGCGCTCGCTCATTCCGCGCCGCTGGGGCCTGCACCTGCTGCGCGGCGGCCTGGGCATGGCGATGATCGGCTGCTTCGTATACGCATTGCGCGACCTGCCGCTGTCCACCGCCTACAGCATCTACTTCGTGGCCCCGCTGCTGATCGCGGCGCTGTCGGTGCCGCTGCTGGGCGAGCGGGTCGGACCGCGGCGCTGGGTGGCCATCGGCGTTGGCCTGCTGGGCGTGATCGTGGTGCTGCGCCCCGGCGTGGATGGCTTCATTTCCATTCCCGGCCTGATGGTGCTGGCCGCCGCCACCGCCTACGCCATCGCCGCCATCACGGTCAGCCTGCTGACCCGCACCGACACCTCGCAGTCGATGGTGGTCTGGTTCCTGGTCATCATGGCCATCGGTGCCGGCCTGCTGGCGCTGCCGGGCTGGGTGCCGCTGCAGCTGGCGCATGCGCCGCTGATCGCCGGCATGGGCCTGGCCGGCGCGCTCGGCCAGATCGCCCTGACCCGCGCCTTCCAGCTGGGCGAGGCGTCGATGATCGCGCCGCTGGAGTACAGCGGCCTGGTCTGGGTGATCGGTTGGGACCTGGCCTTCTGGGGCCAGCTGCCGGATGGCTATACCTGGGCTGGCGCGGCAATCATCGTGGCCTCGGGCCTTTATCTGCTGCACCGCGAGCGCCTGAACCGGGTGCAGCCGCCGAAACCGCTGGACCATCCCTGAGCCTGGGGGTAGTGGGGGGGGGGGGGGGGGGGGGGGGGGGGGGGGGGGGGGGGGGGGGGGGGGGGGGGGGGGGGGGGGGGGGG
>NZ_JAMOKY010000033.1:0-45140 GCF_024499815.1 Stenotrophomonas testudinis | reverse complement strand
TGGTAGCGGGGGCAGGATTTGAACCTGCGACCTTCGGGTTATGAGCCCGACGAGCTGCCAGACTGCTCCACCCCGCATCAGAAGCGGAATTATGAGGGATGGCTTCAAAACATGCAAGCTTTTCCTCATTCATCAAACCGGTTGGCGCCGATCTGAAGTTGGTAGCGGGGGCAGGATTTGAACCTGCGACCTTCGGGTTATGAGCCCGACGAGCTGCCAGACTGCTCCACCCCGCACCGGAAGTGTTTGAACTGCTGCCCTGCTCTTTCGAGGAGGGCTACCGCAACGATGTTCTGGCTGAACCGCTGCAGTGACAACTCAGGCTGCGCATATTACACGAAACGCGCAGCTTTGTGTCAACTTTTATGCAAGATGCGCAAATGCCTGCTGGCACCAGACCATGATCGGGTTCCAGGCCAGGCCCAGGGCCAGCAGCGCCAGGGCATTCACGCCCAGCACCACGCCCAGCACGCGGTCGTTGTTGCGCGGCATGGCCTCGCCCACCGGCTCATCGAAGTACATGACCTTGATGACGCGCAGGTAGTAGAAGCAGCCGACCACGGCGCACAGCACGCCGAGGATGGCCAGCCACAGCAGGCCGCCGTTGACGGCAGCGCCGAGCACGGCCAGCTTGGTCCAGAAGCCCAGGAACGGCGGGATGCCGGCCAGCGACGCCATGATGCACAGCACCAGGCCGGCCATCCACGGGTTGCGGGCGTTCAGGCCCTTGAAGTCCTCGATGTTCTCGGCTTCAAAGCCGGCGCGCGACAGGGCGATGATCGCACCGAAGGCGGCGGTGGACATGATGGCGTAGGCCAGTGCGTAGAACAGCGCGGCGGCATAGCCCTGCGCGCCGCCACCGGCGATGCCCATCAGCAGGAAGCCGATGTGCGACACGGTGGAGAACGCCAGCATGCGCTTGAGGTTGCTCTGCGCGATCGCCATCAGGTTGCCGATGACCAGCGACACGGCGGCCAAGCCGGCGATCAGCAGCTGCAGTTCGGTCGACAGCGGGCCCACGCCCATTTCCAGCAGGCGGTAGGCCATGCCGAAGGCGGCCAGCTTCGGTGCCGAGCTGATGAACAGCGCGATCGGCGCCGGGGCACCCTGGTAGACGTCGGGCAGCCACATGTGGAACGGAGCGGCACCCAGCTTGAAGGCCACGCCGGCGATCATGAAGACCGCACCGGTGATCAGCAGCACGCGCTCATCCGAATGCGGGATGGCGGCCTGGATGGCATCCAGGTGCAGGCTGCCGGTGGCGCCGTAGATCAGCGACATGCCGTACAGCAGCAGGCCCGACGCCAGCGAACCGAGCACGATGTACTTCATCGCCGCTTCCGAGGCCAGGCCGCTGTCGCGGTTGCTGGCGACCAGTGCGTAGGAGCACAGGGCCAGCAGTTCCAGGCCCAGGTAGACCATCAGCAGGCTGCCGGCCGAGACCAGGATCATCATGCCGGCGGTGCCGAACAGGATCAGCACCGGGATCTCGCCCTGGAACAGGTTGCGGTCGCGCAGGTAGCGCCAGCCGTAGACCAGGGTCAGGCCGCTGAGCAGCACGATCCCGGTCTTCATCACGTCCGCGGCGGTATCGCGCACGAACATGCCGTGGAAGACCTCACCCTGCCCGCCCACGCCGGTGGCGAGCATGAACAGCACCACGGCCAGTGCAGCGACCGAGAACAGGTGGGTGACGATCTTGTTCCGGTTGCTGACGAACAGATCGAGGATCATCAGGGCGAAGGCGCTGCCGATCAGCACCAGCTCGGGAGCGAGCGGTGGCAGGTCAGCGGCGGTCAATGGCAGCAGCGGCGAGGTGGTCATCATCAAATCCTGGAATTACAGCAGCTTGCTGGATGCGATCTGCATCGCCAGCTTCGCGATCGAGGGCTCCATCAGGTCGGTCAGCGGCTTGGGGTAGATGCCCAGCGCCAGCACGCCGATGGCGAACACGCTCAGCAGCGCCCATTCGCGGCCGTTGATGTCCTTCAGTTCGGCTACGTGGCTGTTGGCCACTTCGCCGAAGAAGATGCGCTTGTACAGCCACAGGGTGTAGGCCGCACCGATGATCAGGGTGGTGGCGGCGCCCAGGGCGATCCACGGATTGCGCTGGAACGCAGCCAGGATGACCATGAACTCACCGGCAAAACCACTGGTGCCCGGCAGGCCGGCATTGGCCATGAAGAACAGCATGGCGAAGGTGGCGAACCACGGCATCACGTTGACCACGCCGCCGTAATCGGCGATGCGGCGGCTGTGCATGCGGTCGTACAGCACGCCGACGCAGGAGAACATCGCACCGGACACGAAGCCGTGCGAGATCATCTGCACCATGGCGCCCTGCAGGCCCAGGCGGGCGGCATCGGCGTTGCCGGCTTCACGCACCAGCCACAGGGCGATGAAGGTGCCCAGGGTGACGAAGCCCATGTGCGCGATCGACGAATAGGCGATCAGCTTCTTCATGTCGTCCTGCACCAGGGCGACCAGACCGACGTAGATCACCGCGATCAGCGACAGCGCGATCACCAGCCAGGCCCACTCGTTGGACGCATCCGGAACGATCGGCAGGTTGAAGCGCAGGAAGCCGTAGCCACCGATCTTCAGGGCGATGGCGGCCAGGATCACCGAACCGGCGGTCGGCGCTTCCACGTGGGCGTCCGGCAGCCAGGTGTGCACCGGGAACATCGGCACCTTGACCGCGAAGGCGATCAGGAAGGCGAAGAAGATCCAGGTCTGTTCCTTGGCGCTCAGCGGCAGCGCGTACAGGTCGGCCAGCTGGAAGCTGCCACCCTTCATGTACAGGTAGATCAGCGCCACCAGCATCAGCACCGAGCCGAGGAAGGTGTACAGGAAGAACTTCATCGCGGCGTAGATGCGGCGCGGGCCGCCCCAGACACCGATGATGAGGAACATCGGGATCAGCATCGCCTCGAAGAACACGTAGAACAGCATCGCGTCCGTGGCCGAGAAGATGCCGACGGTGACGCCTTCCAGGATCAGGAAGGCCGCCACGTACTGGTTCACGCGCTTGTCGATCGCGCTCCAGGCACCCAGCAGGGCCAGCACGCCGACCAGGGTGGTCAGCAGGATCAGCGCGATGGCGATGCCATCCACGCCCAGGTTGTAGCCGATCTTGTACGCCGGGATCCACGCATGGGTCTCGACGAACTGCATGCCATCGGCAGCCGGGTTGTAGCCGCCGAGCAGCGAGAGACTCGCAACGAAGGTCAGCAGCGCCACGCCGATCGACGCCCAGCGGGCGGTCTGCGCATCACGGATCGCAAGGATCAGGGCACCGCCGAGGATCGGCAGCCAGATGAGGACACTGAGTAGGGGCCAGTTCGACACGTCTTCTTATTCCGTACAGGTCATCAACGCAGGTAATGCATCAGCACGCCCAGGAGGGCAATCAGGCCGATGATCATCGCGAAGGCGTAGTGATAGAGGAAACCGGATTGGGTACGACGCAGCACGCCGGCTGCGACGTCCACAACACGTGCCGAGAGATTGACCACGCCGTCGACGATGTTGCTGTCGATCCAGCGAGCGACCTTGCCGAGCTTGACGCTGCCACCGGCAAAACCGTCGATCCACAGCTTGTCGAAGCCGTACTTGTTTTCCAGCACCGAGACCAGCGGAGCAAAGGTCCTGCGGGCCTTGCCCGACAGGTCCGGCTTCCACAGGTAGAACAGCGCGGCCAGCAGGAAGCCTGCGACGGTCAGGAAGAACGGCGGCAGCATCATGCCGTGCAGCGCGAACGCCACCGGGCCATGGAACTCCTCGCCGAGGAAGGCCACGGTGTTCTTGGCCGGATCGTAGAAATCGACGATGCCGGTGAAGAACGTGGTCGCCTGGCCCTTGATCGCCTCGTGGGCGTGGTGGCCGGCCCAGTCGGTGCCGTGCAGCATCGGACCGATGCTGAAGAAACCGATGGCGATCGAGGGGATGGCCAGCAGGATCAGCGGCAGGGTCACCACCCACGGGGTTTCGTGCGGCTCATGCGGACCATGGCCATGGCCGTGGTCGTCATGTGCATCGCCGTGGTGCGCATCGGCGTGATGGGCATCGGCGGCATGATGGTCGTCATGGCCGTGGTCATCGTGGTGCGCGTCACGGAAGCGCTCCGGACCATGGAAGGTCAGGAACAGCAGGCGGAAGCTGTAGAAGCTGGTCACCAGCACGCCACCCAGCACTGCCCAGTAGCCGTAGGTGGCCACCCAGGTGTTCTGCATGTGGGCGTGGATCTCGGCCGCCTCGATGATGGTGTCCTTGGAATAGAAGCCGGAGAAGAACGGCGTACCGACCAGGGCCAGGGTACCGATCCACATGGTGATGAAGGTGATCGGCATGTACTTGCGCAGGCCGCCCATCTTGCGCATGTCCTGCTCGTGGTGCATCGCGATGATGACCGAGCCGGCACCCAGGAACAGCAGCGCCTTGAAGAAGGCGTGGGTCATCAGGTGGAACACGGCGGCCGAGTAGGCCGAGACGCCCAGCGCCACGGTCATGTAGCCGAGCTGGGACAGCGTCGAGTACGCAACCACGCGCTTGATGTCGTTCTGCACGATGCCGATCAGGCCGGTGAAGAACGCGGTGGTGGCACCGATGAAGAGGATGAAGTTCAGCGCGGTCTGCGACAGCTCGAACAGCGGCGACATGCGGGTGACCATGAAGATGCCTGCGGTCACCATCGTCGCGGCGTGGATCAGTGCCGAGATCGGGGTCGGGCCTTCCATCGAATCCGGCAGCCACACGTGCAGCGGGACCTGGGCCGACTTGCCCATGGCGCCGATGAACAGGCAGATGCAGATGACGGTCGCGATCGACCAGACCACCGGGTCGCTCAGCAGCTGCATGCCGAACACGGTGCCGTCCCAGATCTGCATCTTGGCTTCGGGGCTGGCCAGGGCGCCTGCCTGCGAGAAGACCTGCGAGTAGTCCAGGGTGCCGAACACCCACAGCACGCCGGCGATGCCCAGCAGGAAGCCGAAGTCACCGACGCGGTTGACCAGGAACGCCTTCATGTTGGCGAAGATCGCGGTCGGGCGCTTGAACCAGAAGCCGATCAGCAGGTACGACACCAGGCCCACCGCTTCCCAGCCGAAGAACAGCTGCAGGAAGTTGTTGCTCATCACCAGGGTGAGCATCGAGAAGGTGAACAGCGAGATGTAGCTGAAGAAGCGCTGGTAGCCCGGGTCTTCTTCCATGTAGCCGATGGTGTAGATGTGGACCAGCAGCGACACGAAGGTCACCACCACCATCATCATCGCGGTCAGCTTGTCGACCATGAAGCCGACATGGGCCGAGTACTGGCCGACTTCGAAGAAGGTGTACAGGTTCTGGTTGAACGGCTGTGCACCGCCCCAGACCAGCTGGTACAGCGTGTACATCGACAGGGCGCAGCTGATGGCCACGCCGAGGATGGTGACGGTCTGGGCGCCGAAGCGCTTGACCTGGCGACCGAACAGGCCGGCGATGATGCTGCCGAACAGCGGTGCAAGCACCACTGCGATCAACAGACTCTTGGAGAGAGTGATTTCCATCTGTGGATCAGCCCTTCAGCGAATCGACTTCGCCGACATTGATTGTGCGGCGTGTACGGAACAGGGTCACCAGGATCGCCAGGCCGATGGCGGCCTCGGCTGCGGCGACGGTCAGGATGAAGAACACGAACAGCTGGCCGGACGGATCGCCGAGCTGGCGCGAGAACCCGACAAAGTTGATGTTCACCGACAGCAGCATCAACTCGATGGACATCAGCAGGACGATGATGTTCTTGCGGTTGAGGAAGATGCCGGCAAGGCTGATGCAGAACAGCACCGCGCCCAGCGCCAGGATGTGGCCGAGAGTGATCATGCCTGGGTCTCCTCGTCGCCCGCGACCGGCTTGGTGTTGGTGTGGACCAGCGGCTGTTCGGCGTCCATCTTGACCACGCGCAGACGCTGCGAGGCCTTGACCATGGTCTGGTCACCCGGGTTCTGGCTCTTCACGCCGGTACGGCGACGCAGGGTCAGCATGACGGCGGCAACCACGGCCACGGTCAGGATCACGGCGGCGAACTCGAACGGCAGCAGGAACTCGGTGAACAGGCTGCGTGCCAGCCAGGTGATGTTGGACGTGTCCGCGGCCAGGGCCGCAGCGTTGTCCGCCGGGAAGGCGTTGACCGCCCTGCCCTTCACCCCGATCAGGATCAGCATCTGCACCAGCATCGCCACGGCCACGATCAGGCCGACCGGAAGGTAGCGCACCCAGCCCTCACGCAGGTTCGTGGGATCGATGTCGAGCATCATCACCACGAACAGGAACAGCACCATCACCGCGCCGACGTAGACCAGCACCAGGGCGACACCGAGGAACTCGGCACCGACCAGCAGCCACACGCAGGCGATGGAGAAGAAGGTCAGCACCAGGCAGAGCACGGCGTGAACCGGGTTGCGCACGCTGATCACCGCACCGGCCGAAACCGTTGCCGCGATGGCGAACACCCAGAAAGCGAAATTTACCCAATCCATCTCTCGACCTCAGCGGTAAGCGGCATCGGCGGCACGACGCTCGGCGATCTCGTTTTCGAGACGATCGCCAAGGGCCAGCAGCTGCGGCTTGGTAACGATGTTTTCGCCACGGTTCTCGAAGTGGTACTCGAGGATGTGGGTTTCGACGATCGAGTCCACCGGGCAGCTTTCTTCGCAGAAGCCGCAGAAGATGCACTTGAACAGATCGATGTCGTAGCGGGTGGTACGGCGGGTGCCGTCCTCGCGCTTGGCCGAGTCGATGGTGATGGCCAGTGCCGGGCACACCGCTTCGCACAGCTTGCAGGCGATGCAGCGCTCTTCACCGTTGGGGTAACGGCGCAGGGCGTGCAGGCCACGGAAGCGCGGCGACTGCGGGAACTTCTCCATCGGGTACATCATCGTGTACTTCGGCTTGAAGCTGTACTTCAGCGTCAGCCAGAGACCGGCCAGCAGTTCGAGCAGCAGCAGGCTCTTGAAGTAATGGGTAATCCTGTTCATCACTTAGACGCCCTTTTGAATCACGCCGAAGAACACCATGACGGCGGTAACCGCGATCCACAGAATGGCCAGCGGGATGAAGACCTTCCAGCCCAGGCGCATGATCTGGTCATAGCGGAAGCGCGGGAAGCTGGCACGGAACCAGATGTAGGCACTGGCGAAGAAGAACACCTTGACGAACAGCCACGGTGCACCGCCCTTCCAGATCCAGTCGACCAACGGCGAGACATCGCCGAAGTTCACCCAGCCCTGGATCGGGCTCAGCCAGCCACCGAGGAAGAAGATCGAGATCAGGAAGCTGATCAGGATCATGTTCGCGTACTCGGCCAGGAAGAACAGGGCGAAGGCACCGCCGGAGTATTCGACCATGTGGCCGGCGACGATTTCCGATTCGCCTTCCACCACGTCGAACGGGGCGCGGTTGGTTTCAGCCACGCCCGACACCCAGTAGATGACAAACAGCGGGAACAGCGGCAGCAGGAACCAGTCGAAGAAACCGGAGCTGCCGGCCTGTGCCATGACGATGCTGCTCAGGTTCAGGCTGCCCGAAGCGATCATCACGCCGACGAGGGCGAAGCCCATCGCGATTTCGTAGCTGATCATCTGCGCCGAGGCGCGCATGGCGCCCAGGAATGCGTACTTCGAGTTGGATGCCCAACCGGCCAGGATGATGCCGTAGATGCCCAGCGAGGTCATCGCCAGCAGGTACAGCAGGCCAGCGTTGGCGTTGGACAGCACGATCTGCGAGTCGAAGGGCACCACCGACCAGGCGGCAAACGCCGGGGCCAGGGTGATCAGCGGGGCCAGCAGGTAGATCGCCTTGTTGGCGCTGCTGGGCTGGACCACTTCCTTGAACAGCAGCTTGAAGACGTCGGCGAAGGCCTGGAAGACGCCCATGCCCACGTACATCGGGCCGTGGCGGACGTGCATCCAGCCGATCAGCTTGCGTTCCCAGACCACGTAGAAGGCCACCGAGACGATCACCGGCACGGTGATCACCAGGATCTTCAGGATGATCCAGATCAGCGCGCCGATATCACCGAGGGCAAGCAGCCACTGGTGCAGCGGGTCGACCGCGTTCAACAGCAATTCGTTCATGCAGCCACCACCGATACGCGAGCGGCACCCAGCGGCGCGGTCGCGCCGTGGCCCGATTCAATCCAGACCGAACCCGCAGCGACGCGGGCGTCGACCACCACCGGCAGGGTGGCCTTGCCGGCATCGGTGCCGACCTTGGCCATCTGCCCTTCCTGCAGCTGCAGGCGCGCGGCATCGTCAGCGTTCAGCACGATGCGCGGGGCGTTGTTGAGCGGATGCGACTGCAGCGCCGGCGCGCGACGGACCACCGCATCGGTGCGGTAGATCGCAGCGGTCGAAGCCACTTCCAGGCCTTCGCCTTCAACGGCCGGCTGGGCCGAGGCCGCCACGGGAACCGACACCGGCGCCAGGCTGGCACGCAGGCCGGCCAGGTCGGTGAAGTCGAAACCGGCCAGCGCCATCTCGCCGCCCAGTGCGCGCAGCACGCGCCAGCCCTCGCGGGCCTCGCCCGGCAGCTTGCCGCCGGCACGGGCCGACTGCTCGCGACCATCGAGGTTGGTCAGGGTGGCGTCGATTTCCGGCAGCGCGCCGATCGGCAGGATGACGTCGGCAACGTCGCGGGTGGAGACGCAGGCGAACTGGCTGAAGGCCACCACCTTGGCACCGACCAGCGCCTTGCGCGCGGCCGGGGCATCGGCGAAGTCCAGGCCCGGCTCGAGGCCGTACACCACGTAGGCCTGGCGCGGCTGCGCCAGCATGGTGGCCACGTCCTTGCCGGCCGGCAGCACGCCGGCGCGGGTCAGGCCCACGGCATTGGCGCCCTGCGGGATGCGGCACAGCTTGGCGCCGGTGGCGGCAGCGAAGTCACGCGCAGCGGCGCGGATCGCGGCGGCCTGCGGGTGGTTCTCGGCGATGCCACCGACGATCAGCACGGTGTTGGTACCGCCCTGCACTGCCGAACGCAGCTCTTCGCTGGCCAGCGCGTCGACGAACTTCGACGGGGCGACGATCTGCTTGCCGGCGATGCTGAAGGCGAAGTCGAAGTCCACCGGGTTGACGACGTGGATCTTCGCGCCCTTGGTGGTCTGCGCCTTGCGCAGGCGGGCGTGCAGCAGCGGCAGTTCGTGGCGGATGTTGCTGCCCAGAACCACGATGCGGTCGGCGCCTTCGATCTCGGCCAGCGGCAGGCCGAACACTTCGGCGGTTGCAGCGTCGGAGAAGTCGCGGTTGTTGATGCGGTGGTCGATGTTGTTCGAGCCCAGGCCCTTGGCCAGGCGGGCCAGCAGCGCGCCTTCCTCGTTGGAGGTCGAGGGGTGCACCAGCACGCCCAGGTGGTCACCCTGGTGGGCCTTCAGGATCTCGGCAGCCGCGGCCAGGCCTTCGGCCCAGCTCACTTCCTGCCACTCGCCGTTGACCTTGCGCAGCGGCTTGACCGCACGGTCTTCGCTGTACAGGCCCTGGTGCGAGTAGCGGTCACGGTCGGACAGCCAGCACTCGTTCACGGCTTCGTTGTCGCGCGGCACGGTACGCAGCACTTCGCCGCGACGCACGTGCAGGAACAGGTTCGAACCCATGGCGTCGTGGTAGCCCAGCGATTCGCGCGCGGTCAGTTCCCACGGACGGGCGCGGAACTGGAACACCTTGTTGGTCAGCGCGCCGACCGGGCAGACGTCGACGACGTTGCCGGACAGCTCGGTGGTCAGCGGCTTGCCGTCGTAGGTACCGATCTGCAGGTTCTCGCCGCGGTACATGCCACCCAGTTCATAGGTGCCTGCCACGTCGGCGGTGAAGCGCACACAGCGGGTGCACTGGATGCAGCGGGTCATCTCGGTGGCGACCAGCGGACCCATGTCCTCGTCCGGCACCACGCGCTTGCGCTCGTTGAAGCGGCTGACCGAACGGCCATAGCCCAGCGAGACGTCCTGCAGCTCGCACTCACCGCCCTGGTCGCAGATCGGGCAATCCAGCGGGTGGTTGATGAGCAGGAACTCCATCACCGAACGCTGGAACTTGAGCGCCTTCTCACTGCGGGTGGCGACCTTCATGCCGTCCATCACCGGGGTGGCGCAGGCCGGCGCCGGCTTCGGCGACTTCTCCACGTCCACCAGGCACATGCGGCAGTTGGCGGCGATCGGCAGCTTCTCGTGGTAGCAGAAGCGCGGAATGGAGATGCCGGCCTTGTCGGCGGCCTGGATGATCATCGAGCCCTTGGGCACGACCAGCGACTTGCCATCGATCTCGATGGTGACGTGATCGGGTGGGACACTCGGATTTACGGGTTGCGCGCTCATGCAGCGGCTGCCTCCACCTTCTTGCCGTCAACCATCGAATGACCGTTGACGATGTAGTACTCGAACTCGTCCCAGAACTGGCGCAGGAAGCCCTGGATGGGCCATGCAGCCGCTTCGCCGAACGCACAGATGGTGTGGCCTTCGATCTGGCCGGCCACCGCCTTCAGCTGGTGCAGGTCTTCCATCGTGGCCTTGCCGGCGACGATGCGCTCCAGCACGCGGTGCATCCAGCCGGTGCCTTCACGGCACGGGGTGCACTGACCGCAGGATTCCTTGTGGAAGAACTGACTGATGCGGCAGGCGAACTTGACGCAGCAGACGCTGTCATCCAGCACCACGACGGCGCCCGAACCCAGGCCGGAGCCCAGCGCACGGATGGTGTCGTAGTCCATCGGCAGGCCCTTCAGCTCGGCCGCGGTCAGCACCGGCATCGACACGCCGCCCGGGATCGCGCCCTTCAGGGTGCGGCCCGGACGCAGGCCACCGGCCATTTCCAGCAGGTCGTCGAAGGTGGTGCCCAGCGGCACTTCGAAGTTGCCGCCGTTCTGCACGCAGCCGGAGACCGAGAAGCACTTCGGGCCACCGTTGCCGGTCAGGCTCAGGCCCTTGAACCACTCCGGACCGTTGCGGATGATCGCCGGCACCGAACCGTAGGTTTCGGTGTTGTTGATCGTCGACGGCTTGCCGTACAGGCCGAAGTTCGCCGGGAACGGCGGCTTGTAGCGCGGCTGGCCCTTCTTGCCTTCCAGCGATTCCATCAGCGCGGTTTCTTCGCCGCAGATGTAGGCGCCGGCGCCCAGGGCACCGTAGATGTCGATGTCCACGCCCGAGCCCATCACGTTCTTGCCCAGCCAGCCATTTGCATAGGCATCGGCCAGGGCCTGTTCGAAGTGCTCGAACGGCTCGTGGTGGAACTCACCGCGCAGGTAGTTGTAGCCCACGGTCGAGCCGGTGGCGTAGCAGGCAATTGCCATGCCTTCCACGACCGAATGCGGGTTGTAGCGCAGGATGTCGCGGTCCTTGCAGGTGCCCGGCTCGGATTCATCCGAGTTGCAGAGGATGTACTTCTGCATGTTGCCCTTGGGCATGAAGGACCACTTCAGGCCGGTCGGGAAGCCAGCGCCACCGCGGCCGCGCAGGCCCGAGGCCTTGACCATCTCGATGACCTGCTCCGGCGGGATCTTCTCTTCGAGGATCTTGCGCAGGGCGGCGTAGCCACCGGTCTTCAGGTAGCTTTCGTACGACCACGGGGTGTCGTAATGCAGGGTGGTATAGACCACCTGGTGCGGCAGCGGCGCGGGGCCGACCGGACCCTTGGATTCGTGGTGATGTGCCATGCCCTTACTCCAGCCCATCCAGCAGCTCGTCGACCTTTTCAAGGGTCAGACGCTCATGGTAATGACCGTTGATGACCATCATCGGTGCACCACCGCAGCCTGCCAGGCACTCCTCCTCGCGCTTGAGGTAGACGCGGCCGTCCGGGGTGGACTGGCCGTGCTTGATGCCCAGCTTCTTCTCGCAATGGCGCACGATGTCCTCGGCGCCATTGAGCCAGCAGCTGATGTTGGTGCAGATGGCCACGTTGTTGCGGCCCACCTTCTCGGTCTCGAACATCGAGTAGAAGCTGGCGACCTCATAGGCCCACACCGGCGGCAGATCCAGGTACTTGGCCACGCCGGCGATCAGCTCGTCGGTCAGCCAGCCCTGGTTCTGCTCCTGGGCCGCATGCAGGCCCTGCAGCACGGCAGAGCGCTTGCGGTCCGGCGGGAACTTGGACAGCCAGTGATCGATGTGAGCGCGCGTCTTGTCGCTCAACACCACCATCGGGTCGACGTCGCGCGCCGTCTCGAAATTACCTGTCGCCTTCATCGGCCGACCTCAGCGAAATGCATAACGTGAAATTGCAGAAACTGCGGCGCCGGCTTGCGCCGGCTGCCTGCAGCAGGCGTTGGCTTGGCAGACGTCATTACCGGTCAACCTCGCCGAACACCAGATCGTAGGTGCCGATCATCGCCACCACGTCGGCCAGCATGTGGCCGCGCACGATCGAATCGATCGAGGACAGGTGGGCGAAGCCCGGCGCGCGCAGGTGCACGCGGAAAGGCTTGTTGGCGCCATCGGAGACCAGGTAGCAGCCGAACTCACCCTTCGGGGCTTCCACCGCCGAATAGGTTTCGCCGGCCGGCACGCAGTAGCCTTCGCTGAACAGCTTGAAGTGATGGATCAGCGCTTCCATGTCGTCCTTCATGTCCTCGCGGCTGGGCGGCGCGACCTTGAAGTTCTTCACCATCACCGGGCCCGGGTTGGCCTTCAGCCACGCCACGCACTGCTTGATGATGCGGTTGGACTCACGCATTTCCGCCACGCGGCACAGGTAGCGATCGTAGCAGTCGCCTTCCTTGCCCAGCGGGATGTCGAAATCGACGGCATCGTACTTGGCGTACGGACGCTTCTTGCGCAGGTCCCAGGCAACGCCCGAGCCGCGCAGCATCACGCCGGTCATGCCCCACTGGTGGGCCAGTTCCGGGCTGACCACGCCGATGCCGACCGTACGCTGCTTCCAGATACGGTTGTCGGTCAGCAGGGTTTCGTATTCGTCGACGCGACCCGGGAACTCGTTGGTGAAGTTCTCCAGGAAGTCCAGCAGCGAGCCTTCACGCGAAGCATTGAGCTGCTTCAGCGCCTTGCCCTTGTGCCAGCGCGATTCCTTGTACTTCGGCATGTGGTCCGGCAGGTCGCGGTAGACGCCGCCCGGACGGTAGTAGGCCGCGTGCATGCGCGCGCCGGAGACTGCTTCGTAGCAGTCCATCAGCTCTTCGCGCTCACGGAAGGCATACAGCATGACCGCCATCGCACCCAGATCGAGCGCGTTGGAACCCAGCCACATCAGGTGGTTCAGGATGCGGGTGATTTCGTCGTACATCGTGCGGATGTACTGCGCGCGTTCCGGCGCCTCGATGCCCATCAGGGTTTCGATCGAGCGCACGTAGGCGTGCTCGTTGCACATCATCGACACGTAGTCCAGGCGATCCATGTAGCCGATCGACTGGTTGAAAGGCTTGGACTCGGCCAGCTTTTCGGTACCACGGTGCAGCAGGCCGACGTGCGGGTCGGCGCGCATGATGGTTTCGCCGTCCATTTCCAGGATCAGGCGCAGTACACCGTGAGCGGCCGGATGCTGCGGGCCGAAGTTCATGGTGTAGTTGCGGATTTCCTGCCGGCTTTCGGCGGCGTTGCTGGCGAAGGCTTCGCCGGCCTGGTGTACGTGGCTCACTTCACTGCCTCCTGCGCGCGCTCACCTTCTGCGGTCTGCAGACGGGCGTCGTCGCGGATCACGCGCGGCACGCCGACGCGCGGCTCCACCGAGGTGACCGGTTCGTAGATCACGCGCTTCTTTTCTTCGTCGTAGCGGACTTCGACGTTGCCGATCAGCGGGAAGTCCTTGCGGAACGGATGGCCGACGAAACCGTAGTCGGTCAGGATCCGGCGCAGGTCCGGGTGACCTTCGAAGATCACGCCGTACAGGTCGAACGCTTCGCGCTCGAACCAGTTCAGGCCCGGCCAGATGCCGGTCAGCGAGGACACCACCGGCAGTGCTTCGTCAGGGGCGAAGCAGCGCAGGTGCAGCATCAGGTTGTGCTGGTAGGAGCGCAGCTGGGCGACTACGGCGAAACGCTGGGTCGGCATGTGCTGCGGGCTCGCGCCGTCGGCACCGTTTTCCTCGGTGGGGAACTCGCCCCACGCGAAACGGCCCTGGGCCTTGCCTTCGACGCCACGGCTGAAGCCCTGCGAGGACACGTCAACGGTGTCCCATTCGTCGGAGCCATAACCGAGGTAATCGACGCCGCAGAGATCCACGGCCTGCTCGAAACCAAACTCGTCACGCAGCGCCAGCGCGGTGGCATGCCACTCGGCGGCAGGCACCTCCAGCGTCACTTCGCCGCGGGGTTCGACCACGATGACCTTCGCACCAGCGAAACGTGCGGAGAGTCGGTCGATGAAGGATGCTTGCTCTGCCATGGGGGCTTGGCGCGCTCTTGTAGTGTGGAAGGGTCAGCGGGCGATGGTCTGTGTACGCCAGATCTTCTTCTGCAGCTGCAGGATCCCGTACACCAGCGCCTCGGCGGTCGGCGGGCAGCCCGGGACGTAGACGTCCACCGGCACCACGCGATCACAGCCGCGCACGACAGAATAGGAGTAATGGTAGTAGCCGCCGCCGTTGGCGCAGCTGCCCATCGAGATGACCCACTTCGGGTCCGGCATCTGGTCGTAGACCTTGCGCAGTGCCGGGGCCATCTTGTTGACTAGGGTACCGGCCACGATCATCACGTCGGACTGACGCGGCGACGGGCGGAACACCACGCCGTAGCGGTCAAGGTCCAGGCGCGCGGCGCCGGCGTGCATCATCTCGACCGCGCAGCAGGCCAGACCGAAGGTCATCGGCCACATCGAGCCGGTGCGCGCCCAGTTCAGCAGTGCGTCGACGCTGGTGGTGACGAAGCCCTTTTCCAGCAGCGGGTTGTCGCCCTCCGGCCGCAGGATGTCATCAACCCGCCCTTCCGGGACCGGATTGTTCATGAGGCCATCGAGAGTCTGAATCACTCCCATTCCAGCGCTCCCTTCTTCCAGACGTAAATGAAACCGAGGAACAGCATGCCGACGAACAGGCCCATGGTGACGAGCGAACGGGCGCCCAGCTCCATGAAGACCTGGGTCCACGGCACGATGAAGATGATTTCCAGGTCGAAGACGATGAACTGGATCGCGATCAGGTAGTAGCGCACGTCGAACTTCATGCGCGCGTCTTCGAAGGCCTCGAAGCCGCACTCGTACGGCGAGAGCTTTTCCAGATCGGGGCGGCGGGGACCGAGGAATCGACCGATCAGCATCAGCGTGATGCCGATACCGGTCGCGACGATCAGAAACAGCAGAGACGGCAAATATTCGGCCAGCACAGCGATTCTCTCTTGCCTCTGCCGCCGCGCCTGCAGGCGCTTTGGCATGGGGGAGTGGACGGGAAACGGCTGGCGCATTGCGCGCCAGGAGAACCCGCTTTACTTACAAATGGTGCCCAAGAGGGGACTCGAACCCCTACGACCTAAGTCGCTACCACCTCAAGGTAGTGCGTCTACCAATTCCGCCACCTGGGCAAACGATCACATCAGTCAGATAACCCGATGCGCCGCATATTGTAACCGTCTTCAGTCTTTCTGGGAGCCTTCCGAAGGCTTTTCTTCACCAGAAACCGAAGATTCCGCCTGAGCCGGCACATTCGCAGCCGGAACCGGGGCGACCGGGACCGCATCGGCCTTCGGAACGGCCGGGAGTTCACCTGCCGGAGCGGCCGGAGCGCTGGCCGCCGGAGCGGACATCAGGCCCAGATCCTGGTCGGCCGCCGGACGGCTGCCGTGGCCGGCATACCAGGCCATGAAGAGGCTGATGCCGAAGAACACGACGGCCAGCCACTTGGTCGACTTGGACAGGAAGTTGGACGCGCCACGCGCGCCGAACACGGTGCCCGAGGCGCCTGCGCCGAAGCCCGAACCAGCCGCCGCACCCGAACCACGCTGCATCAGGATGAGCGCGATCATGGCCACGGCCACGAGCACGTAGACGACATTGAGGATCAACATCAGCATTGGGAATCCGCCCTCGGACAATACTTACTAGGATTAGTTCGCGACCGCCGCCTCCGCGATGGCCAGGAAGTCCGCGGCCACCAGGGAGGCACCGCCGACCAGCCCACCATCGACATCCGGCTGCGCGAACAGTTCCCCGGCATTGTCGGGCTTCACGCTGCCGCCGTAAAGAATGGGCAGTGAATCAGCGATTCTAGCATCGATGCGCGCCACTTCGCCACGGATGAACGCGTGGACCTGCTGCGCCTGTTCCTTGCTGGCGGTCTTGCCGGTACCGATGGCCCAGACCGGCTCGTAGGCGACCACGGCAGTGGCGAAGCCCTCGCCCCCGACCAGGGCCAGCACCGGGGCCAGCTGTCCGGCGATGACGGCCTCGGTCCGCCCGGCCTCGCGTTGTTCCAGGGTCTCGCCGACGCAAAGCACCGGCACCAGGCCGGCATGCAGGGCGGCGGCGAACTTGCGCGCGACCAGCTCGCTGCTTTCATTGTGGTACTGGCGGCGCTCGGAGTGACCGACCAGGCCGTAGCGGGCACCGACCTCATGCAGCATGGCGGCGCAGACCTCACCGGTGTAGGCGCCCTTCTCGTTGCTGCTGACGTCCTGGGCACCGAACATCAGGCCGGTCTCGCCGAAGTCCTCGACCAGCTCCCCCAGGTAGGGCAGCGGCGGCAGGATCACCACCTCGACCCCGGCCTTGGGCAGCCCCGCAGCCACCTGGCCCAGCAGGTCAGTGGCGAATTGACGGCTGCCGTGCAGCTTCCAGTTTCCGGCGACGATCTTGCGGCGCATGAGCGGGTGGCTCCTGTATGAAGTCAGCCGCCCATGATACCCGTTACGGCAAAAACCCGTTTGCTTGTAAGCGGTTACATGGATTTTCAGCGAACGGCGCGGCCCCTCGTGGCGGGTCGGTTGGGTTGGGTGGGGTTGGGTTGGTCGCGAACGGCCCGGCTGGATTCGTTGGCTTGGCCGGGCGGGTGGGCTGCGCAGGGGACGCTGCAAGTACGTCCCTGTAAGCTCGGTCGCCGCTTCCATGCGGCTCACGCCCCTGCGCACCCCACCCGCCCGGCCTCCGACACATCCTGGCGGCTCCGGCCGCCACGGAAAGAAAAAGAAGAGCAAGAGCAAGAGCAAGGGCAAGGGCAAAAGCAGGAGCAAAAGCAGGAGCAGCATTCCGGGCTGTTCCGGGGTCAGATCCCTTTTCCGCAGGAAAAGGGATCGCCCCCTACGCCACGTCGATCTGACAGAGGTGTCGACCAAGGTCGACACCTACCAGGAGCCGCCCGTACCCACCGTCACCGGGAAACTGTCGGGGGGTGGGGCGGCGTGGGTTGGCAGGACCGTTGACGCCATGGATGGCGCCATCGAGCCCCATGGGTGAGGGCGCTTTGCTTGCGAAGCACTGCTTCGCAAGCGCCCGAACGCTCAGCCGCCAGCGGCTGGGCCGGACCCCGGAGGGGGGGTTACGGCGCGTCCTGCCGACCCACACCGCCCCGCCCAACCAGCAGTAACCCAGAGCCGCTTTGGCTTTGGCTTTGGCCTCTGCAGGTGCAGGGCGGCAGCCCTGCCAGACACCACCGAACACCCTCCGCTGGGCTCGCCGGGCACGGCCCGGCGCTACCCGTAATGAAAAAGCCGCCTTTCGGCGGCCTTCTCATTACTTCAGCTTGATCTCGCGCAGGCGTTCCTCGAGGAACCCGTGGGCGGTGATCGGCTCCGGGTACCGGCTCGGGTTTTCCGGGGTGATGCACGAGGGCAGCACGTCGATCAGGAAATCCGGGTTCGGGTGCAGGAAGAACGGCACCGAGTAGCGCGGCTGGCGGGCCAGCTCACCCGGGGGATTGACCACGCGGTGGATGGTCGACGGGTACACGTGGTTGGTCAGGCGCTGCAGCATGTCGCCGATGTTGACAACGATGGTGTCGGCATCAGAGGTGAACGGCACCCACTTGCCATCATGAGACTGCACTTCCAAGCCCGCGGCGCTGGCGCCGACCAGCAGGGTGATGAAGTTGATGTCTCCATGCGCACCGGCACGCACGTTCGGGATGTCGTCGGTCGTGATCGGCGGGTAGTGGATCGGACGCAGGATCGAGTTGCCGAAGTTGGTCTTGTCGGCGAAGAAGTCTTCCGGCAGGCCGATGTGCAGGGCCAGCGCCGACAGGACGCGCGAGCCCAGATTGTCCAGCGCCTGGTACAGGCCGTAGCCGCGCTCACGGAAGCCCTCGACTTCGCTCGGCCACAGGTTCGGCGCCATCACGTCACGATACCTGGAGTCGTCGGCGATCTCGCGGCCGATGTGCCAGAACTCCTTCAGGTCGAAGTGCTTGGAGCCCTTGGCGGTTTCCACGCCGAACGGGGTGTAGCCGCGGGCGCCGCCGCTGCCGGCCACGTGGTACTGGCGCTTGACCTCGTCCGGCAGGGCGAAGAAGGCCTTGAACACGTCGTAGGCCGCGTCGATGTCGGCCTGCGGGATGCCGTGGTTGCGGATGCCCGCGAATCCCCATTGGCGGTAGGCCGCGCCCAGCTCGGCCACGAAGGCGTCGCGGTCGCTGTCAAAACGGGTGATGTCGAGGGTCGGGATCTGGCTCACAGCGGTTCCTGGCTTGTCGTTGGGTCAAAGGGCCGGCAGCTGTCTGCCGGCCAGCATGAACATTGTGACAGATCGGCCGAAGTACGCCATCGATACAATGAAACAAACCGATACAATGCGCCACCCGCGCGAGCAGGCGGCCCCTTGGGGCGCCCATGCAGCACGTCCCCTGCCCCCTGCCCGCCCCCTGCCCGCCCGCTCCTGCACCATGTCCGCCGCCTCGCCTGATTCCGCCCCTGCCTCGCTTTCCGCACCTGACCGCCGCTGGCGCCGGCTGGCGTGGTGGTCGTTGTTCGTCGCTGCCAACGCAGCGCTGGCCCTGCTGATCACGCTGGGCAACGTGCCGCTGGGCGACAACCCCGGCGGCGGCCTCGGCCTGGCCTACCTGGCGGTCGCCCTGCCCGGCCACCTGCTTGCCCTGGGCGCGCTGGCCGGCGCGCTGCCGCTGGCGATCGGCCTGTGGCCGCGCAGCGCGCGCACATTGACGCTTTCAGCCATTACGGTGCAGGGCCTGTGGCTGTGCCTGCTGCTGGTCGACGCCAAGGTGTTCGCCCTGTACCGGTTCCACCTCAATGCGATGGTCGCCAACATGGTGTTTGGCGGCGCGCTGCACGACCAGGTCAGCCTGTCGTGGAAGACCTGGCTGCAGGCGGGCGGCCTGGTGGCGGCCATCTTCGCCGCGCAGGCGCTGCTGGCCTGGGCCTGCTGGAAGCTGCTGTCGCCCGCACCGCACCGCCGCCGCGTGCTGCAGGCCTGGACCGCCATCGCCCTGCTGATGGGCGGCGGCCAGGTCGCCACCGCCTACTACGATGCGCTCGGCGAGCGCGCCGTGATCGGCCAGTGGAACTACCTGCCCTGGGCGCAGCCGATCACCGCCAAAAGCTTCATGCGCCGGCTCGGCGTGCACAGCCAGCAGCAGGCCGGCCTGCCCGACCCGCGCCACGCCCAGCTGCAGTACCCGCTGCAGCCGCTGCGCTGCCAGAGCCATCGCCGGCCCAACGTGCTGATGGTGGTGCTGGAATCGCTGCGGCACGACGCACTGACCCCGCAGTACATGCCACACACCGCGGCGCTGGCGGACTCGGCGCGCGTGTACGACCACCATTTCAGCACCGGCAACGCGACGCGTTACGGCCTGTTCGGCCTGCTCTACGGGCTGCCCGGTGGCTACTGGCCGAGCATGCTGGATGAGCAGCGCGGCTCGCAGCTGTTCAAGGTGCTGCAGCAGCAGGGCTACGACCTGCACCTCTATGGCAGCGCACCACTGTACAGCCCGGAATTCGACCGCACTGCTTTCGCCGCGGTGCGCGGGCTGCTGCACCAGGGCCCGCCGGAACTGGATTCGGCCGGGCGCGACCGCGCCATCGTCGCATCGCTGCAGAAGGACATCGAACAGAGCCAGGCCGGGCAGCGCCCGTGGTTCGGCTTCGTGTTCCTCGATTCCACACACGCGCCGTACCACGTGCCGGCCGGCTACCCGCCGGTAGCCACGCCGATGGCGGCTGACATCGACTTCCTCAAACTCGGCCCGGACCATGACCCGACGCCGGAGCTCAACCGCTACCACACCGCCGTGCACTACGCCGACAGCCTGGTTGGCGAGCTGCTCGACCAGCTGCGTGCGCAGGGCCTGGAGCAGGACACCATCGTGCTGGTCACCGGTGACCACGCCGAGGAATTCAACGACCTCAAGCTCAACTACTGGGGCCACAACGGCAACTTCTCCAACCACCAGCTGCAGGTGCCGTTCGTGCTGCACTGGCCGGGCGAAGGCAGCGGCCACGACGCGCGCACCAGTTCCCACGAGGACTGGGTGCCGACGCTGATGCGGCATGCCCTGGGCTGCGAGAACGCGCTGGGCGATTTCAGCACCGGCCAGGACCTTCTGGCCGTGCCGCAGGGCCCGCGCTCGCTGGTGGTGGAGAGCTGGTCGCAGCGCGCGGTCCGCCACGGCGACGCGATCTACGTGTTCGACAAGTTCGGCAACGCGACCGCACTGGACCAGGACTACCTGCCTCTTCCGCAGCAGGCGCCCGACCCGGCCAGCCTGCGTACCGCGTGGGATGCCCTTACCCGCTTCCGCAACCGTTGAATTACAGGACTGATTCGCGATGAACCGCCCGCTGCGCATTCTCCACACCGAAGCCGCCAAAGGAATGGGGGGCCAGGAGATCTACATCCTTCGCCACATGCAGGTGATGCGTGCGCGCGGCCACGAGGTCGCGCTGCTGTGCCAGCCCGACGCGCGGCTGGCCACGCTGGCCCGTGATGATGGCTTCACCGTGCACACCCTGCGCATGGGCGGCATGGCGCGGCTGATGCGCGGCATCTGGTCGGTGTCGCGGCTGGTGCGCCGCGAGCGCTACGACGTGGTCAACACCACCAGCCGCCGCGACACGCTGATTGCCGCCGCCGGTGCACGCCTGGGCCGAACGCCGCTGGTGGTGCGCTCACGCCACCTGATGAGTCCGGTCAACTCGCTGCTGACCTATACCGGGTTGCCGCACCGGGTGATCACCGTGAGCCGCTTCGTGAAACAGCTGTTGGCCGAGCGTGGCATCGCCAGCGACACCATCGGCATCGTGCCGCCCATCGCGGTACCGCCGCGCTGGACCGACATCAGCAAGGAAGACCCGTGGCAATGCCTGCAGGACGTCCGCGCCGAGGTCCGCGCCGAGCTCGGCTTCAGCGACGAGGACATCGTGGTCGGCTGCGTGGCGGTGCTGCGCGAACCGAAGGGCCATGCCGACCTGCTGCGTGCGATCGCGCCGCTGTGCAAGGCCAACCCTCGCCTGCACCTGGTGGTGGTCGGCAACGGCGAGGCCGTCATGCAGCGCCTGCTGGAGATGCGCGAGGAACATGGCCTGCAGCAGCAGGTGCACCTGCTCGGCTACCGCGACAACGCCTGCCGGCTGATGACCGGCTTCGACATCTTCGCCCTCGCCTCGCACAAGGAGGCGGCCGGCACGGTCTTCCTCGAGGCCGCCTACGTGGCGGTGCCGATCGTCGCCACGCGGGTCGGCGGCGTGCCGGAAATGGTGGCCGAAGGCAGCAATGCCATCCTCACCCGATTGGGCGACAATGGCGCGTTGACCGCCGCCCTGCGCCTGCTGGTGGATGATCCGCAGCGCCGGCAGATGATGGGCCGCGCCGGCTGGGACTGGATGCGCACTGCGCACGATTTCAGCCCCGCCGGGCATGGCGAAACCACCGAACACTACTACCACCAGTGGCTGAAGGAGCTGGGACATGGCTGATGCGCGAACCGTTCCGGTGCTGATGCACCATCACGTCAGCCCCTCGCCGGGGATGATCACCGTCTCGCCGGAAAATTTCGAAAGCCAGATCGCGTGGCTGGCCAACAACGGCTGGACCTCGCTGACCCTGGACCAGTACGCCGGCTTCCTGGCCGGCAAGCCGGTGCCGCGCCGGTCCATCGTCATCACCTTCGATGATGGCTACCTCGACAACTGGGTGTACGCGCACCCGATCCTGCAGAAGTACGGCATGCACGCGGTGGTGTTCGTGGTGACCGGCTGGATGGGCGAAGGCGAGGTGCGCCCGCATGCGGGTGTCGCCGGTGCGACGCTGCCTGCGACGCCGGACCACCGTGGCTGCGAAGCGGCGATCTTCGAGAACGACCGCAGCGACGACGTGATGATGCGCTGGAGCGAAGCACGCGCGGCGATCGAGGCGGGCACGTTCGAAGTGCACTGCCACACCCACACGCACACCCGCTGGCTGCGCCGCGACGACCTGGACCGCGCACAGCGCCGGGCCGGCATCAGCCAGGACCTGGCGATCTCGAGGGAGGTGCTGCAGGAGAAGCTGGGCGAAGTGTCCGACACGCTGTGCTGGCCCTACGGCGATTTCGACCAGGACCACGTCGAGGTCGCGCGTGAGCACGGCTTCCGTTACCTGCACACCACCCACCCGTTCGGCCGCAACGTGGTCGGTGGCGATCCGGAACGCATCTACCGCTTTGCGATCCGCAACCGTCCGGCCAACTGGCTGCGCAAGCGCATCGCGCAGAGCTACAACCCGCTGATCGCGCCGTTCTTCAACGGCTTCAAGGCGCGCCAGAAGAAGATGGTGCCGGGGCCCTGAGCGGCCCAGGCCGTCACCCCATCGCTGCGGAACAAAAAACGCCCCGGTCTCCCGGGGCGTTTTCAGTCTGGACCTGCGGCAGGTGGCTCAGGCAGAGGCTGCCGACTTCACTGCAGCGGACAGGCGATCCAGCGTGTCCTGCATCAGCGTGGCTTCGTCGGCCTCGACAGTGACGCGCACCACCGGCTCGGTGCCGGACGGACGCAGGAACGCGCGGCCGCGGCCGGCCACGGCCTGCTGTGCGTCAGCCAGCGCCGACTGCACGCTGTCGGCCTGCACCGTGGCCTTGGCCGAGACATCGCCCAGGCGCACATTGACGGTCTTCTGCGGCACCTTGGCCAGCGGCTGCAGCGCCTGCCGCAGGCTCTGGCCCGTGCGGCGCAGTGCCACCAGCACCTGCAGGGCGCTGACGATGCCATCGCCGGTGGTTGCCCGGTCCAGGCACAGCAGGTGGCCGGAGGCTTCGCCACCGAGCACGCCGCCGCCTTCGATCAGCGCTTGGTGGACATAGCGATCGCCCACGTTGCTGCGCACGAACGGGATCTGCAGTTCGCCCAGGGCCTTTTCCAGGCCGTAGTTGCTCATCAGCGTGCCGACCACCGGGCCGCGCAGGCGGCCGTCGGCCTGCCACGCACGGGCCAGGATGTAGAGCAGGTCGTCGCCGTCGACCGGGTTGCCCTGGTCGTCGGCCATCAGCACGCGGTCGCCGTCGCCGTCGAAGGCGATGCCGAGGTCGGCACCGGTCTCGCGCACCTTGGCGGCCAGGTTGTCGATGTGGGTCGAGCCCACGCCATCATTGATGTTGACGCCGTTGGGCTCGGCACCGATGCCGATCACTTCGGCACCCAGCTCACGGAACAGCAGCGGTGCGATCTGGTAGGTGGCACCGTGGGCGCAGTCGAGCACCAGGCGCACGCCACGCAGGTCGAAAGTGCGCGGCACGCTGGCCTTGCAGAATTCGATGTAGCGGCCGACCGCTTCGCGCGCACGCGCGGCCTTGCCCAGCTTTTCCGATTCGGCCGTCACGAACGGCAAGTCCAGCGCGGCTTCCAGCGCCAGTTCGGTGGCATCGTCGAGCTTCTCGCCCTGGGCGGAGAAGAACTTGATGCCGTTGTCGTAGTGCGGGTTGTGCGAGGCACTGATGACGACGCCGGCATCCACGCCCAGGGTGCGGGTGAGGAAGGCCACCGCCGGGGTCGGCATCGGCCCCAGCAGCTGCACGTCGGCACCGGCGGCCACCAGGCCGGCTTCCAGTGCGGCTTCGAACATGTAGCCGGAAATACGCGTGTCCTTGCCGATCACCACGATCGGGCGGCGGCCACCGGGGCCGCGCTGTTCGACCAGCACGCGGCCCAGCGCATTGCCCAGGCGCAGCACGAAGTCGGCCGAGATCGGGCTCTGCCCGACGCGGCCGCGGATGCCGTCAGTACCGAAGTACCTGCGGCCCGACATCACGCCACCTCCGGCGCCGGCTGGCGGCCGAGCATGGCCAGCAGGTCGGACAGGCGGTTACGCATTTCACGGCGGTCACAGATCTGGTCGATGGCACCGTGTTCCAGCAGGAACTCGGAGCGCTGGAAGCCTTCAGGCAGCTTCTCGCGCACGGTCTGCTCGATCACGCGCGGGCCGGCGAAGCCGATCAGCGCCTGCGGCTCGGCGATGTTGATGTCACCCAGCATGGCGAACGAGGCCGACACGCCACCGGTGGTCGGATGGGTCAGCACCGAGATGTACGGCAGGCCGGCTTCGCGCAGCTTGCCCAGCGCGGCCGAGGTCTTGGCCATCTGCATCAGCGAGAACAGGCCTTCCTGCATGCGCGCGCCGCCACTGGCGGAGAAGCACACGTAGGGTGCACCGATCTCGACGGCGGTTTCAGCGGCCAGCGCGAAGCGCTCACCGACCACCGAACCCATCGAGCCGCCCATGAAGGCGAAATCGAAGGACGAGGCGACCAGCGGACGACCCTTGAGCAGACCACGCATCGCGATCAGCGCGTCGTACTCACCGGTGTTCTTCTGCGCGATCTTGATGCGCTCGCTGTACTTCTTCTGGTCCTTGAACTTCAGCAGGTCGGTCGGGCCCAGGCGGGCACCGATCTCGGTGGTGCTGTCGGCGTCGAAGAGGGCCGCCAGGCGCGCGCGGGCGCGGATCGCCATGTGGTGACCGCACTTCGGGCAGACCTCCAGGTTCTCTTCCAGCTCGGGGCGGTACAGCGCGCTGCCGCAGCTGCTGCACTTTTCCCACAGGCCCTCGGGGACGCTGCGCTTCTTGCTGGGGGTGTTGTCGGTGCGGATGCCAGACGGCATCAACTTGCTGAGCCAACTCATGCGGGAGGACACTTCCGTTCAGGGCGGCCCGAGGGCCGCAAAGGCGGACAGTCTAGCTCTGCTGCGCCCGCCCGTGCACCCCTTGCGGGGAACGGGCCGGCAGGAAAAAACCATGCTGGGACGTACGTTTAGCGTCGCCGGGCATGGCCCGGCGCTACCTTCAAGGCGTCCAACGCGTCGGAGGTAGTACTGGCCGCTGGCCGGCAACCCTTGGCGCACGCGTGGGTCAGGCGTCCAGCGCCTGCCGCAGCGGGGCCAGGAAGGAACCGGCACGCTGGGCAGCCTCCTCGGCCGAACCGGCATCGGCCAGCGCCGCCACCAGGGCGCTGCCGACCACCACGCCATCGGCCTGGCGGGCCATGGCCGCGGCACTGGCCGCATCCTTGATGCCGAAGCCGGCCACCACCGGCACGCTGGCGCGTGCACGCAGGGCCTGCAGCCGTGCGCTGGCGGCATCGCTGTCCAGGCGCTCGGAGGCACCGGTGACGCCGGCGAAGCTGACGTAGTAGAGGTAACCGCGGGCCAGCGCGAGCAGCTTGCCGGCGCGTGCTTCGCTGGTGGTCGGCGAGGCCAGCAGGACCAGCGCCAGGCCAGCCGCATCGAAGGCCTGCTGGGCTTCACCGGCTTCTTCCGGCGGCAGGTCCACCAGCAGCACGCCGTCCACGCCGGCGCCCACCGCAGCCTCGGCGAAGGCCGCGTAGCCGTGGATCTCCACCGGGTTGAGGTAGCCCATCAGCACCACCGGAGTCTGCGCATCACGCTGCCGGAACTCCGCCACCGCCTGCAGCACGTAGCGGCTGCCGGCACCGCGGCCCAGCGCGCGCTCGGAACTGCGCTGGATGGTCGGGCCATCGGCCATTGGATCGGAGAACGGCACGCCCAGTTCGATCACATCGGCACCGGCCTCGACCAGCGCATGCATGACCGGCACGGTGGCCTCCAGCGACGGGTCGCCAGCGGTGATGAAGGGGATCAGCGCCTTGCGCTGCTGCTCGCGCAGGCGCTGGAAACAGGCATCGAGTCGGGATACGGACATGTCAGGTACATCCTTCGATCAGGTCAACGGCGCCGCTGGCGCCCCAGTACATTCGGGAAACGATGCCGTCGACGATCTCCACGCGGATCGCCAGGTCGGAACCGGGATCCTGCCAGAGCAGGGTCTCGCCAGCCTCGGCATCTTCGCCATAAGGATGCGCGAGGGCGCCTCGTGGCAGCAGCTGCAGGGCCTGCGCATGCGGCATGTCAAGGCGCAGGCCGAACGGCCCGGGCTGCACCACCACCTGGCCCGAATCGTCGATGGGGGCCAGGTCGAAGCGCACCACGTCGCCGTCCTGCACCATCATCGCCACGCCTTCGGGCAGCGTGCCGCGCTCGTAATACTCACAACGCCCGGCCGTGGCCTCGCCCAGCCCGGCCGAGTGCCACTGCGCCTCCCCCTCCAGCTCGCTGAAGGGCTGGCCGATCAACACGTCGCCGGCATGGTCCAGCGCCACCGACACGACTGCCGGGGCGGTTTCGTCCTCGGCGCTGTCGGCGCGGGTGGCCACCGGCGCATCCTCGATCGGGCGATGCGCGGCGTCATCATCATTGCTGGCCAGCTGGCGTGCCGGAGCGATCGCTGCGGGCGACGCCGGCGCAGGTGCCAGCACCGGCGGATCGGGTGGCGTGCAGCCGCCCAGACCGACCGCCAGTACCAGCGCGCCACCGTGGCGCAGCACGTAGTTCACAGCACCAGGCCTTCGCGCGCGGCGATGGTGTGCACGTCCTTGTCGCCACGGCCGGACAGGTTGCACAGCACGATCTGGTCGCGCGGGCGCTCACGGGCCAGCTTGATGGCCTGGGCCAGCGCGTGGCTGGATTCCAGCGCCGGCAGGATGCCCTCGACATGCGCCAGCAGGTGGAAGGCCTGCAGCGCCTCCTCATCGGTGATGCCGAGGTAGGTGGCACGGCCGCTGTCGGACAGGAAGGCGTGTTCCGGGCCGACGCCGGGGTAGTCCAGGCCGGCCGACACCGAGTGGGTCTCGATGATCTGGCCATCGTCATCGCACAGCACGTAGGTGCGGTTGCCGTGCAGCACGCCGGGCCGGCCAGCGGCAATCGAGGCGGCGTGGCGACCGGTGTGGATGCCGTCGCCGGCCGCTTCGGCGCCGAAGATCTCGACCTCGCGATCGTTGAGGAAGGCATGGAACAGGCCGATGGCGTTGCTGCCACCGCCGACGCAGGCGGTGATCGCATCGGGCAGGCGGCCGTACTCGGCCAGCATCTGCTCGCGCGCTTCGCGGCCGACGATGGCGTTGAAGTCACGCACCATGCGCGGGTACGGGTCCGGGCCCGCCACGGTGCCGATGATGTAGAAGGTGTCCTGCACGTTGGTCACCCAGTCGCGCATCGCTTCGTTGAGCGCGTCCTTCAGGGTGGCCGAGCCGGAGGTGACCGGCACCACCGTCGCGCCCAGCAGCTTCATGCGGTAGACGTTGATCTTCTGCCGCTCGATGTCGGTGGCGCCCATGTAGACCACGCATTCCAGGCCCAGGCGCGCGGCGACGGTGGCACTGGCCACGCCGTGCTGGCCGGCGCCGGTCTCGGCGATGATGCGCTTCTTGCCCATCCGCGCGGCCAGCAGGGCCTGGCCGATGGTGTTGTTGATCTTGTGCGCGCCGGTGTGGTTCAGGTCCTCGCGCTTGAGCAGGATCTGCGCACCGCCGACGTGATCGCTGAGGCGCTGGGCGTGATAGATCGGGCTCGGCCGGCCAACGTAATGGGCCAGGTCCTTGTCGTAGGCCAGCTGGAACGCCGGGTCCTGGCGGGCCTGGTCGTAGGCCTCGGCCAGTTCCTGCAGCGGGCCGACCAGGGTTTCGGCGACGAAACTGCCGCCGTAACGGCCGAAGTGGCCCTGGGCGTCCGGGAAGGCATGGTAGTCGGCAATGGGGGAGGCAGACATGGAAGCGACCGCTGGTTCGAGACAGGTGGATACTCTAGCGCACGGATCCTGACCGGAATATCGATATTATCTGGCGAATATCGTCAGGAAATCTCACATGAGCACTTCCCTGCTGCCACCGCTCAACGCCCTGCGCGCCTTCGAGGCCACCGCCCGCCTGGGGGGCGTGGGCCGCGCCGCGCAGGCCCTGCACGTGACCCACGGTGCGGTGAGCCGGCAGCTGAAGCTGCTGGAGGACCATCTGGGACTGCCGCTGTTCCAGCGTGCAGGCCGCGGGCTGCGCCTGACCGTGGCCGGGCAGCGCCTGCACGCGGCCTGCGGCGAGGCCTTCGCCGGCATCGAGGCCTGCGTGCGCGAACTGGGCCAGCCGGCCCGTTCTCCGGCGCTAGTGCTGGGCTGCAGCGGCAGCGTGCTGGCGCGCTGGATGATTCCCCGGCTGCCCGCATTGCAGGCGGCCCTGCCGGGGGTGAACCTGCAATGGTCGGCGCTGGATGGCGCCTTCACCGAGGCGCAGGCGGCGCTGGATGCGGTGCTGCTGCTGGCGCAGGGGCCGTGGCCGCGGGGCTGGCAGGTGCGCGAACTGGCACCGGAACGGGTGGGCGTGGTGGTGGCGCCCTCGCATCCTGCCGCGCAGCGCCTGCGCCATGTACCGCCCGACGCGCTGCTGCAGGAGACGCTGCTGCACACCAGCTCGCGCCCGCAGGCGTGGCCGGCATGGGCGCAGGCGCACGGGCTGGACCCGGCGCGGTTGCAGATGGGCACCGGCTTCGAACACCTGTACTACCTGCTGGAAGCGGCCGTTGCCGGACTGGGGCCGGCCATCGCGCCGGAGCCGCTGGTGGCCGAGGACCTCGCCGCCGGGCGGCTGATCGCGCCGTGGGGCTTCGCTGCGACCGGCGGTTTCTGGGTGCTGGCGCGGCCGGATGGCCCGGCCGACCCGCGCGTAAATGCGCTGGCCGACTGGGCGATGGCGCAACTGTAGAGTCGAGTTTGCTCGACTGCCTTTGTTCCAGTCGAGCAAGCTCGACTCTACGGGGCGGGACCAAGGATGGCGTTTGCTCAGCGTGCGCCGACCGCGATCTTCTGCTGCTCGTCCTGCACCTGCTGCTGACGCGGCTGGTCGTCCAACAGCTTCGCACTGGTCTGTTCCAGCGACGGCGGCGGCTGATTCAGGTCCACCGCCGCGCGGAAGCCCGGCGTCGTCCCCATCACGAAGGCCTTTCCGTCCTGCAGGGTGATGCTCTGCAGTTTTTCCGGCGAGTCGATGCCGTTCTGCTTGGCCTGCTGGGTGATGTGGGCCGCGGCGTCCTCGGAGATCATGCTGGGCAGCTTGCCGCGGACCGCATTGTGCAGCGGGTTGTCCGGGTGCGAGGCATCGTTGAGCGATGGCTCCTTCGCTGCCACGGCCGGTGCCTCATGGCGCGGGGTCTGTTCGGCCGCCAGCGCGGTGCGCGTATGGCGTCCGACGATGCCGTCGGCGGCGAGGCCTTGCTGCTTCTGGAAGGCGATCACCGCTTCGCGGGTGTGATCGCCGAAGCGGCCGTCCTCGGCCAGGCGATTGCCGTTGCCATCGCGCACACCCAGCTGGTTGAGGCTGTGCTGCAGCGCCTGCACATCGGTGCCGCGCTGGCCGTGCTTGAGCAGATCGGCCGATGCCGCCGGTGCTGCCGCCGCGGGTGCCGGCTGTGCGGCCGTGCGCGCGGGTGCAGGCTCGGCACCGCCATGCAACGGCGCGCGCACCTGGAATTCGGGCTTCGGTGTCAGTGCGCCGACGATCCGCGTGCTGCCGCCATCCCAGTAGCCGCCCGGGCGGATGGTCACTTCGGCCGGACCTGTGCTGCCCTGTGAACCGATGAACTGGATGTTACCCTGCGCGTCGTAGCCCTTGAAGATGCCGACGTGCTGGCCCTGCGACGAAGAGAACATCAGGATGTCGCCCTGCTTCAACGAGCCGTTCGGCTTGCGCGCCTCGGCCGCCGACGTCACGTCGAAGTGCTCGCGTGCGTACGCCGTGGTGTTGGCGCCGTTGAACAGCATGGACGTGGTGAAGGCCGCAGCGTTCTCGCCGCGCACGTCATAGCCGGCGTTTTTCAGGCCGCGCCAGACGAAGGCGGAACAATCCACGCCAAGGCGCCCGTCACCATCGAGGTCGCGCTCCAGCCGGCTGCTGTCGCGACCCGGGCGCGGGTGATCCGGCCGGCCGTACTCGTACTGCCGGCCCGACGCCATGAAGTGCTGGTAGGCCTCGTTGTAGACGGCGGCACTGCCGGTAGCAGTTGCGGCCGCGGCAGGTGCCGTCGCAGTGGCGGCCGGAGCCTGTGACGCCGCCTGGGTCTGCACGGGTGCCGCCGCCTGGGTGCGCGTCGGCGCCTGCTGCGTCGTGACCTCGCCGGGGTTCCAGCCTTCGAAACGGCGGATTCCATCGGCCAGGACTTCACGCTCGCGCACGCTCATCTCGCCGACCTTCTTTGAGCGCAGATCGACACCGTTGCGATCACCCTCGGCATAGATGGCGGCGGCCTGTTCCCTGTGATGGGTGCCGCCGCTGTAATCGGCCTTGGAATAGCTGGGCAGCATTTCCTCGACGGTCTTGTCGCCAAACCGGCGTTCGAGCAGCTGGATCTTCGCTACCCGTCCTGCTTCATAGCTTTCGAATACCGCATTGCCCCACTGGTCCAGGCCGACGACGCCGGCATAGCGCCCCTGCGCGGATTCCAGCGCCTGTTCGCGGGTACGGGTATTGGTGACGGTCTTGTCCGCGCTGCCCGCGAACTCGAACTTGAGATTGCCTGGATTGTTGTTGCGCCATGAGACGCTGCCGCCGGAGCGTTCGATGATGCTGCCATCATCCATTTCCAGCGTACGCGTCGTGCCGACGCTGCTGACCAGGCGGGTGACCTTGGGGTCCGACATGAGCTGTTCCTTTGCCAATGGTTGATTGGGCCGCTGCGTTGGCGGTGCTTACATTCCGTTGGAAAACACGTCGAGCACGTCGGCGCTGACCCAGCCGCGTGCGCAGTTGCCGGCATACTGCCCCGGCGCTGCCGCGTGGCAGGCTTCGCCACTGCTGGCCAGGCCACTGATCGGACGGTCGCCGTAGGTGTCACACAAGGCGTTGCCCTTGCACTTGTCGACCGTCGCCGCGGGAACGGCCACGACGTAATAGAACATCGGGTTCTGCCCCGCGCGGCCGATGCCCTGCACGCACACCAGCTGCCCCTTCGACAGGCGCGCGGTAGCCTTGGCCTTGCTGCCCGTAGTCGGCACGGTATCCAGGGTTTCGGCGCCCTTGGCATCAGCGACGCCGGCGAAGAAGCCATGGTCGCCACAGCCCGGCGACAGTTCCACATCGTAGAAATCACCGCTGTCGACATCGCCGGCCGTGCAGCCACGGCCCGCGCTGGCGTCGGTGCACGTCACGCCGCTGGATTGGATCAGTGCTGCCAGACCGTCACCGGCCGCAGCGGTCGGCGCCGCCGCCGGGGCGGGACCGGCCGTGGCAGCCGGTGCGCTGGCAGCCGGTGCAGCGGCCGGGCTCGATGAATCACCTGCCGCACAGGCGCCCAGGGCAAGCAGCAGGCCCGGAAGGATCGCGAGACCCGTCATGCGCATGCGGCGGGAAGAGAAATGGGGCATATCCGTTGCGTCCTCGTTGAAAAGATTGAACGTACCAGCAGGATTCCATCGACGGCGGGCGCGCACAGCAAAGCGCCCAGCCATGGTCCGGCTGGGCGCATTGTGGTTGATCAGATGTTGTGCCTATGTCGACTCGGCGCTGACGGATTCAGAAGCGCGCCAAACCAAGACATCCGTCACATTCAGCAATCACCTCGCCTTCACTCGGGGTAAGACGTCGCCGTGTCGATCAGGGCGCGGTGGGGGCGGCCAGCCGTTGCTGCAGGTCCTCGCGCAGGCGCGACAGTTCAACTTCGGCCTGCTGCCGCTGCTGCATGCCCTCGCGATGGATGCTGCGCACTTCCTCGACCGTGGCGATCAGCTGGTCGTGCACGTGGCGCAGCGTGGCGACGTCGACCACGCCGCGCTGGTTGCTGCGCGCGGTATCCACCGAGGCCTGGCGCAGCAGATCGGCATTGCGGCGCATCATCTCGTTGGTGGCATCGTCGATGGCGGTGGACAGTTCGACCGCCGCCTTCTGCTCACCCAGCGACAGCTGGATGGCGAACTGGCGCTTCCACGACGGGATGGTGATCTCGCGCACCGTGTTGAATTTCTCGATCAGCTGCAGCGCATTGGCCTGGATCAGGCGGATCATCGGCAGCGACTGGTCGGCGGCATGCTGCATCAACTGCAGGTCGGACACGCGCTTCTCGATCAGACGGATCGCATTGTCGACCTCGCTCTGGCGGATGCGCTGCTGCGGGTCGTCACTGCCCTGCCCCGCCAGCTGCTCGGCCTGCAGTTCGGCCAGGCGCTGCTTGCCGGCGGCGGCATGCAGGCCCAGCGCGTGGCGCTCCTCGCGCACGATCTCGTGCATGCGGTCGAACTCGCCCACGCGCTTGCCCATCAGCGCCTGCTGCACGCCGACGTCGCCCAGCAGCTGCTCGATCTGCGCATTGGTATCACTGAATTTCTGCACCAGCTCGCCCTTGGACACGCGCAGGCGGTCGATCAGGCTGCCGATGACCGGCACCTTGGAACGCTGGGCGAAGCCATCCAGTTTCAGGCTGCGCGCGATGCGCACTACTTCGCCGAGCTTGTCGCCGCTGGCATCGAGGTCACGGTTGCGCACCTGGTCCAGCAGCTGGCTGGAAAACGCGGCGGTGCGCGACGCGGCTTCGCGGCCGAACACCTGCAGGTTGCCCGGCCGCAGGTCGTCCAGTTCCTGGCGGATCTCGGCGATGCGGGGAAGATCCTCGCGGACCAGGCCCAGGGCCTGCAGCGCGCCCTCGTCCAGTGCGGAAGGGGTGGCCGGGGTCGGCACGAGGGTGCCGGGTTGCTGGCTGTCCTGGGTCATCGGGCAGTCTCCTTGCAGGTGGGTTAGCGGCAGCGGTGGGCGACTCAGCGCAGTCTAGCCTGAGCCGCCGCGACCTCGTCATCGATCTGTGCGTGCAGCGCGGCCGCCTGCCCGGCGCGGACCGCGCCGGTGGCGGCCTGCGCGGCCAGTGCGGCCTGCCGCCAGGCCGGCAGCAGGACATCATGGATGCGGGCGAACCGCTGCAGCAGCACCGCGTCCTGTTCCTGCAGCAGCTGCCATTGGCCCGCTTCGATGCGGCGCAGTGCCGCCAGCCGCTGCAGGTGGTCGATGCGCGGCGCCAGCGCGGCGCGGCCGGAGGCGTCCAGCGTCGGTCGCCACGCGGCGCCGGCATCCGCCCAGGCCTCCAGTGCTTCGGCGGCCTGGCCTGCGGCGCTGATCGCCGTGGCCCGCAGGTCCATGTGCTGCTGCAGCTGCTGGGCCTGTTCGCGTGCCTGCAGGGCAAGGACGCCGAGCTGCGACTGCAGCCTGCGGCCCTCGGCTTCGCGTTCGACATCGCGGCCGAGCAGGCGGCCCCACCAACTTTCCTGCCGGCGCAGGCGCGCCGGGTCGGCCGACTGCAGGGCCAGCGCGATGCGTGCCAGCGCCGCCACCAGGCCATCGCCGGCCGTCGCCGGCAACGCGGCTTCGCGTGCGGCCAGCGCCTGCAGCAAGGGCGCGCCGTAGTCGCCCACGCGCGCGACATCGGCCGTGTCCGGCCGCTGCGGCGTTGGCAGGGGCGCGGCGTCGGTCACGGCAGCGGCGGCGGCATCGGTGTGCCGTCAGCGGCATCGGCGGGCAGCGACTCGCCATAGAAGTGGCGCATCAGCGCCTCATCCAGTGCGCGTTCCTCCGGCGTGGTGGCGCGGCGCACGCGCGGACGGCGCACCGCCGCGGCGTTGCTGCCGGCCGTGCCCTCGACCTGCTGCCGGGCCCACCCGGCGAATGCGGCCAGGGTCTGCGACACCTGTTCCTGCCGTGCCTGCGAAGCGACCAGGAGCTGCACCAGCGGCGCCAGCCCGGCCTGCAGGTCGTCCGCCAACGGCGTGGCCGGTGCGCTGGGCGCAACGATCTGCACCGGCTCGGTTGGCGCCGCGGGTGCAGGCTCTGCCGGGCGCACGTCGGCCAGGCGCTGCAGCGCCTCCAGCAGAGCCGGCCACGGCGCCGGCTCTGTGGCCAGCACCGGCGCGGCCGGCGGCAGCTGCAGGGCACTGGCGATGTCGGCCAGCTGCGCGACCACGCGTCCGCCCACATCACTGTCGTCGGCGCCCATGGCCTTGTTGCGCAGGAAGTCACGCTTGATCTGTGCCCAGCGCTGCGCCTGCGCCTCATCCAGCACGCCACGCAGCTCGCCCAGCTTCAGCAGGTTCTCCTCGGCACCGGTGGTCAGCAGCTGCGCCTCGCCCATGTAGTGGTCGGAGATCAGCTGCTGCAGCTCCTCCTCGTTCATCACCGGCGAGATCTTCTCGGCCAGCTTGTTCATGTTGCGGTAGCTGCCCTGCAGGCGGAACGGCGGCTCGGTGCGGTAGCGATCATCCTGCGCGGCGCTGGCGATGTACTGCTGGTTGACCCGGTAGACCACGTCGCGCACGCGCAGCATGCGCTGCAGGGTGGCGGTGATCTCGTTGACCTCCGCGCCGCTGTAGGCATGACTGAGTCCGTTGGTCGACACGTCCTTGCCCATCGCGCGGTCGACCAGCAGGTACAGGTCGGCCATGTCACGGGTGGCCAGCGGTGCCAGCACCGGGTTGGAGGTCAGGCTGTTCTCGATGTAGCTGAGGGTGAACGCCGCCTCCATGCCGCCCAGCACGTCGCCGAGGTTGTAGATGTCGGCACGGTTGGCCAGCATGTCCGGAATCTTGAACACCTCGCCCGACTCGGTATACGGGTTGCCGGCCATGACCACGCAGAACTTCTTGCCGCGCATGTCGTAGGTGCGGGTGCGGCCGCGCCACACGCCTTCGATGCGGCGGGTGCCATCGCACAGCGAGATGAACTTCTGCAGGAACTCGGGATGGGTGTGCTGGATGTCGTCGACATACAGCATGGTGTTGTTGCCCATCTCCAGGGCCAGGTTGAGCTTCTCTAGCTCCTGCCGCGAGGTCGCGTCGGGTGCCTGTTCCGGGTCCAGCGAGCGCACCTCGTGGCCCAGCGCCGGGCCGTTGATCTTCATGAAAACCAGGCCGAGCCGGTGCGCCACGTATTCCATCAGCGTGGTCTTACCGTAGCCCGGCGGCGAGATCATCATCAGCAGGCCCATCAGGTCGCTGCGCTTGTTCTCGCCCACCGTGCCCATCTGCTTGGCCAGGTTGTCGCCGATCACGCCCAGGTAGACATCGTTGATGAGCTTGTTGCGCACGAACGAGGACAGCGGCCGCGCCCTGAATTCGGAAAGGCGAAGAGTTTGCCGTTCGCGGTTGATGATGCCCTGGCGTACCGCCTGGTATGCATGGAAATCGGGCACGAAGCGCTTCAGGTGATGCTGCAGGCGTGCCAGGAAATCATCCAGTGACAGCGACAGCGTGCCGTCGTGGATGCGCGGGTGTTCGCCCAGCAGGCCCGCCACTTCGACCCGCAGCGGTGCGTCGCTGCCGCGCGTGCGCAGCTGGCGCTGCACCAGCAGCAGCGCCGCGGCCTCGTCGGCATAGCCGGCGTGTGCGGCCTGGGCGGGCAGACCGGCCAGCGCGCGCAGCCATTGCCCAGCCAGCGCCCAGCGCGCGGCCAGCGGCTCCTGTGCACGGTGCAGCGCACGCTCCAGCGCCTCGCGCTGTCCGGCCTGTTCCAGTTGCTGGGCCAGCGCATCCAGCAGCGCCTGTGCATGCTTGCTGGTGCTGAACACCGGCTCGCCGTTGATCAGTTCTTCGCCCAGGTAGGCGGCCGCCGCCTCGGCGGCTTCATCGTCGAACGGCAACGCTTCGGCCTGCACGAACGCGGCGATGGCTGCCGCCATTTCCGTGCGCAGGGCGCTGCGTCCTTCATCGGAGCCGAACAGACGGGCGATGGTCTCCGCACCGGCCTGTCGGCTGGGCCACTGCTTCACCGCGTCCTCGCGCTGCTGCGCCGCCCAGAACAGCAGGGCCAGTGCACGCACGCGCGGTGCATGCCGCAGCGCGCCTGCCGACTGCTGCAACGGCAGCAGCGCGCGCAGGATCAGCGCGGCGTCATGGTCGTGGATGCCACGTTCGTAGCCTTCGCGGTAACGCGGTGCGGCGAACGTGCGCACGCGCTGGTCCAGCGCCTCGGGGCTGGCGACGTCGTGCTGCAGCTGGGCCAGGTCCAGGCCGTCGCGGCCGGCCTGCGCGGCCAGCAGCAGGCTGCCGGCCAGGTACTCGCCGCGGTAGATCGCATCGGATTCCGAATCCAGGGTCACCGGCCAGAACGGCTTCAGCGCATCCAGTTGCGGATCGTGCAGGGTTTCCAGGAAATCGGTGCCGGTGAGGTGGATGGCCAGCGTGTCGCCACGCGGCAGCAGGGTCAGGTCCAGCGCCTGCGTGTTGACGCTGAAACGATGCCGCGGACCGAGCCGGACCACGTTGCCACCGGCCTCGTACAGGTCACTGCGGTCGCGCAGCTGGCGCACCGCCTGGTCGCGCACGCCCTTCAGGCGCGCCTCGATGTCATCGGCCTTGACGTTGTCGCGCAGCGCACGCAGGCGCTCGGCCAGTTCGCGCAGCTTGAGGATCAGCGGATCACCGGCGAAGAACGCATTGAGTTCATCGGCCGTGGCGAAGCGCTCGGTGCGCTTGGCCAGCCCATCGAGGATGCGGTTGGCCGCATCAAGCACCGAACGCGCCTTGCGCTGGCGGTCATCCAGCAGCGCCTGCTTGTGCGTCTCGAAGGCCTCGACCAGTTCCTCGCGCTTGCTGAGGATGTCGCCGAGGAACTGCTCGTGCTCGCCGAACTGGCTTTCCAGTTCTTCCAGCTGCACCAGCAGGCGCGACAGCTGCTCGTCGGCCTTTTCCGGGTCACCGGCCATCGCCAGCGCACTGGTGATGGACTGCGAGAACAGGGCGAACTGCGCGGCGAACTGGGCCACGGCCTCGGCCGAACCGAGGGTGCGGCGTCGCTGCTCGGCGCGCGTGCGCGCCTGGTTCAGGCGCCCGTACAGCGCGGAAATCGATTCGACCACGCGGGTACGCGCGGTAGCATCGTCCACCTTCAGCCCGGCCATCAGTTCGGACAGCATGTCCAGATCGCTGGCCATGCCGCGCATGCCGTCCAGCTGCTCGTCCAGCTGGCGCGCACTGGCTGCCTGCTGGGCGGCTTCGTCCAGCACCTGCAGGCGGCTGCCCAGCGGCGCCAGCGCGGCATCGCCGGCAAGGAATTCGCCGGTGGCGGCGCCGACCCGGTCCTGCGCCTGTACCAGTTCGGCGGCCATCGCTTCGATGCGCGCGGTGTCGATGTAACGCAGCTCGCGGATGGTCAGCAGGCGCCCGCGCAGCGCGGTGATCTCGTTCAGTGCCTCGACAAAGGCCTGTACCTCGTTCCAGTTCTGCGGCTGCAGCCGGCCCAGCAGACCCTTGAAGCTGGCCTCCGCCTCGACCATCGCCTGCGCCGACTGCTCGCGGATGGACTGGACCTTCTCGTATTCGTCCAGCACCGATTCGCCGGTGGCGCTGATCTGCCGCAGCAGCGCCTCGGCGCCGTCGCAGGCCTCGTCGCCTAGCCAGTGGTGGGCGTCGAACAGGCGGCGGGTGTCGGCCACCAGGCGCTGGTAACGCTGCACCGAGACATCCTGGCCGTCGATCTCGCGGGCCAGGTTGAACAGGTTGGAGATGCCGCGCACCAGCTCGGCATTGCCGATGCGGCCCATGAAGGTGTTGCCGGGCGGACAGCTGGCGGCGAACTCGTCGCTGCTGAACGGCGTCTGCCAGACCTGCATCGGGTGGATGCGCGTGGGCTCGGTGCCCTCGGCATGGAACAGCACCATGCGCCCATCCTGCATGAACGCATAGCCGTGGCCGAACACGGGGTTCTGCAGCACGCGCTGGATGGTGTTGTAGACGAACAGCGCCGAGCGCCCGCCTTCGCGCTCATAGAAGATGTACAGCACGTCCTCGCCATTGGGCGAACGGATGCTGCGCTTGAACTGCATGCCGGCCATCGAGGCATCGAAGGCCTTGTGCTCGCCGCCCTGCAGGTAATAGCCACCGGGGAAGATGACGCCATGGTCTTCGGGCAGCTGCACGCAGGCCTGGACGATGGCGTCGTTGCGCACGATGTCGCCGGTGAGCGTGTTGTAGATCAGCCCGCGCCAGACGGTTTCGCGGTACGGCAGCACCTTCAGCAGCAGCAGCGAACCGACACGGGCGAACTCGAACTGGGCGTCGTCCAGCGACTGCGTGCTGTCCTCCACCGGCTCGCTGTAGATGCCCTGCCCGGTCTCGGTGTTGTTCTCGACCTTGATGGTCAGGTCGCCACCGGTGGTCTCCACGAACAGGGTGTCGAGGATGTTCAGGTGCGAATGCCGGCCGTTGACCGCGAGGTCGCGGGTGGCTTTGGTCCATTCGAAGTCGAACGGCGGCGGCAGCGCGATATCGCGTTCGCCGCGCGCATCGAGATAGGTCAGCTCGCCTTCGCGCGACAGCGCCCAGCGGAACACGCGCACGTCGCTGCTGCGCTCGCCGATCTGGAACGAGGCCAGCAGCTTGTCGCCGACCACGATCAGCTGCAGCAGGCGCGCATGCTTGTAGTAGGAATACAGCTCGTTGAAGTCGTGCACGAAGCCGGGCTGGTCGAGGAAGCTGCCCTTCAGCTCCAGCGACGCGACGTCGTAGCCGTCCGTGCCCTGTACCAGCCGGTACAGGCCGAACACATCCTCGATGCGGGTGTGGGTCTTCAGCCCGATGTAGACGTTGTAGCCGAACAGCAGGCGGTCGGGGCCGACCTGGACGATGTCCCGGCCAACGCAGTTGTTCTCGCTGCGGATGCGGAACCGGCCGATCACTTCCAGCCGGCTGTCACCGAATTCGGCCAGGCGCTGGCGGTTGAGGGTCTCGGCAAGGGCCTGCAGGCGCTGGCCCTGCTCGCTGAGGCGGCGGCGCAGGACTTCGTAGGCACCGCCCTGGGCGACGGCCTGGTCGACGGTGTTGCCGCCGGCCTCCGGCGCGGTGATTTCGGCGGACGGATGGGTTTCAGACATCAGCAGGGTTCCGGCTCACGGACGGCCGGCCGTGGTCGCGGCCGGCGCGGGCGGGCGATGGCCGCAGCGGCCACCGCCCGGTGCATCAACGGGCGCTGTCGACCACGGCGGCCGACACGGTCGGCGCCACCTCGGCGTCCCCGGCGATCTGCCGCGGTGCCGGCTCGGCCACGGCCACGCCCAGGTAGCGCTGCATCAGCTCCTGCACGATAGGGCTCTTGCCGGCGAAGCCTTCGATCGACTTGCCCAGCGACACCGCCTTGACCAGGTTTTCGAACATGCCGCCGTCGCCACCGACCAGATCGATGTCGGCGTTGCGCAGCGCGCTGGCGATGACGTTGGCGTTTTCGCGCGAGACTTCCTTGCCCGCTTCGATGGAGGCCAGCGCCTGCTTCAGGCTGTTGTCCAGCATCATGCGGAACTCTTCGTGGCCACGCGCCTGGTCGCTCAGCGAAGCGATCGCCTCGAACTTGCGCACCAGGCCCTCGGCTTCGGCCAGCAGCTTCTTCTGCACCACGCCGGCTTCGGCGTTGCCCAGCGATTCGGTGGCGGTGGCACGGGCCAGGCCCATCTTCTCCTCACCCTGGGCGTGGGCCTGCAGGGTCTCGGCCAGCACGCGGGCCTCGTTGCTGCCCTGCTTCAGGTTGGCTTCGGCCTTGGCTTCGATCACGCGGGCTTCGGCGATGCCGACCTTCTCGATGGCCAGCGCGGAGGCTTCACGCACCTGCGCTTCGGCCAGGCCCGGCGCGGCCTGTTCGGCACGGAACGCGTCGGCCAGCAGGCGCTTGGCCTCGGCCTGCTTGCCGGCCGCTTCGTGCTCGGCCTGGGCCAGGGTGGTCAGCTCCACGGCACGGTGCTTGGAGGCGGTCTCGCGTGCCTGCGCTTCCTTCACTTCGCGCACCAGCGATTCCTGCGCCTTGGCTTCGGCTTCCAGGATCAGCACCTGCTTCTGGCGGTCGGCCTCGGAGACCTCGCGCACTTCCTTGATGCGCTCTTCTTCCTGGGCCACGGTCTTGTCGATGGAGATGCGTTCGCGGGTGATGTTGGCCACGTCCATCTTGCCCTGCTCGACCACCTTGTCACGCTCCACGCCCTGCAGCTGCACTTCGCGGTCGGTGGTGACCTGCTCCAGCTGGCGCGCACGCTCCACGCGCTCGGCTTCGATGGCCACCGCACGCTGGCGGTTCTGTTCGGCCACTTCCACTTCGCGCAGGCGGTTCTGGTCGCGGATCTCGATCAGCTGCTGCGCTTCGATGCGTGCGTTCTCGGACAGCTGGCGCTGCTCTTCCTGCACCTTGGCGGTCTCGGCCTCCTCGCGTGCGCGGATGGTCTCGATCTCGCGCTTCTGCCGCGCCTCGGCCTCGGCCTGCTGGCGTTCCAGGGCCAGCAGCGCTTCGCGCGCTTCCACGTTCTTCTTGGTGATGGCGAGCTTCTCGTTCTGCTCCAGCTCGTTGGTCACCACGTTCTGCGCGGCGGTCAGCTCGGTGATCTTGCGGATGCCCTGCGCGTCGAGGATGTTGAACTGATCCAGCAGCGACTTCGGGGTCTGTTCCAGGTAGTCGATGGCCACGTCTTCGAGCACGTAGCCGTTGAGATCGTTGCCGATGACCGCAATGATCTCGTCGCGGAATTCCTGGCGCTTCTCGAACAGCTCGGTGAAGTCGAACTTCTTGCCGACCGTCTTCAGCGCCTCGGAGAACTTGGCGTTGAACAGCTCATCCACCGCGTGCTTGTCCGACGCACGGTCGGCACCGATGGCCTTGGCCACGCGCAGCACGTCGGCCTGGGTCTCGTTCACCCGCAGGTAGAAGGCCACGGCGATATCGGCGCGCATGTTGTCGCGGCAGATCAGGCCTTCCTTGCCGCGGCGGTCGATCTGCAGGGTGATCAGGCTGATGCGCATCAGCTCGGCGCGGTACAGCACCGGGATGATCAGCGCACCGGTGAAGTGCACCTTGGGCGTGGCACTCATGTCGTTGACGATCAGGGCCACGCCCTGGTCGACCTTGCGGTAGAACGCCTTGAACAGTCCTGCCAGGCCCAGCAGCAGGCCTACGACGACGATGATCCCGATCAGGAAGGGGGCCGCGCCAGCGAAACTCATCAGTGATTCTCCTTGTTGCCCGGAAGCAGGTTGTCCTGGAAATCGAGGGCGACCGCGTCGGCGCGGACCACCCGGTAAAAGTGCTGTTCGGCCACGTGCTCGACCAGCACGATGCGCTCGCCGCGCTGCAGTTCGATGTCGCTGCGCACCTGCAGGATCAGCCCGGCGCCGCCATCATCGACATTGGCATGGCCGCTGCGGGCGTCCACCCGCGGCGAGGCGACCACGCCCACCCGGCCCAGCAGGGAGGCCTGCGCAACCGGCTGCAGGCGCTGCAGGAAGCTGCGGATGGGCCGCAGCAGCAGTGCGGTGATCGGCACGGCCGGCAGCGGCGCGAGCACGGCCACCAGCGTGCCGAAGCCCCAGCGCAGCACGTCCGGCAGCGGCATCAGGATGAAAAGATGGATGAAATAGGTCAGCGCCCAGCCGAAGAACCCGAGCAGGGTGACCACGACCATGACCGGCACGCCGCCCAGCCCGAAGCGCTGCAGCAGGGCCGACAGGCCACTGAGGTCGGTGCCGCCGTCCAGCGCACCATCGGCGCCGAGGTCGCCGAAGCCATCATCGACCAGACCAAACGCCGCGAGCCCCCAATAGACCAGCGATACCGCCAGCAGGACGCTGTACGGCAGGGTCGGGTAACCGAACACGACGGTGAGGAATTCCTGCATCGCTTTGCCTTCCCGGGCTGGGGGCGCGTGACGCCCCGTTCGGAATCCGCCGGGGGCGGTTCCGTCGATCCCACCACGGCCTTCATGGCCATGGTTTCCCCCTCATCCTATGTGAAGAGGGTGTGCAGGGACAAATGTGAAGGCGCGTGCCGCCCGCAGGCGGTCACGCGCGGGGCTCGCGCTGGGACTACTCCAGCACGGTGCAGTCGGCGCTGCGCACTTCCTCGACGAAGGTGCGCATCTTGTAGCCGTCCTTGATGCCCGGCTCGACCTCGATGCCGCTGGACACATCCACGCCCCACGGCAGGGTAGCGAGGATGGCCTCCTTCACGTTTTCCGGGTTCAGCCCGCCGGCCAGCAGGAACGGGCGGTGCAGGCCGGTGGGAATGCGCGCCCAGTCGAAGGCCACGCCGGTGCCGCCACCACCGCCCGGAGCGTGGCTGTCGAACAGGAAGCCGGCCGCGCTCGGGTAGCGCAGCTGCAGCGTGCGTGCGTTGACGTCCTCGCGACCGCCCATGGCGATGGCTTTCAGGTAGGGCATGTTGAAGCTGCGGCAGAAGCTCTCGTCTTCCTCGCCATGGAACTGCAGCAGGGTCGGACGCACGGTGCGCAGCACTTCACGCACCTCTTCCTTGCTGTTGTTGCGGAACAGCGCCACCACGTCGACCATCGGTGCGATCGCCTGGCGCATCGCCCGGGCTTCGGCCGGGGCCACCCGGCGGCTGCTTTCACGGGCAAAGATGAAACCCACCGCGTCCACGCCCAGTTCGCCGGCCAGGCGCACATCGCCGGCGCGGGTCATGCCACAGAACTTGATGCGGGTACGGTAGTAGGAGCGGCTCATAAGGTGACCTCGGCAGGCAGTTGCCAGTTGTCGGGGTACAGCGGCCCCAGGAACACCAGCCCCTGCGGAGGTGCGGTAGGGCCGGCAACGGTGCGATCACGGCCGGCCAGCAGCTCGGCGATCCACTCCACCGGTTTCTCGCCGCTGCCGACCATTATCAGCGAACCGACGATATTGCGGACCATGTGATGAAGGAATGCATTGCCACGCACTGCCACCTCGATCACCTCGCCCTGGCGGCTGACCTGCAGGGACTGCAGTTCACGCCGCGCATGCAGGGCCTGGCACTGCACCGAGCGGAACGCACTGAAGTCGTTCTCACCGAGCAGGGCCTGGCCGGCGGCATGCATGAGGGTCTCGTCCAGCGCCCGCCGTTCCCAGCTCAGGGTCTGCCGGTCCAGCGCCGGGCGCACCTCGCGGTTGAGCAGGCGGTAGCGGTAACGGCGCGCGCGCGCCGAGAAGCGGGCGTGGAAATCATCGGCCACCGGCACGCACCAGCGCACCGCGATCGAACGCGGCAGGCGGGTGGTGGTGCCCAGCATCCAGGCGCGCGGGTCGCGCACCACGTCGGTATCGAAATGCACTACCTGGCACTGGCCGTGCACGCCCGCATCGGTGCGGCCGGCACAGACCACCTGCAGCGGCGCGTCGGCAACCGAGGACAAGGCCTTCTCCAGGCTGGCCTGGACGCTGGGTCCGCCCTCGCCCAGGTTCTGCCAGCCCCTGAAATCGCTGCCGTCGTACTCGACGCCGAGCGCGTAACGCATGTGCTGCTACCTCGATGTTGCGGGTGGAGAGGCGCTCAGGCCGGGTCGCGTTCGGACCAGACCGCCAGTTCGTTGCCACCGGGCTCGACGAACTGGAAGCGGCTGCCACCGGGGAAAGAGAAAACGGGCCGGACGACCTGCCCGCCGGCCGCGCGCACCGCGGCTTCGACCGGTGCCAGCAGGTCGGCATACAGCACCAGCAGCGGTGCGCCGGACTCGGCGCGCTGCGGCTGGCCGCGGAAGAAGCCGCCCTGCAGGCGGCCATCGTCGAAGGCGGTGTAGTCCTCGCCGTAGTCGACGAACGACCAGCCGAACACGGTCTCGAAGAAGGTACGGCTGGCGGCCGGGTCGGCCGAGGCGAACTCAACGTAGTCGATGCGGTTTTCGCGGCTCATGGGTGGCCCCTGTGGTCCAGTGGTCAGTCCAGGCGGGCGAGCAGTTCGCGCGCCTGGACCTGGCAGTGCACGTCGCCGTCGGTGGCGACTTCTTCCAGCAGAGTCCGCGCGGTCTGCGCATCGCCGAGGTCCAGGTAGGCGATGGCCAGTTCCAGGCGCTCCTGGCCCGCGCGCGGAGCCCAGTCGTTGCTGCTGGAGCCTGCGGCCGGGTCCAGGTCTTCGCTGGCTGCCTCCCCGGGCTGCGCCTGCTCGGCCGGCTCGGCCGGCAGATCAAACACGCCACGGAATTCCGGCTGCTGCTCGGCGTGCAGGGCATAGTCGGGCACGCTGATCCCATCGGCGGGCACGGGGGCCGCGTCGGCCGGTTCCGGCGCCACGGCCTCGGGTTCGTCCCAGCGCGGCGCGTCGCTCACCGCCGGCGGCAGTGCGTCGCCCTCGTCGGTGACCAGCGCCCCGACCTGCCAGGAGGCCTCGACATCGGCAGCGGGCTGCGCCACCGGTTCGTCCTCCGGCTCGACCAGTGCAGACGGCGCCTCCTCGGCCTGCTCGTCATGCGCGTGCTTGTCATGCGCGTGGACGACATGATCCTCTTCGATGGCCCAGGCCGGCATCGACGGTTCCTGGCGGCCGTCGTCTTCGTGGCCGGTGACCCAGGACGATTGTTCGGCCAGCGAATCCAGCGCAGCACCGGCAGGCACCGCAGCGGCCAGCGCCACGGCATCGCCCTCCTCACGCAGCGGCGGCAGCGGCGACGGCTTGCGCCGGCGCAGCAGCCAGGCGGCGCCGGCCACCAGCAACAGCAGCGGCAGGCCCAGCCAGTACCACGGCGTGCCGCCGGCGGGTGCTCCGGGCGGCGACGCCAGGCGCTGCTGGGCGGCAGCCAGGTCGTTGTCCTTCATCGCGATCAACGACTGCTGCTGCTCCTTCAGCTTTTCCAGCTCGGCCACACGCTGCTTCAGCTCACCGATCTCGGCATCGCGGGTGGCAACGTCTTCCCTGGCCTGCCGCAGTTGTTCATTGCCCAGCATGTCACCCTCGCTGCCGGCACCGGTGCCGGTGGTTGTGCCCGCGTGCGTGGCATCGGACGCCAGCGCCGGAGCGATCTCAAGACGTGCCCCGGCCGTGGCGGCAGCGGCGGTGGCTGCGGCAGCCACGGGGGCGGCCGGCGTCGGGGGGGCCCCCCCCCCCGCGCCCCCGGGCCCCCCCCCCCAAAAAAAAAAAAAAAAAAACAAAAAAAAAAAAAAAAAAAATATTTTTTTTGTTTTATTTATTTAAAAAAACGGGGGGGGGGGGGGGGGGGGG